>JBGVTJ010000176.1:0-15371 GCA_041862515.1 Thermodesulfobacteriota bacterium | reverse complement strand
CTCATGCTCATGGCTTCTACCTCCTCCTGTTGAAATGTGGTATTTGCTCACCTAGAGAGCAAGGGACGTGCCAACAGGAGGAATTATACGGAAGCTACTAATATCATTAAATTATTTGATTTTGACTATCCCTCTATTTGGCCTTCTCTTTTCGACAGAATCGTCGACGGAAAGAAAGGGGATTTCCTCATTTCCTTTATTGTTTCAATGAGTTATGCAAGGTCGACGAACCTGGGGCGCTTTCGACCATTTTGTCGAGATTTATGTTTGCGATCTCTAAAAACTGGAAAAAAGAGCTCCGAGCGCGAGTTTATCACGCAGTTGAATTAACATATGCACCGTACAACCGCATGAATGCAGCACTGCAGAACCGCAACTGCACTGTTTGAGCCCGGAGGGCGAGTTTTGGGTTTGCAGTGAAGCGAACTCGAGAATGGTCAAAAACTTTTTTCAGTGAGTGAAAGGGAATTCGAGCAGCAGATCCAGAAGCCTTGGAGCAAAGGGACAAGAGAGTACTCAAGAAACTCAGCAAGCTCCAGTTAAGGTTTGTATTGAAGTCGATAGAGCCTGTAGTAGATCCCCCTTTGGGACATAAGTTGCGCATGGGTTCCCATCTCCCGTATGCTTCCCTTATGCATGACGATGATCCGATCCGCCCGTTGAATGGTGGAAAGCCGATGGGCGATAATAATGGAGGTTCGACCTTCCATGAGTTTCCTCAGGGCATCCTGGATGAGCCTTTCCGTCTCAGTATCAACGTTGGAGGTAGCCTCGTCGAGAATCAAGATCTTGGGGCTTACGGCTAAGGCCCGGGCAAAGGCCAAAAGTTGCCTTTCCCCCGCCGAGAGGGTAGTCCCCCCTTCTTTCATTTCCTCCTCCAATCCCTTGGGGAACTTCTGAATAAAACGGTCGGCATTCACATATCGGGCGATCCTTTCGATCTCATACTGGGAAAGCCCTTCATTTCCCAACCGGATGTTGGACCGGATATCCCCCGCAAAGAGAAATACATCCTGCAGCACCAGTCCGATCTGGGATCTGAGAAAGGATTTATCCAGTTCTCTGATATCAACCCCATCGATTAAAATTTGACCTCCCTGGGGATCGTAGAAGCGTTCCAGGAGGTTAATGATAGAGGTTTTTCCCGCTCCCGTGGCACCGACAATGGCCACTGTTTCCCCTGCTCCAACGCCGAAGGAGACGTCCTTTAAGACCACCTCATCGCCTGTGTACGAGAAGGTGATATTTCTGAACTCGATATTCCCCCTCATCCCGGGTAGGGATTTTGGAGCCGGGGGTTCCGGAATCATCTCTCGATTGTCCAACACCTCAAAGATCCGTTCCGTTGATGCCATAGCGGACTGCATGATGTTATACTTCTCCGATATGTCCCTGATGGGCTGAAAGAACATCCTCAGATAGGAAAGGAAGGCTACCAGGGTGCCCAAGCTCAGGGTATTCGAGATGACCTTCCCCCCACCATACCAGATGAGGAGGGCGATGGCGATGGTCCCGACGATCTCTATGATGGGAACGAAGAGGGCGAATATGACGATTTGCCTCATGTTGGCCAGGTAGTTTTCGTGGTTGAGGACCTTGAACCGCCTGAAGTTTTCCCTCTCTCGGTTGAAGATCTGGACTACCTTGATCCCCGAGAAGTCTTCCTGAAGCGTGCCATTGATCTTAGCGATCGTGAGCCGAACCACCCTGAATGCATCCCGTGCCTTACCGCTGAAATAGAGGGTAATAGAGAAGATCAGAGGCACAAGGCTGAAACAGACCAACGCCAGTTCCCAGTTGATCTTGAGCAGTAACACGATGATGCCAGCCAGCAGAAATATATCCTTAAAGAGATAGACGAACACCCTGGTGAGCATTTCATGTAAGTTTTGAACATCGTTGGTTGCCCGGGTCACCAATCTTCCAACAGGGGTACGATCGAAGAAAGAAAGGGATAGCCGCTGAATGTGGTCAAAGACCCGGATCCTCAAATCGTTCATCACCCTCTGTCCGGTGTATTCCATGGCATACACGTGGAGGAAATTAAATCCGAAGCTCAAAATGAGGATGAGCATGAAGACGGCCGCAACGACCGCTACTCCTCGCACATCCTCTCCTCTCAACGTGAGGATATCCCCTTGGTTAAATCCCTTCATATCCCGGTAAGATATGAAATAGTAGTCCCCACTCTGTGTGAAGGAGGACCGGTAGCGCTCGACCACCCTTTTTCCCGCCTCCTCCTTCGGGCGGAAGGGATAAAACCACTCTTCGCCGATAAGGCCTGCCCTCTGGAAAGACTCCAGATCGCGGGGTTCGATTTCCCTTAGGTCAGATGCTCGAATGAAGAAGATCTCCGGATCGGCGGAGGAAAACAGGAGGGTGCTATATCGGTCCAAAAGCATCCTCCGCAGGGGTGAGGCGTTGGAGCTCAAGGTAACTTTACGGGCAGAGACAACGATGTAGTCGTCGATGGCCACTTTTATCAGATAGGGAAAGAGGAGTTCGAACCCTGTGACAAAGAGGATCAACACGATGGATGCACTGATGATAAGCCGGTAGGGTTTCGTATACGGGAATAGCCGTCGAATCAAACCGATGTCGTAAGGCTTTCCCAAATGATCTCCCTCGAAATAACCGTAATCAACGTGCATGACCACTCACCCTTCTGTTTTCCCGATCTAATTCCTCCTCAATCTGCTGCCTCCGGTAAATCTCGGCATAGATCCCGCCCATGGAGAGGAGGCTCTTGTGATCCCCCATTTCCTTGATCTCTCCTTCATCCAGGACGACGATCTTATCGGCTTCCTTTATGGATGAGAGTCGATGGGAAACGACAATGCAGGTTTTTCCCTTCGAGATTTCCCTAAGCCCATTCCAAATCCGCTCTTCCGTTTGGGTATCCACGGAGGAGAGGGCATCGTCAAAAATCATGATTTGGGGATCCGAGAGAATGGCCCGGGCGATGGCGACACGCTGTTTTTGCCCTCCGGAAAGGGTTATCCCTTTCTCCCCGATCAACGTTTCAAGGCCCATGGGAAAGGCCCTGATGTCCTCGTCAATCTGGGCAATTCGAGCGGCATTCGCGATCTTCCCCTGCGATGCCTCAGGATTTCCAAACACAATATTCTCCCTGATGGTGGTGGAGAAGAGGAAGGTATCCTGAGGTACATAGCCGATGCCTTCCCTGAGGGGTTTAATGGGAATGGTGTGGATCTCGCAGCCGTCCATAAAGAGATGGCCATTGGGCGGGTCGAAGACCCTCGGGATGAGGTTACAAAGCGTCGTCTTCCCCGTGCCCGTCCTTCCAACGATGGCCACATATTCTCCGGGATTCACGCGGAAAGTGATGTCTTTGAGAGCCGGGCACGAATCCGGTTTGTAGGAAAAGGTGAGGTTCCGGAACTCGATTTTCCCCTTCAGCCTTGTAATAGGTCGCAGAGAGGGTTGGTCGGTAATTTCCGGTTCGGTATTCAGGATCTTGTTAATCCGCCCCATTGAGGCGGACCCCCTCTGGATGAGGTTAATGACCCACCCCAAGGCCATCATGGGCCAGGTGAGAATGCCGAGATACGTCATGAAGGCAACGAAACCACCCGGGGTGATAGTTCCCAATATTGTCCCCATCCCCCCCAGCCAGAGAACGATAACCGTCCCCAAATTCGCCAGAAGCATGATTAAGGGGAAGAACATCCCCCATACCTTGATCAGCTGAAGGTTTTTCCCCACGTACTCTTCGCCAATGTGGCTCAACTTTCCCTTTTCATGTCCCTCCTGGGCAAAGGCCTTGACAACCCTTATCCCCGCTAGGCTTTCCCTTACTTGTTCGGTTAACGTGGAGAAAGAGGCCTGAACGCTCGTAAATCGATGATGGACGAGCCTGCTGAAACGGGTCGTCACCAAGGCAATAAAGGGCATGGGAATCATGGCGAAGAGAGTCAACTTTGGGTCGATCAAGATCATGAATACGATAGCCGAGGCTCCGAGAACGAGGGTATCGGTAATGGCCACGAGCCCCATCCCCACGGCCATTCGTACGGCATCTATATCATTGGTGGCATGGGCCATGAGATCTCCCGTCTTGGTCTCCTGGAAGAAATTGAGTGAGAGTGTTTGGAGGTGGGAAAAGAGCCGGTTTCGCAAGGCTTCCTCAATCCTTCGGGCAGTCCCCAGAATCATGAATCTCCAAAAGTACCGGAAGAACCCGATGAGCAAAGCGATCCCGGCTATGTACAGAGCATATTTGACCAGATCGGCCCGGGCGATTCCTCCCCTGGTGAGATCATCGATGGCCCACTTGATGACTTGGGGGATGATAAGCTGCAGACCGTCTACTACCAGGAGGGTAGCCAGTCCGGCTAACAGCCGCCGTCTGTGTTGGACGAAATATCCCTTGAGCGTACCGAAATTTCCCATGACAGTGGCCCCTGGCTATATTTCGCGTCCGTGGTTTGGTAAATTTTTACCATACTTTTATGCGGACTTAAAGGTAAAAGAGGGAATAGCTGGATGGGTTTCCACCGAGCCCATTGGCGATATATGTTAAATTTGGTAAGATAGGTTTAGGTAATCATGAAAAAGCATCTCAATCTCTTCATTTCATCCATGATCCTCTTTCTCCTTTCAGGATGCGCCTATGTCATCTCCAAAGAGGTCAGAAGGGAGGTAACCCCGGCTCTGAGCCTGAAGGAGGTGATAAAGGACGTCACTGGTTATCAGGGAAAGGTCGTTCTCTGGGGTGGGGTGATCATCGAGTCCAAGAACTTAAAGGAGGGTACACGAGTCACCGTATTGCAAAAGGATCTCAATAGATGGGGAAGGCCTAAAGAATCGGATAAGAGCCAGGGGAGGTTTATCATCCTCTATCCGGGCTACCTGGATACGGCCATATATCGAAAGGACAGGGAGATTACTGTGGCCGGGGAAATTATTGGTCAAAAAGCAATGCCCATAGGCCAAATCGAATATACGTATCCCGTCCTCTCCCCGAGGGAGATCCATCTATGGAGGGAGGTGGGGAAAGCCCAATATCTCTACCGGCCGCATCCTTGGTGGTGGGATTACCCCTATTGGCCATACCCAGGTTGGCATCCCTATCGTCCCTGGTATTGGTATTATTGAGGCAGAGAAGGGCGGTTCAGGATGTCTTAAGCCCCGACTACTTTTTCCCCAAATCCATCCAAACGATTCGTCGTCACGATGCTATCGTCCATCTCTTCGTCGGCGGAAATACTTTGCCCATCCGGGAAAAGGACCGTATCATTGGGGCTCCGACAATTTGGGAAATCAAGGATGTTATTCTCGTGACCCCGAAGAAATGCGAACTACCTGGAAATTTCTCATTCCCCCTGGAGTCCGAACGCTCACCTCATCATCAACCTTCTTTCCGATGAGGGCACTGCCCACGGGGGAATCGGAAGATATCTTACCTTGCTTCACATTCGATTCATCGGGCCCCACGATCTCATATTGAACCTGCTCCCCTGTATCCAAATTTTCCAACAAAACCACGCATCCGAATACCACCCTGTCCGACGGGAGGTTTTTCGTATCAATGATCTCCGAATGAGTAAGCCTGGATTCGATATCCCGGATTTTTCCTTCGATTAATGCCTGTTTTTCCTTTGCCGCATCGTATTCGGCATTTTCGGTTAAGTCTCCATGGCCGCGAGCCTCCTCGATGGCCTTCATCGCCTGAACCCGATCCACTCTCTTCAAGCGGCTCAATTCCTTCGCGAGATCTCTATAGCCCTGTCTCGTGATGGGAACCTTCTTCATGGTCATTCCCTTCCCCTGTCCCTTTATCCGGCACTTAATACATTCTCATAGAAAAGTCAAGGGGAAACGGTCCTCAAGATTCCCGGAGTTTAACTGTTGATCCTTTCCCGATTGGAAATGTGTTGAGCAGTAGGCTATAATAGACGAAATCATTAGAAAATCAAGGCAATGGGTACTATTATTAATCTTTCTGCAAAAAAATTTGATTATTTTCCTCTTTTACTATTAAATAGAATCCTCCATTCCATCGATTACGGTGAGAGGTGGCCAAATGAGGAATTCACGGTCAAAGGATGGATCTAAACGGGTTGTTATTACCGGGGTTGGACCCGTTTCCCCTATAGGTATAGGAAAGGAACCCTACTGGGAATCCCTTTTGAAGGGAAGGTCCGGGGTTAAACGCATCGACTTTCCCGGTTTCGATATGGATCAGTACAGGACCAAAATCGCCGCCCCAATAGAGGATTTTAACCTCTTCGAGTATGTGACCGAGACGAGAAAGTCGAAATATTTGAGCAGGACTTCCCGATTCGCCATCGCCGGTACCATGTTGGCCCTCAAGGATGCCGATTTGCGGGTTGAATTGAATCAGGAGAGGCTGAAAGAGGGACAGTATTGCATAGGGAACTCGGATTCCTTCAAGATTGGGGTCATCTTGGGCATCGGGGCTGAAAGCATGGATTTACTGGAAATGTTTCACGAAAATTTCCTCGAACATCGGGGGCCGAAGCGGTTATCCCCCTTTGGACTACCCCACGTCTATGTAAGCTCGATCACCTCTAATGTTGCGGATCGATTTGGCCTACGGGGGGCTTCCTATACGGTTTCAACGGCATGTGCCTCAGGTACCCATGCCATTATCAATGCCTATCGCCAGATCCAGGAGGGAGCTGAACACGTTATGGTCACGGGAGGGGTAGATGCCTGTATCACCCCTTATGTCTTCGGAGGATTCGTCGCCCTCAGGGCCATGTCCACTCACAATGACGACCCCACGAAGGCGAGCCGTCCCTTCGATGCTCAACGGGATGGTTTTGTCATGGCAGAGGGGACGGGAATACTCGTTTTGGAGGAATTGGAACACGCCCTTGCGAGGGATGCCTCGATCTATGCCGAGCTCATCGGATATGGGATGACGGCGGATGCATATCACATTACCGAGCCCGATCCCAAAGGCGAGGCCCTCATAAAGGCCATAAAGCTTGCGTTGGAAAGCGGTGGCATCACCCCGGGGGAGATAAATTATATCAATCCCCATGGGACGTCGACTCGGCTAAACGATGCCGTGGAGACACTGGCAATAAAGGAAGCCATGGGTAAATTGGCTTACGATATTCCCATCAGTTCAACAAAATCGATCACCGGTCATCTCATGGGGGCCGCAGGTGGGGTCGAAGCCATAGCAACAGCGCTGACTATCCAGAGGGGAATGATCCATCCAACCATCAATTACGAGTTTCCAGATCCTGAATGCGATCTGGACTATGTCCCTAACGAACCGCGGAAGGTTGAAGTTAAAACTGCCGTGTCTATCTCGGCCGGATTTGGCGGGGTAAATAGCGCCATTATCATGAGGCAATTTGAGGGAATTTAACGCATAGGCCATTCCCCGATCTACGGAGACCAACAGAGAGCCGTACGTGTTCTCTGTGGAAGGCACTTCATTCCTTGAGGAAGGGGATGAGTTGGAATTGGAGGGAATGGCTCGATGGAGTTGGTACTCGGGTCATAGTTGCATATTATAGTCCTCGACTCTAAACATACCGCCGGGATGATTGAAGAGGAGTTTCAGGATTTCCTTCACATCCTTCCCCTTGTATTTGCATAGCGCCCAGACCTTGTAGAGGGTGAAGGTGTTGAGGCCCACCACATTGGTGGGTCCCATCCTCATAATGGCGTCCTGTGAGAAATCCTCGCGTCTATCCCTCTCGGCCAGGGAAATAGTATGGTGGGCATTGGCGATGATGACGGTCTTTTCAGCGTTCTTTTTTTCCCGGTCAAATTGCAGGGCCTGATTGAGTTTACTATTATCCCCCATCACCTCGCGTTCCGACCCGATGATCTGCATGCCGAAGGTCATATGGGTTCCGGGAATCTTAACGATTCGGTCGATGGTGGGATATTTGGACGTCTTGGTCACCTGGAGGCCCAAGTCCTTGAGGACTGAGTGGACTGCGTCAACCAACATCAGCTCGTTCTTTCCCCAAAGAATATATTTTATCGTGTCGAATTCATCTCTCTTTTCCCCAGATTCGTCGTGTTCCTTGTGAGTGGATTCCTCCCCTGAGTCCTTTTTCTTGAGCCTTCCTTCCAGTTTGCCAACGAAAAACATAGCCACAAGACATCCCAGAGGGATATATAGTTTGGCCATGTCCGAATATTTCGTTGCGGCGTAGATACCGAAGGTAGCCAATAATAGTTGGAAGAGGAGAAGGGTGTGCATAGATCTTCCCTTGCAAACTCGGTTACTTTGAAAATAAAGCAAAATGTATGCCAACTAATCAGAGGGAACGGCTGGGAAGGCTATGTAATGGATTAGGTCCTTGAAATCCCTTTATGTCAGGGAAGTGAAGGCCCATTAAGAAAATGGTGGCACTGTGAAAAAAGGTGCTATTTCCCCCTTTTCCTCTTGATCCAAGGAGGGCTCACTTCTTCATCCCTTCTCCCCACATCCCTCTTGGATTGGATTCGATCGTCACCTTTCCCTTTCTCACCTTTATGCATAGCGTGTGACATAATCATGGTTGAATTCCCCGAGCCATCGTATCATGGAACACTTCTCCAATGATAACGTATGGCCTCATACCCATCCGCACTATGAACTGCCATTTCGGAGCGACGGACAATGATCCTTTCCTTCTTGAAAAATCTGGCCGTTTCAATTAGGATAGTCTATCAGTTTTCCTCCACACACATCATGAAATCGACAAAAACGAAAAACTTTCTCCTGGCTTGTCTTTCCGGTTTACTCCTCTGTATTATCTTTCCCAAATTCGATATGGAAATTCTTGCTTGGGTTTCCCTCGTTCCATTGCTCTTTGCTATCCAAAGGGAGAATCTCCTGACCAGTTTCTATTTGGGCTTCACCACGGGCTTCGTCTCTTTTCTCGGCATTCTCTATTGGGTCATCGTAGCCGTCCACACCTATGGAAGGATCCATATTATCCCCAGTGGCCTTATCCTTGTGCTCCTCGTTGCCTACTTAAGCCTGTATGTGGCGGTATTCGCCTTCCTGCTCACCTACATAAGGAGTCGTATTCAATGGAATATGGTGGTAGTGGCCCCTTTTCTCTGGGTTTCCCTTGAATACATCCGCTCCTTTTTCTTTACGGGGTTTCCCTGGGCAGCCCTCGGGTATTCCCAATACTTGAACCTTCCCATCATCCAAGTAGGCGACATAACAGGTGTCTATGGTATTTCATTCCTTATCCTCCTGGTCAATGCGGTGATTTATGATTTTATTTCGATGATGGGGCGCGCGGAAAGACCTCCACCCCTCCGGGAAGGCGTCGTCGTCCTTGCCATTCTCGTTGTGGTCTTCGGATACGGTATCGCCCAGATCAAAAAGGTTGAAAACATCTCCTCCCGTCAGCGAAAAATGAGAATCGGTCTTGCCCAGGGAAACATCGATCAGAGCATCAAGTGGAATACCGCCTACCAGGAGAAAACCCTTCAGATATATGAAAACCTCAGTTCCATCGTGGCAAGGGAGAAACCATCCCTCATCATCTGGCCTGAGACGGCAACTCCCTTCTTCTTCCAGTCAGAAGAGAGATATCAACCCCGGGTGATGGAGGTTCCCGGAAAGACCGGTGCCTATCTGCTTTTCGGGAGCCCTTCTTACGATTGGGTCAAGGGAAAGGTGGAGTACTACAATAGCGCCTATCTCCTTTCACCGGAAAAGGAGGTCATTGGGAGATATGACAAGATTCACCTCGTTCCCTTCGGCGAATATGTCCCGCTCTCCAAGTTTCTCTTCTTTCTAGGAAGCCTAAGCGCGGTGGGAAACCTGTCTCCAGGTAAACTTGTCCGGAATCTCCGTTTTCCACGAGGGGATTTCGGCGTCCTTATCTGTTACGAGATTATCTTCCCCAACCTCTGCCGAAAGTTCGTAAAGGAAGGTGCCGACTTCTTGGTCACCATTACCAATGATGCCTGGTTCGGAAGGACCTCTGCCCCTCATCAACACCTATCCATGGCGACCTTCAGGGCCATAGAAAATCGGGTCTCTATTGCCAGGGCGGCCAATACCGGGATCAGTGCCTTCATCGATGCAAAGGGGGAGATTCGCAAAATGAGCAGCCTCTTCACGCAGGAGACCCTCGTCGGTCAAATCGGCCCGAGAATCGAAAAAACCTTCTATACTCGGTACGGCAACGTATTCGCCCTTGTCTCATCGGCATTTGCCTTCCTTTGCGTCCTTTTGGCCTATTTTAAGAGGCTACTGATCTTCCTTTGACAATCAGGGGATGTGTTTAATTGTGGCATTAGGAGGGGACAACCTGTTAAGGATTAGGGCATGTCAACTCCAAGCCGGAGTTCTCATACCATAAAAGCCGGGGCACTTTGATCGAACGAACCCCCGCTGCCCTCCCCTTCCTTTTTCAGACCATACCTTTATCATGGAGGTTCGTCTTTCACTCTCACGTCGCGATGAACTATTCTTTGGAAAAAGAACCGATGCGAATAGAAATGACAAAAACCTTTTCTGCAAAGATGAGGAAATTCCATCGAGAGGAGGACCGGAAGCCATCGCTGTGTATATGACCAAGACTATACCAGCAAATATTTCTTCCTCACCTCCTCATTTTCCTTCAGCTCCCCAACGCTTCCCTGGTAACGGATCTGACCGTTGTCAATGATGTAGCCACGGTCACTGAGCCTCAGTGCAGATCTCACGTTTTGTTCGGCCAGAAAAACGGTTAACCCGACCTCCTTTAACCTTCTCACCTGCTCCTCAAGGACGTATATCAGCACGGGTGCGAGACCCTCGGTGGGTTCGTCCAGGAGCAGGAGTTCCGGATTGCCCATGAGTGCCCTGGCAATGGCCAACATCTTCTGTTCGCCTCCGCTGAGGCAGCCGCCCTTGCGGAATTGAATATCCTTCAGGGCGGGGAAAAGCTCAGAGACCCTCTCCAGGTCCCATCCCTCGGCTTCCCTCCCCTTCCGCTCGGCTATCTCCAGATTTTCCCTCACCGTGAGGTCGGCAAAGATCCTTCTATCATCGGGTACATAGGCTATACCTTTTCGAACGAGTAAATAGGGTTGCTTCCCGGTGATCTCTTCATCCTTGAACCTGATGCTCCCTCGCTTCGGCGGCGTTAGGCCCATTATGCTCTTCATGGTGGTGGTCTTACCCGCCCCGTTCCGGCCGAGAAGACAAACCACTTCCCCCGGCTCAACCTTGAGGGAAACCCCGAAGAGGATGTGGCTCAAACCATAAAACGTGTGGATTCCCTGCAGCGTGAGCATCATTCACCTCCCAGGTAAGCTTCCTGGACCTCCCTGTTCTCCCTCACCTCTTCCGGCTTTCCCTGAATAAGGGTCCGCCCCTGGTGCATAACCATGATGCTCCGGGCAATGGAAAACACCACATCCATGTCATGCTCACAGAACAAGATCGTCAACCCTCGACCGCTGGCCAGCCGCTTGATGAGCTCCAGAGCCGCCGCCGTTTCCTCGGGTGACATCCCAGCGGTGGGTTCATCCAGAATCAGCAGTTCTGGCTCATTGCCCAAAGCAATAGCCATCTCCAGGATTTTCTGGTCACCATGGGATAGCGAGCCGGCAACGCTTGTGGCCTTATCCGAAAGGCCCACGCTTTCCAAGATGGACTTCGTCTCCTCAATAGCCAGACTCTGCGCCGGGGAGAAAATGTTGTTGCTCCTTCTCTGCTGTGACAGTACGGCTACCTGAACGTTTCCGAAAACGGTGAGCCGGGGGAAGATATTGACTATTTGAAACGATCGGGCAATCCCCTTTTTACAGATCTCGTAAGCGGGCAATCCGGTAATTTCCTCCCCTCTGAAGATTATTTTCCCCCTGTCCGGCCATAGCTGACCGGTAATGAGATTAAAGAGGGTGGTCTTACCAGCTCCGTTTGGCCCGATCACGGCCGCCAGCTCTCCCTTCCCGACGCTGAGGTTCGCCTGGCACACCGCCATGAAGTCGCCGAACGACTTATCAACGGCCTCCACCTGTAACATCTCATTCGCTCCTTCTTTCGCCTACTTCTTTTGCCTGGGGCTTGAATTTCTCCAAGAGATATCCCATGACCCCCTCCGGCAGGAAGAAAATGAGCAGGATCAGAATAATCCCCAGAATCAACGTCCAGTACTCGGTATAGATACCCACGAACGTACGGAAAGACACCATTATCGCCGCCCCTAGGATTGGCCCGGAAAAGGTGAACCATCCCCCCAAGAGGCACATGATGAATACCTCCAACGACAGAACCCAGAACAGGAGGTCGGGAAAAACGGAACCCTCAAGCACCACGAAGAGTACACCGGCAACGCCGGCGAAGAAGGTGGCGATCACGATAGCCATGAGCTGATGCCGCCTGACGTTGACGCCCACTGCCTCACACCGCTGGGGATTATCGCGGATGGCCTCAAGCGTTGTTCCAAAGGGGGATTTCAAAATGAGGTACAGGGCCACCAGGCAGATGACGAGGATAATCAGGATAAAATAGTACGCACTATTCAAGGAAGATATGAGTGAGGGCAAGGGAATACCGTGGATGCCGTCATCACCACCGGTGAACGCATACCAGCGGAACGCAATGGCCCAAATCAGCGAACCCAGGGAGATCTGGAGCATGCCGAAGTAGAGCCTCGTTAACCTGATACAAAACCAGCCGATGAGCAGGCCCACCAGGGCCGCAACTACGGGACCGGCGACAAAGCCAATCCACATGGGCAGGGAAGTCTTGCTCAGCATGAGGGCCGTGGTATAGGCCCCCACCCCGTAGAAAACACCATGGTGAAATTGAAAAATCATGCCGTGGCCGAGCACGAGGTTAAGGCTCATGGCCAAAAGAGAAGTGACGAAAATCACCGCGAGTATGTAAGTGTAAAATCGTGGAAGTATCGGCGGCAGAACCAGCAGAACGATAAGAATAGCCCATATGGGCCACACCGATTTCAGATTGATAATCCCCTTGAACAACGTCCGCACCCCCTTACCAAACCGATTTGAGCAAGCCCCTCGGCCGCAGGAGGAGCACGATGACCACCGCAACATAGGGGAATACAATGGCGAATTGCGGCCACAGCAACACGCCAAGGGAGTGCGTTACCCCAAAGATGAGGGAGCCAACGAGAGCCCCCCATATGTTCCCCAATCCCCCGATGGTAACGATGAGGAAAGCCTCGATGATGATGTCGTGATCCATCCCCAGACAGACGCTCACCGTCGGAACGACCAGGGCCCCGCCGAGCCCAGCCAGATAACAGCCAATCACGAAGGCCGCGGCAAATACCCAGCTCACATTAATGCCTATTATGCCCACCATTTCCCTATCTACCGCCGCCGCGCGGGAGATCTTGCCTATCTTCGTCCTATTGGTAAAGAACCAGAGGGCAACGGCCACAAGAGGGCCTACGATGAGGAGAAAGAAATTATAGCGGGGAAGCGATGAACCAAATACTGAAATTGAACCCCTGAGCACTTTCGGTGGCACTACCGAACAATACTCTGGACCCCACGTAAGCTTCACCAGATCACCAAGAATGAGCATCAAGGCGAAGGTGAACAGGAGCAGCATCAGGTGCTCCCTCTGGTAGAGATGACAGAACAGCGCCCTCTCCGCTATCAAGCTTACCAGGGCAACTACAAAGGGAGCCAAGATGAGGGCCAGCCAAAAACCGCCAGTGCTGCTGCCGAAGAACCTGAAGATGCTATAGGCTGCGAATGCCCCTATCATGTAGAGCGAACCGTGGGCTACATTCGGGACCCTGAGCACCCCGAGGACGAAGCTCAGCCCAGCACAAACGACGAATAGGATCATGGCCCGACTGAGCCCGACCAATAACTGGCTGCCCAAGGATACCAGATCTAAACCTTGTCCCAGTTCCATTATGCTTGCTATCCTTCATAAACAGCAGCGGGGACCAGAACACGAGCCCCCGCTCCTCTTCGACAATGATTATTTTCCACGCGCCTTCTTAATCTCCGCACACGTGGGCATTATGTCCTTGCCGCTCAGGGTCACGATACCGCTGGAGATGACGAAATCGTATTGTGGAACCTTCTTAATCACCCCCAGAAACATCGGCAGCACCGCTTGATGGTCACAGGCTCGCATCTCCACCTCGCCCACGGGGCTGTCTATCTTCAACCCCTCCAGGGCATCGATGAACTTCTCCTTGTTCACTTTGCCCGCCTTTTTGAACGCCTTGGCAATGAAATGGGCGGTCATGAGCGTGAAAAGCGGGAAAACCAGGCGGGTCACCATAGGCATCCTGAAATGCCTTGACAAATTCCTTATTTGCCCGGGTTTCGGGATAGTAGAAGTGGTAGTCCATGGTGCCCATCACCCCCTCGGGGGCTTCCGGCCCGAGCGGCTTGAGCACGGCATGATCCGTGGCGGTGTGAATCCAAATGGGGATCCTCTTTGACATGCCGGTCGTCTTGACCGCCTTCAGGACATTGGCCATGCTGCGACCACCGGTACAAAAGATGACGGCATCAGGCTTGGCTCCCTGAATTGCGGTGAGATAGGGTATGAGGTCGGGTTCGCCTACCTTCCACCATGACTCCCCCATCTTCTTTACGCCGGGCTTCAGCTTCTCCAGGTTGCGCCAGGCAGCATTAGCTATGTCATGCCCGTATGAGTAGTCATCCCCTGCAATCCAGTATTTGACATAGGGCTTTTTGGCCAACGCAACAGCCCCGGCCTTTCCGGCCATAGCGGTATTTTCACCGGTCGAGAAAACGTAACGATGCCCTTTTTCTCCGGTTATCCTCTCGCTCTTGGCAATCCACACGATAAATGGCACCTTCTCCCCTTTAACGTAATCGGACACGGCCAGGGCGACACCGCTACTGATGGTGCCGACGAGGACGTCCACGTTCTCCCTCATTACCAGCTCTTTGGCCATGCTGAGCCCGATATCCACCTTGAACTTGGTATCGCGGGTGGTAAATTCAATTTTCGTTCCCAGAACCCCTTCCTTGTTAATCGTAGCAAGGGCCAGTTTGAAACCGTTGAGCGCGTCCTTTGCAAATACTGCCGGTGGCCCGCTGTAGCAGTCTATTATCCCTACCTTAATAGGCCGCGCCTTAGCTTGTAGCGGAAGCAGAACGACCGGAATCACAAAGAGCGCTATTCCCAACACAATACTCCGCTTGGTAACTATTCGTTTCATCTTTATCTCACCTCCCCCGTCTATTTACGTGCCTTATCTCCCTCGACCCCCTTCCCTTTATCACCCCCTTCCTTTCCTCTACTGTCAGCCCTTAATTTCGGCGTAAACCGATGTTAGATCACCCTCCCGCAGATGTCAAGGTACTGATTTGGGTTCCGTATTGTTGGGGAGCTACAGTCATGCGGTTGTCGGGTGCACGTCTTATTCAATAAGGGGCAACAAACC
>JBGVTJ010000175.1:0-52656 GCA_041862515.1 Thermodesulfobacteriota bacterium | reverse complement strand
AGGAGGGCGGTATTCTTGGAGAGGAGGTCGCATTCATCTAAAAGCAGAATGATCACCTTGATCCCCCTTTGGGAGAAACCCTCGATCAGGGTTCGAAAGCCCTCTATGACAATGCGTTGCGGGATGGGAAGGTCGAATCTGTTCTGCTTTGCCGCATTGATGTAAGCTTCCGGGAAGAGGAGCTTTTCATCGATGGTTCCGTCTCTTCTGATCTCAAAGAAGAAGAGGGGCTCGTTATGGTCGTGGAGGAACTTCTTGGGACGACCGGGTTGTTCGAGCTTGGATGGCCACACATAGATTCCCCTTTTTAGCCCCTCGGCGATGATGCTGCTGAGGATTTCCCGGAAGAAGAGATATTCAGAGGTGACCAGATCCACGTTGAGGTCCACGCGAGCCATGAGTATATCTTGCTCATTGCTGTATAGGCTTTGGACGACATTCAGGAGGCTCGTTTTTCCCGAGGCCCTATTTCCCTGAAGGGCCAACTGATAATTCCCCCCATTTCTATTGAGGTTGATGTAGTACTTGATTTCGTTCAGTTGCCTGTCACGGCCGCCCAGAAACGCATATTCTTGAGCCGGTCTTGTGAAATTGTAAGGGTTTCGCATAGTGGCTTCCGGAGATGAGTTAGTGTATCAAGGAGATTTTGAAGCAAAAACCATACCATAATCCTCCGTCCATAAAAAAGGGCAATAGGAGTCACCTTTTCCTTTAGAATGATTGGCTTGCCATGTTTCTGCTTCTCTCCACGAAGGCATAGGCACTGTGGTTGTGGATGCTTTCGAAATTCTCCGATTCCACGGTGAACCAGGTGATATTTTCATCTGCCATGAGCCTTTCCGAAACCTCCCTAACGATGTCCTCCACGAACATGGGGTTCTCGTAAGCCTTTTCGGTGACGTACCGTTCATCCGGTCGTTTAAGGATGGAATAGACGTCACAACTGGCGCAGCTCTCGATCAGGTCAATGATGTCCTCAATCCAGATAAATCGTTTGAATCGGAAATTGACGGTTACTAGGCTCCTCTGATTATGGGCTCCATGTTGACTGATTTCTTTGGAGCATGGACAAACGGTGGTAATTGGGACGGTAACGCCCATATAGAAATCTTCAACTTCATCGCTTGACCCACAGAATCGGCATCGGTACTCCATCAGGCTCTTCGATTTGGTGACAGGGGCAACCTTTTGGATAAAATAGGGGAACTCGATCTCCAGGTGAGCGGTTCTTGCCCGAAGTTTCACCTTCATCTCATTCAGGATATTGGAGAAATTCTTGATGGCAATACTGCCCCTATATTTATTGAGGATCTCGACGAAACGGCTCATGTGAGTCCCCTTGAAATGGTGAGGGAGATGCACGTACATATTGACGCTGGCCACGGTATGCTGTACACCGATATTCTTGTCCAGAACGGTGATGGGGTATCTTATATCCTTGACCCCAACCTTGTTGATCTCGATATTTCGCCAATCATGTTGGTTTTGAATGTCATGCATTTTCTTAATCCTCGTAATAAGAGGCGCACGCTCCTGGGGATTCCCATGCCGTCACCTTGGTTACCCTAACCCCTTTTTCTCCAAGCCGATTCCTCATTCGGTCAAAGATATATTTGGCGATGTTTTCCGATGATGGGTTGACTTCGATGAAATAGGGGATTTCGTTGAGATACCTATGGTCAAGGGTTTCAAGGACCGCTTGGGCAGCTTCCTTTAACCGCCTGAAGTCTATAACCATCCCGTCGTCCCCCAATTCCGATGATGAGACGAAGACCTCGACCTTCCAATTGTGCCCGTGAAGGTTTTCGCATTGCCCGTCGTAACCCCTGAGGTGATGAGCTCCCGAAAATGAAGATTCGATCTTGATTTCATACATGGCCATCTCTCTCCTTCAATAGAATCCTGGCATCGGCAATCAGAACGCGGTCAGGATAGGCCAGGATGGGATTGAGATCCATTTCGGAGATTTCGGGGTATTTAATGGCCAGGCTTGAGATTCCCATCATAAGCTCCTCGAGCTTGCCAATATTGACACCAGGCTTTCCCCGAAACCCCTGCAGGAGAGGATAACCTTTGATCTCCCGGATCATCTGATGGGCGTCTCCTCTCTCGATGGGAATGAGACGAAAGGAGATGTCCGTGAGGAGTTCGACGAAGATTCCCCCAAGCCCAAACATGATCACTGGACCGAATTGTGGATCATGAACCATCCCAGCGATAGTCTCTACCCCACCGTCCACCATCTTTTGAACCGATACGCCTGCGTCGGGATCGATCTTCTCAAAAGCCTTTTTGATGTCGTGATATGCCTTTCGAACGGCTTCCCCGGTGCAGAGATTGAGCTTCACCCCTCCCCGTTCCGATTTATGGATTACCTTGGGTGATAGGATCTTGAGCGCCACAGGAAATCCAATGGATTTGGATAACTGGACAGCCTTCGGCGCGGAATGGACTTCCCAGCAGTCAATGACGGGAAGCCCGGCTTCCTTCAAAATGGCCTTCGACTCCGTCTCCATCAAGGCGACCCGGTGTTCCCCTCTTACCCTCTCGAAAATGGAGTGAATCGACATCTTATGCTCTTTGCGTAATGCTCATATATTCAATCAATTTATTATATTCGATTGGGGAACATGCTACAAGGGAACATTCACTGGAGTTTCCTGAGTTCCCAGGGTTTGTCTGGTTTATCTGGTCTATTTAGTCTATTTCGTCTATTTGGTCTGTCTGGTCTGTTTCGTCTATCTGGTCTGTTTGGTGTATTTGGCTGAGAGCGTTTAGATGGTTAGGATGGTTTAGATCGTTTGGGTGGGTTCGATGGTTTGGCTGCCGC
The DNA here is from genome assembly GCA_041862515.1 of Thermodesulfobacteriota bacterium. Taxonomy (GTDB): domain Bacteria; phylum Desulfobacterota; class BSN033; order WVXP01. The sequence continues at coordinate 49,826 of JBGVTJ010000175.1, read as the reverse complement.
TGCAGGTCAAGGCTGAGGTTAAGGGTGAGGGGTAGGAGGTAAGAGGTGAGAGGGAGGAGGTTGAGGGAAAACCGGGTGGCTTTTCCCCATTGAAATAACGAGGCCCCTTTGGTATAGTCGGGACAAGGCCGAGGGGAGAGACATCTTTGGAAATCCATAGACCACACATCTATACCGTCAGCCAATTGACCCAGGAGATAAAGGGCCTTTTAGAGGAATACTTCATCGATATCTGGGTAGAGGGGGAGGTTTCCAATGTGAGGGTTCCCCCCTCAGGCCACATCTATTTTACCTTGAAGGACCTATGGAGCCAGATGAGGGCCGTCGTCTTCAAACAGCAGGGGCGATATCTGCGCTTCATACCTGAGGATGGCCTCCAGATTATCTGCCGTGGAAGGGTGTCCCTTTACGAGCGGCGGGGCGAATATCAGCTCATTGTGGATTACATGGAGCCCAAGGGTGTCGGGGCGCTCCAAATAGCCTTTGAGCAATTGAAGAGCCGTCTGGAGAAAGAGGGGCTTTTCGACGAGGAGCGGAAGAGATCCCTTCCCCTTGTTCCCCGGCGGATCGGGATTGTGACCTCTCCCTCAGGCGCGGCAATTCGGGATATGCTGCAGATCATCCATCGGCGTTTTCCCAATGTGGAGATTTTGATCTGCCCCGTGAGAGTCCAGGGAGCTGAATCTCCCCTTGAGATTGCTCAAGCGGTCCGGGATTTGAACGCCTTGGGAGACGTGGAGGTTATCATAGTGGGAAGAGGAGGGGGGTCTCTTGAAGATCTATGGGCCTTCAATGACGAGAGAGTGGCAAGGGTTATCTATGAATCGAGAGTTCCCATCATCTCCGCGGTGGGACATGAGACGGATTTTACCATTGCCGATTTCGTGGCGGATTTGAGGGCTCCTACCCCTTCGGCTGCAGCTGAACTGGTTGTTAGGGAGAAGGCCGAATTACTCCGATCAATTCAAAGCTTAAACCTGAGAATGATGGGCTGCATGAGGCAGCACGTGGGGTTTTTGACGGGTCGGGTCGCTCAGGCGAGGGGGGGATTGATAGATCCCCGCAAGAGGGTGGAGAGGTTTTGGGAACGTCTCAATGAATTATCGCGGCGCCTATCTTCGGAAAGCCATCGGCTCGTGTTGCTGGCTCAGGATAAGATCAACAGCTTGAGGGAAAAACTGCTTTACAGGAATCCTCATGAGAGGGCCGAAGGATATGCATTGAGAGTTTCGCAATTGACCAAGGAGCTGAGCGGTTCCATCCAGAAGGGAATAGGGGAGCGGGAACATCAAGTGAGGCAGTTGGTCTCTAATCTGGATAACCTCAGCCCGTTAGCCATACTCAAGCGGGGATATAGTATCACGAGGAAACACCCCTCCGATGAGATCGTAAAGGACGCACGCTCGGTGGAGAGGGGCGAGAGGGTAAGGGTGAAGTTCTATCGGGGAGAGATTATATGCGAAGTAGAGGAATCAAGCTTGCCATAGTCTCCTTCTTATTGATTGCCCCTTTGGGTTGGGGGCTCTGTTTCGGTGGGCAGGATATCTGGAGAATGGAGGGAATCCCTTCATCGCTCAAGCAAGGAGATGTTTTCAGGATCAGGCTGACCCCTGATGGAGGGGGAGTACCGTCGGGGGATTTTCAAGGCGAGGAGATTGTTTTCTATCCCCAGGAAAATGGGACAGGCTATGAGGCCCTGATCGGGGTGGATTTGGAATCTCCGGCGGGGCCCTACCAGTTGAGCATCGCCGTTGAGGGGGGAAGCGGGGTGAGTGGCCGGATGTTCCAGATAGAGGTGATGAGGGCCATTTTCGGCGTTCAGAGGATTACCGTTCCTGAGGAGCTGGTCCATTTAGACCTCCAATCCCTGAAACGGGTAAAAGAGGAGACGAGGAGAATGGAGGCGTTATGGGCCGCAGGAAGCGAGGATCGCAGGTGGTATGGGGAGTTTTCAGCCCCCGCGGAGGGAAGGATCAACGCCTTCTTCGGTGTAAGGAGGATTATCAATGGCGAGAGAAGGGGGCGACACAATGGTATTGATATTAAGGCCCAACGGGGGACGAAGGTCCTTTGCCCTAATGACGGAAGGGTAGTCATGGTGGACGAGCTCTTTTTCGGGGGAAGGACGGTAGTGGTAGATCATGGTCAACGGTTGTTCACTTTTTACATGCATTTGGATAGGGTAGCGGTCCGAATGAACCAAGGAGTAAGAAGGGGTGATGTCATCGGTACGGTGGGACAAACGGGAAGGGCCACAGGTCCTCACCTCCACTGGGGTGTTCGTATTAACGGGGCCAGGGTAGATCCCCTTTCGTTGATGGAGTCTACTGCCAACGACAGGCAAACCATAAAAATAGTTCGTAAACGGAGATATTTGGAAGAAAAGAGGAAAAAGAGTACAAAAAATGGCGAAAATCTCGGTCAAGGGGGGAAAACTCTTGACTGAGGGGGCAGGGGGTGTATACTAAAGGTAATTTGATATGGATAGAAAGGGAAAGAAGACCTTTGAGGATGCACTGAGCCAGTTGGAATCCATCGTGGCCCGACTGGAAAATGGCGATTTGCCCTTGGAGGAATCCTTAAAGCTTTTCGAGGAAGGGATAAGACTGTCGCGTTTTTGCAATCAAAAGCTGAATGAAGCCCAGAAAAAGGTGGAGGTGCTCCTCAAGGGAAACGGGGGAAAGTTGGAACCTCGCCCATTCGAGCCGGAAGAGACGGTAGAAGAATAAACCCCGGAGGAGAAATGGATATCGTCGAGTACCTTGAGGGAAAAAAGAGGATTGTCGATGGAGCTCTGGAAAAAATTATCCCCAAGGAGACCGATTTTCCCCAGTCCCTTTACAGGGCCATACGATACACCCTCTTTCCCGGCGGGAAGAGAATCAGGCCCATCCTGGCCATGACCGCTTATGAAGTCGTCGGAGGAAAAGGGAATGGAATTTTACCATACGCCTGCGGCCTGGAACTCATCCACACCTACTCCCTCATCCATGATGATCTCCCCGCCTTGGATAACGATGATTACCGAAGGGGAAAGCCGACGAGCCATAAGGTATTCGGGGAAGCCATGGCCACTCTGGCGGGGGATGCCCTCTTAACTGAGGCATTTCACCTCATGAGCAGGGAGGGGCTGAGAGGGGAAGGGGACCCGCGAGTTGCCATCCGGGTGATCGACGAGATATCCAGGGCAGCGGGATTTGCGGGAATGATAGCCGGGCAGGTCGTTGACATCGAATCCGAAGGGAAAAAGGTGGAATTACCCATACTTGAATTCATCCATACCCACAAGACGGGCTCTCTGATCTTGGTTTCCGTAAGGACGGGAGGATGTTTAGGAGGAGCGACAGACAGAGAGATGGAGGCCCTTACCAAATATGGCAGGGCCATCGGTTTGGCCTTTCAAATAACCGATGATATCTTGGATGTGGAGGGAAGCCGGGCCTCCATGGGGAGAGCCCCTGGAGTCGACAAGGCCCGGGACAAGATTACCTATCCGGCCCTCTTAGGACTGGAGGAGTCTAAGCGGAGATGCAACGAATTGATCGGTCAAGCAGTAGCTGCCATGGAACCCTTCGGAAACAGGGGGGAGCCCTTCCGAGAGATCGCCCAGTACATCGGGAAACGTAGCTCCTAATATCACTCAAAAGATGCAATGTTGATCAAGAGACGGAAGACAAAATCCCCTTGAGGTTGGAAGGGATGGAAAAATTGTTGGACCGTATAGGCTCGCCGTCTGACCTAAAGGCATTGGAAAAGAATCAATTGCCCCTCTTGGCCGCTGAAATACGAGAGGAGATCATCAAAACGGTATCATTGACGGGAGGACACCTGGCTTCCAACCTCGGGGTGGTGGAGTTGACCATCGCCCTCCATTATGTCTTCAATTCACCCACTGATAAGTTGGTCTGGGATGTGGGACATCAGACCTATACACATAAGCTCCTTACGGGCAGGAAGCAGAGGTTCAAGACCCTTCGGCAGTTTGGGGGCTTAAGTGGTTTTCCCAAGAGGGAAGAAAGCCCTCATGACTGCTTCGATACCGGCCACAGCAGTACCTCGATTTCGTCCGCTTTGGGAATGGCCATAGCCAGATCCCTCAAAGGGGATAAGAGGAGGGTTATCGCCATAATCGGAGACGGTTCCATGACGGGAGGTTTGGCCTTCGAAGGGTTAAATCAGGCAGGCCATCTGGGAAAGGACTTCATCGTGGTACTTAACGACAATGAGATGTCCATCTCCCCTAATGTTGGGGCCTTGGCGTCCTACCTGAGTCGAGTTCTGACGGGGCGATTCGTGAACCGATTCCGTACTGAGATGAAGGCCTTCCTGCAAACCCTTCCGGGTATTGGAAAATCCATGTATAAAATCGTCAAACAGGCGGAGGATTCCTTTAAGGGGTTTCTCACTCCCGGGTTGCTCTTCGAAGAATTGGGGTTTGAATATATCGGACCCATCGAAGGCCATCGATTGGATCACCTCGTTGAGACCTTCTCCAATGTAGCGAAAATGGAGGGACCGATATTGGTCCATGTTTTGACTAAGAAGGGAAAAGGGTATTCTCCTGCAGAGTCCGATCCATCCCGATTCCATGGCGTCGGCCCCTTTCATATCGAGACAGGAGAGCTGCATAAGAGGGGAGATGCGCCTCCAACCTATAGCGAGGTCTTTGGGAAGACCTTAGTTCAATTGGCTGAACAAGACGATAAGATCATTGCCATCACTGCAGCGATGGAAGATGGAACGGGGTTGAGGGGATATTCAAAGGGATTTGTTGAAAGGTTCTTCGACATTGGGATCGCCGAACAACACGCCGTTACCTTTGCTGCCGGGTTGGCCATTGAGGGTTTCAAACCGGTGTTGGCCATCTATTCCACCTTTTTGCAGAGGGCATATGATCAGGTTCAACAGGACGTTTGTCTCCAGAACTTGCCCGTGGTTTTTGCCTTGGATAGGGGGGGAATGGTGGGGAGTGATGGGCCAACCCACCACGGGCTCTTCGATTTTTCCTACCTCAGACACCTGCCCAATATGGTTGTAATGGCCCCGAAGGATGAAAATGAGTTTCAACATATGATCAAGACAGCCATCGAGTGGAAGAAACCTATTGCCTTTCGCTACCCAAGGGGGACTGGATATGGTGTGAAGGTGGACCGAGAGCCGAAAGCACTGGAGGTGGGAAAAGGAGAAGTTCTGCTGGAGGGAGATGATTTGCTTATCTTGGCTATCGGATCCACTGTCTACCCGAGCTTAGAGGCGGCCCATAGGTTATTAGAGCATGGGATGAGGGCTTCGGTCATCAACTGTCGTTTCGTGAAACCCCTGGATGGGGAGTTAATTTGTACTCATGCTGAAAGACTGGGGAAGGTCCTCACCGTTGAAGAGAATGTATTGGACGGTGGCTTTGGCAGCGCGGTCCTGGAGCTTTTCCAAGAAAGGGAGCTTTCCGAGGTGAAGGTAAGACGTATTGGGATCCCTGACCGATTTGTGGAGCACGGCCCACAGGAAACCCTCAGGGGAAAGTATGGACTCAATATTGAGGGAATTGCGGAGGTGGCAAGGGAAATGGTCCTGGGGGTACACAGGGGAAAGCACGGCACTATGGAATTTGGAAAAAGAATTTTGCTGCAATGAAGAGGCGCGAAAGGCTGGATAAACTCCTGGTGGATAAGGGACTCGCTATATCCCGGGAAAGGGCCAAAACCATTATTCTGGCTGGTATGGTTATGGTGGATGATCGAGTAGTTGACAAGGCGGGAAGCCTCGTGAATCCCGATTCGCAAATTCGGGTAAAAGGGAGTGATCATCCTTATGTGAGCCGGGGAGGACTTAAGCTGGAAAAGGCCCTCCGTAGATTTCAGGTAGACCCGAAGGGGAAGGTAGCCATGGATGTGGGTGCTTCAACGGGGGGATTTACCGATTGTTTGCTCCAAAGGGGAGCCAAGAGGGTCTATGCAATTGACGTGGGTTATGGGCAGCTGGCCTGGAAACTGAGGAACGATCCACGAGTGGTGAGCCTCGAAAGGAAGAACATCCGCTATTTGAGGCCCCCAGAAGTAGGGGAGAAGGTGGATTTGGTGGTTATCGATACTTCCTTCATCTCTGTAGTGAAATTCCTCGACAATATACTTCCCATGATGAGGGATGGAGGGGAGATAGTGGCCTTGTTGAAGCCACAGTTTGAGGTGGGAAGGGGGGAGGTTGGGAAAGGTGGTGTGGTGAGGGAAAGGTTGAAACATCAGCAGGTTCTCGATCGGATCTCCCGTTTTTCGGAGTCAATTGGTTTAAGGGTTGGTGAAACGATGGAATCTCCGCTGCTGGGGCCAAAGGGTAATAGGGAATTCTTCATCCACCTGGAGAAGATCCCGAAGGCATAAAGCTGATATAGGTGGGGGCATCATTTCGGGCAAGGGTTATATGGGTACGCCAAGGGTTCCGAAGCCAGCTAAGCTGATGATGAGTTTGATTTCAGCCGAAGATGGAACATTGATGCGGGCTATGGAGGATTTGAAGGCCATTTATGGAGAAGTCGATCTCCTCAGCGATTTGCTTCCCTTTGATTTCACGAGGTATTACGATGGGGAGATGGGGGCCCCGCTCTTCAGGAGGTTTATCGCCTTCAAGGAACTTGTTCAAAGAGAGGCCCTTGCGGACATCAAGAAGAGGACGAACGGAGTTGAAGAGAGATACTGTCGCGATGGGTGCAGAAAGGTGAACATAGACCCGGGGGTCCTCTCAGAGGAGAACTTGGTCTTGGCAACTACCAAGGGCTTTGCTCACCGGGTTTATTTTCGGGATGGTATTTATGCGGATCTGACCCTCGTTTTTCGGAGGGGATCCTTTAGACCGCAAGAGTGGACATACCCCGACTATCGTCAAGGGGAGGTCATTGAATTGATGAATGGACTCAGGAGGAGTTACTTGAAGCAGTTAAAGGGAGAAGGGACGTAGCATGATCAGGAGCATGACTGGTTATGGAATAGCGCAGAAGGTCATTTCTCTGGGAAGGGTTACTGCCGAAGCGAGGTCAAATAACCACCGGTATCTCGACATCAATTTGAGGTTTCCCAAGAAGTTGTCCCCCCTTGAGACTCGGATTAAGGAGATGGTGCAGGCCCATTTTTCCAGGGGACGGTTCGATATCTCCATCGAGATGGATTCCGGCGGGAAAGATCAATTCAAGCTCGAGCCCAACATCGAGGTAGCTCAGATGTACGTGCATGCCCTTGAAAGCTTAAAGTCGAAGCTCAACATAGCGGGGGAGGTCACCCTTGATCTCGTTTTGCGGGCTAAGGATGTCATCACGGCGAAGGAGGTAGACGGAGACGTCGCCCCCCTTTGGGAGGAGATATCGGGGGTTTTGCTGAGCTGTCTGGATGCTCTTAAGGCAATGAGGGAAAGTGAGGGAAAAAACTTGGTCCTCGATCTGGAAGGGAGGTTGAAACGGATCGCCCGCCATATAGACGAGGTGAAGGATCGATCTCCATCGGTGTTGGAGGCTTATCGTAAGAGGCTCTCGGACCGGCTTGCCGAGATAGGGAAAGGGATGGAAATCGACAGCTCGAGGCTTCATCAAGAGGTGGCGTATTTCGCAGATCGGTGCGATATCACTGAAGAAGTGGTTCGGATCGATAGCCATCTGAGGCAATTCGGTCAAATGTTGGAATCGGATGAACCCGTAGGGCGGAAAATGGATTTCTTGCTCCAAGAGATCCACAGGGAGGTGAATACCATCAGCGCCAAAGCCAATGATGTCCTCATCTCTCAGAAGGTGGTAGAGATCAAGGCGGAACTGGAGAAGATGAGAGAACAGATTCAGAATATCGAGTAAAAGGGCGATGTTTTTTCCCTATGGAGGTCGTGTATGGTTCCCAAACTATTGAACATCGGTTTTGGAAACGTTGTGGTGACTTCAAGGGTGGTCGCCATCGTCACCCCAAGTTCAGCCCCGATAAAAAGGCTAAAGGAGGGAGCAAGGGAGGCCGGGTTGCTGGTGGATGCTACCCAGGGAAGGAGGACCCGTTCCATCATCATCACCGATAGTAATCACGTTATCCTTTCGGCTGTTCAGGCGGAGACAGTAACCCAGCGGTTCATTTCCGATGAAAGGGAGGGATGATTTCGGAAGGGCTTGGAGATGAAGAGGGAAGGATTGCTCTATATCGTTTCGGCTCCCTCAGGGGGAGGGAAGACAACTATACTGAAGCGGGTAATGAGTTATTTCCCCGATATACGGTTTTCCATTTCTTATACCACGAGGCCTCCAAGGTCTGGCGAGCGGGATGGAGAGGATTATCATTTCATTACCCCTCAACAATTTCAGGAGATGGTGGAGAAGGGGGCTTTTGCGGAATGGGCAGAGGTTTTAGGGAACCGATATGGTAGTTCCTTGGATTCCCTGCAGGAAAGTCGATCCCAAGGGGTCGATCTGATATTGGATATTGACAGTCAAGGGGCGAGGCAGATAGAGGAACGCTTCGACGGCGGGGTTTTTATCTTCATATTACCCCCATCCTTGGAGGCATTGGAGCAGAGGTTGAACGCCAGAAAGGTCGATGGACAGGAGGTGATTCAGTTTCGGATGGCTCAAGCAAGGGATGAAATGAAGCAAGCCAGGTGGTATGATTACATCATCGTCAACGATAGAATCGATGAAGCTGCCGAACAGCTGAAATCCATCATTATCGCCGAACGATGCCGGCGGGAAAGGGTTTTAGAGCGGATTAGCATTCATAAGCTTTAGCAGTGAGGGAGACACATGGCGAGGATTACCGTAGAGGATTGTTTGGAGAAGGTGAGCAGCCGTTTTGAGCTGGTTATGTTGGCTGCAAGGCGAGCAAAGATGCTCATAAGAGGGGCAAAACCAGTGGCTGAATCGACTAATCGGACCATTGTAACCGCCCTCAGGGAAGTGGCAGCGAGAAAGGTTTACTTCGTTGAACCTCTCGGAGAGGAGAACGGAGAGGGCGATGTGAAACAGGTTGAGGAATAGCCCTTCGGTGTAGGACCTCGGTTTCAGGTAAGAAACCGGTCTTCACCTTGATCCTCTGATCTCAATTTGCTCTTGCGTTGATCTGTAGATCGATTCCCCGGTTCCTTATGATGAACACTCTCCTTTGGGGTTAGACGGGGACCGTATTCCCCCCTGCAAGACCGGTTCGGAGATTCCGCTTCAGGCCGAATTGTTGGTATCTTTTTTCTTCTTAACATCACCCCACTTTTATGATATCTAACATATTAAGATCTCTAGGCCTTTATGTGATGTCCTTCGTGAGACGACTTTCATTGTGAATTCTATCGACCAAAGAGATCCTCGCCAGGGATAAGTCTGCGGGAAGAAATGAAATAGAGAGACTATATTTTCCTTCGGAGGAATCATGCCGGCAAATTTGCCCCCACAATACTTTGAGGTGGAAAGGCGATATCGAGAGGCGAAGGCGATCCCGGAAAAAATCAAAGCCGTAGAATCGATGTTAGCCATAATGCCCAAGCATAAGGGTACGGACAAGCTCCGAGGTCAGCTCAGGAGCAAGCTCTCAAAGCTAAAATTGGAATTGGAGAAAAAAGGGGGAACGGAAAGGAAGGGATCTGTATTCAACGTGAAACGGGAGGGGACGGCCCAGGTACTGCTATTGGGATTTCCCAACGCGGGGAAGTCCCAATTGGTTTCGGCCCTTAGCAATGCAAACTCGGAAGTGGCGGATTATCCTTTTACGACACGCAAGCCCATTCCCGGAATGGTGCCTTTTGAAAACATTCAAATTCAGTTAGTGGACATCCCCCCAATCAATTTTGAGATAGGCGAAGCCTGGTTGTCCCCTATGGTGAGGAATGCCGATGCCCTTATCATTATGGTGGACTTGGAGAGCGATCCATTAGCTCAAGTGGAGGGGATTTTGGCTACATTGGAGGGAATTCGAATCAAACCTCTTGGCTTTGAAGACGAGGAAACTGATGGGGAGGGGGAGAGAGGTCTTGAGCAAAAAAGGGCCCTGATTGTACCAAATAAGCTGGATCTTGAAGGGGTCCAGGAGAAGGATCAGATGCTGAGGGAAAGATATGGACGCTCCTTTCCAGTTTTCTCCCTTTCTGCCCAAAAGGGGATTGGCTTGGAGGATTTGAAGAGGGGAATTTTTGAGACCTTGGATATCATGCGAGTATACACGAAGCCTCCGGGGAAAAAGCCCGACTTCAGTGAACCCGTTATCCTCAAAAGGGGGAGCACCGTGGAGGATGCGGGATATTCCGTGCACAAGGATTTCGTGAAGAAGATGAGGTTTGCCCGCATATGGGGATCTGAGAAATATCAAGGGCAGATGGTAAAAAAGGATTATGTCCTGAATGATGGGGATATAATCGAATTCCACACCTAGTCCCGGAAAAAGGGCCGCCCAAATGACTTCGGTGTCAGGTCCAATTGATGAAATCAGTGAAAACGTCGCTCTTCGCTGCTCAAAATATTTTCTCGACCATTCTAAGGTTCGCGTCACTGCAAATCCAAAACTCGCCCTTTGGGCTCAAACATTGGATTTGCGGCCGTTTCGCTTCACCAAGAATGGTTACCGAAAAAATCTTAATTCGCGCTCAGAGCTTCCTTTTCCAGTTTCCTAGAGACGTTTCCACATCTGGCCCAATTGAGAAGGAGGTTCCAGAGCGCCCTGAAATCGGGATAGAGGGTTGGTTCAGGGGTGAGAAGGTATAGGTTTCAAGTCTTCTTTGAAGCGTTCCCAAAACCTTGATGGCAGGGTTCCTTTGGGAATTCCTGAGGAGAAACGATGAAGGGTTGGAGAGGAGTTGACAGGAGGAAATTTTTGCGCTTGGAATCCCCTCTGCCTGTCCGGTTCAACCTGTATCACGTTCTGGGCAGACGGGATGCCTCGAGGAAGTTGGGAGGGATGATCTCCAACGTTTCCCTCGAGGGCATTTGCCTTGAGACCAATGTGGTCTTGGTAGATGGTTCGCATGTTTTCTCCGAGGCGATGGAGGAGGAGAGGCTCAGAATGGAGATCGATGTGCCTCCCGAATCGGAGCGGATAACGGCCCTGGGGAAGGTGATGTGGTATGATCTCAGTTCATCCGGTTCCCCTTACCGTTTTCGTGCTGGCGTTTATTTGACGGAAATGGATGAAAATTCCAAGGAGATATGGAGACGATTCCTTACAACCCTCCGGAAATAGGTCATCAGTTTTTTTTGTTTCCATTCCCTCCGTACATTTCGTTACATCCTGGAAAAAGATTATTGGCATGCTAATTGCTTTTGTTAACCCTACCGTAAGCCCATAAGGGGATGTTTGGAGGAGTGGGTTCCGCTCCGAATGAGTTTTGGACGAAAGGGTAGCCCTCCTTTACCCTGAGGGGGATGGATAGTAACGAATAGCGATAGCGAGGGACAACGAGAGGATTCCAGTATGGGATGAGGGGAAAATGGAGTGGATGGTTAAGTGTAAGTTCTGTGATAATTCCTTTACTTTTAGCGGTGGAGAGGCGTTGCCGGATTCCTGTCCTTCTTGCACAAAACGGGAAAATCCCGATGTCGTACAATTTTTCGCGGATCAAAAGAAGAGAAGGGAATTCGTGATAGTGAGTACACCAGAGGTTGGTACCAGAAAGGTGGCTAAATCCCTGGGGTTGGTGACGACGGAACAGGTAGTCGGGTTCAAAATATCCGGAGAATTGGATCTCAGTAAATTCAATGGAGGAATGGCCCTTTCCCTGGTGGACAAATTCATGAAGGGAAGGGAATGGGCGATCCGGACTCTCACCGATGATGCCCTAGCTCTGGGGGCAAATGGACTTGTCGGAGTCGATATCCGTTATGAATCCCTTGGAGTTAAGGAGGAGGTTTTGATGGTTTTGGTATATGCCAAGGGAACTGCGGTCATCGTTGAATAATCTAGTTCATCAAGGGAGGAGGAGATGAAGGCGGCTTTTCTGATCATGGCAATTCTTTTTTTTGCTTCAACGGGAAGACCGAACGAGGTTTGGCAGTGGGTAGATGAACGGGGAGTTGTCCACTTCACCGACAGCCCAGATTCAGTGCCGAAGAAATACAGGGAACAGATAGACCACAGGGAGCTACCCGGAGAGAGGGAGGAATCATCGGGAACTGCCGGGGAGACCAAAGGGGTAATGGAGAAACCACGAGATCGGTATGGCCGAGGAGAGGAGTATTGGGTTAAGAGGACAAACGAGATTAAGGAGCAATTGAACCGAGCACAAAAGGAGTACGAGCGGGTTAGGTTGGAATACAACGACCTCATTGCTCAATATAACGCCACCCGGTCCCGTGCCAAAAGGAGGCAGTACCAAAAAGAGCTCGAATCGCTCCAGGATGAGTTAAATGGTCGAAGTGAGGATATCGATAGAACAAAGGAAATCCTGGAAAAGACCTTGCCCGAAGAGGCGGAAAGAGCAGGAGTTCCTGTGGAATGGGTGAAATAGGGGGACGTTGTGGTTCCAGGAGGGGATCAAAGTACGTACAAAGTCATATTTTTCGGGGTTGCCAACAACTCGGCGCAGGGCAAGAAAAACTTCCTTAGGGATATATCGAAGCGTTTCCATATCTCCCCTGAAAAGGCGAACCACCTGATCAGCAACACACCCGTTTTGCTCAAAAAAGGCCTTTCCCGGGCTAAGGCCGATGCCTTGGTAAAGGAGTTTGAATCATTGGGGGGGAGGGCACAATTCCTAACGGAGGACGAAACGCCTTTGCTGGAGCTGGAATTCGAGGGAGATAAAGCGCCCTTTCTCCAACTTGAATCCCTGACTTCACGCTCTCAGGGAGGGAGAATAGAGGTAGTCGGAAGGGTGAAGAACATCTCATCCAATCCCCTTAGGGGTGTGAAGGTTGTTGCTCAATTTTTTGATTTCCGCGACCAATTCGTCATCTATGAGGAATCTCCCATCGCCTTCAGTTCCCTTCATTCGGGTCAATGCTCTCCCTTCAGGGTGGTGGCGAAGGGAAATACCGGGGTCAGGCGTATTTCCATTGCTTTTAAGGGAGAGGATGGAGCAATGATTACGGCCGTGATTGACAAAGTTCCCCCCCAAAAGGTGGTACTTCCGCGGAGAAACAATCCAACCAAGGCCACCAATAAGGTGATCTTGGAGCCGGGGGACCTCAGTTCAGAGGACATCTGTTCATTACTGGAAGAAGCGTTCTCTAGGATTCCGAAAGATGTGTTTACCCAGGCCGATGTCGAGGAGGTATTAACGGCAGATTTTCCCGAAAAGTGGGCCATACTGGAGAGGAAATATGAGGATGTTGATAGTGAACCGGCAAGGCGGTATTTGGCCGACATCCTCTCGCGTTATGCACAGGAGCACGGGAGTTCCATTCGAGACACAGGAACCTTTGTGGAAGGTCCTCCGGGCTGGGGAGTTCCCAAGATGGCGGTATACGAGAAGGTTGGATCGAGCTTTCCTCCATCCCCACACGTTCCTCTAGCTCAATTCGATGGCCAGTCCCCCCTGAGAAATTTCTCATGCCCTAAAATCAGCCAGAAAAGCCCATCGAGTATCGCGAGGGCTCTCATTAAGGGATATACCGAGGAAAAAATTCCCCATGACTTGAGGAATTTCAGCCATCTTGGGTTCAATGCCAAATCCTTGGTCAGCGAAGAAGATGTCCTTCTAAAGTTCCTTTCCCTGATCCTTTTTGATAGATGGCCTTTTCGACCCTGGGAAATAGTCTGGGATGAGGAGGGTGGATCCATCAATTCACTGTTGAGAAACCAGGGCCTGTTTCATGCAGGGGAGCTTCGAAGGGTTAGTTTGGATGAAATCGAATCCAAATTACGCAAGTGCGTATTGAAGGGGGGGGTATGGCTCCATACAAATGGTGGAAAGACCCGATTTGCCAGAACCTTAAAGGAACTATCGCTCCACGTGGGCACAATAGCCTCCTCAATGATATCGGCCTCCAGTGAGTCCGATATCATGGTCCTCCACCAAGATATCATGAATATCCATGGATTCGATCCTCTCATCTCAGCTCGATGCATCGCATATGCTATGAGGGAATTGGGCACTGGGAGGGCATCTCCTGCACAGTTTGAACCCATTGCGCGCTGTCTGAGGCAGGAATGGCGAGGGAGTGATTGGGGTGAACGATTGGAATTGCCCTTATTAGGGGGCCGTCCCCACCTCTTCGATGAGATCATAGATCATTTATCCGATGACCCCTTGGCCTTCGATTACCTCTACCTCCTCGGAGCCGACTATTGTCAGGATGGGAATTGCGAGCATTGTTCCCTTTCATGATTGGGAATTTATGAAAAGTTTTCATAGATCGGTGAAAAAAGGTATGCATTGATGCCGTTTTCATAACGTTTGAGATGGATTGTTCATCTAATGCCCCGATCGATGCGGCCTGAGTTTATGCGTTGTTGGACAATAAATTCAGGCCGAATTCTCCCCATCTTTATTTATCCAGAGTTCTCATATCCTCCTGGCTAAACGGGTCTTGGTATAGTTCTTGCTTCGAAAAGCATTCAGTCATTGCAGGGGTGTGCGATGTTCTTTAAGCTCATCTTGGAAAGCGGTCACGTGGGTGCTGGGAAGAGTTACGAAATGGTAAGGTATCTTCAGGGTAGGGATATCTTTTCAGTATTGTTCTCCGCCTCCCATTTTCCAAGGGTTAAGAAGAAGAGATACCAGAAAGGCATAAAACTGATCCAGGAGATAACCCAGAGGGAATACATCGAGGGGAGAGTGAGGGAAAGGGAGGACCCCTATCTAAATACCCATCGGAGGAAGGCGAAAGGGGCCTCCAGGAATGTGAATTTCCGCTTGCCCCTGGGAATAATTCTGCGCGAGAGAGCAAGCCGAAAGAGCAAACGGTATATGGAACGATGGGCATGATCTCATGCCCTGACGGGTATGCATCAGATGCTGGATGAATAGGAATGAGGGATGAGGGACCGATGAGATCGAGTTAGAAAGGTAAAAAAACCCCCCGCCCCAATAACCTCGATAACTATTGATTTCATCGATCCCTCTCTCCCTTTGATTCATGGCCTCGCCATGTTTTCCTCGAAAATTCTTTTATTCCTCTTCTCCTCCTCCATGAAAAAGAGCAACTTCGGTCCCTGAAACAATTTCCATAGCTCCTCAAACCATGAAAGGGATTTTTCGAAAATTCCGCGATAGGATGAAGCGTCCTTGACGAGTCGGCATTGATGGGGTAGATTTTTAAAAAAAAGGATCAGCCAAAGGAGGGGTTTGGCTGATCCAATCCAATACATCAACATGGGAGATGAAACCATGATGTATTGGTAAAAGGATTGTATCCCGATTATTGTCCGAAATTCAATCGGGGCATCATTTAGGGTGGATGAATCAAATGCCCCTTGAGTCAGGGGAATGGTATGAATATGAGATATCTCCACGGCCTCCTTGGGCTTTTTTGCATTTTGGCGACCTCCTTTTCCTATGCCCAGGTATATAAATGGGCGGACGATTCGGGAACGATCCATTTTACTGATGATCCGGCAAAGGTACCCGAGCGCTATTGGGATCGCGTTGAGGAGAAGAAAACCATCAAGGAGGAAGGGCAAAAACCTTCCGAGGAGGGGAAACGGCCGAAGCAAAGGGTCCAGCGTGAGTCCACGGATCGTTTTGGACGGAGGGAATCCTGGTGGAGGGATAGGGCCTCCAAGTGGTGGGTTCAATTAGATAATGCCACTTCCCAGCACCAAAGGATTACCAGGGAGATCGAAGAAGCAGAGAAGGTCTTAGACAAGGCCCGAAACGATGGGAAGAGGAGAAGGTACCGGAGGAAGATCAAACGCCTCCAGGAGGAAGACGAAAAATATAAGGCTCAGACAGAAGAGGCTAAACACATGCTGAATGACGTCTTATTGGATGAGGCCAGGATTGCAGATGCTGACCCCTCATGGCTACGCCCATAGATACCATATGGGGTTTGCTGAAAGGGATTAACCCTTAAGGAAAATCAACCCCCCTCGGTATCGGTCCTGCCCTTATTTCCCGCCTTGATAGAGATTTCCATTATCCCTCCGCTCAATAAGAGACGTTTGCCTAAACTATGAAAAAAAAGTCAACTCAATGAGCAGACGGCATCTTTTTGGGGATGTGGCATGAAGTATCGCTGATCATATCATGGAGTTAATGAGGACGATTCAGAACATCGCTCGGTTCCCTTGGCATAAAAAATGCACGGTAATACGGATACACTTCCTTGTCGTGGTGAATGTGCATATGGCTCAAGACAGTTATGACAACAGACAAGATCGAGTATTGACAACCCAGGAATCCTGTGCGTACCTTCGGATTACGAAACCAACATACTTCAAATATATTCGGGAGGGACGGATTAACGCTACAAAAGCAGGAAAGGGCTGGAAGGTGCTCAAATCGGAGCTGCGGCGTTTCTTAAGGGGAGATCAGTGAATCCTTCAAGACGACTGCTTTCGCCCTTCAAAAGCGATCATCGCAACGACTCAATTTTCAGTCTCACCCATTCGAGAGTGGGGATGGGCATCAATATACCGGGAGGGGGAAGGAAGATGGGGAAGATAACCATCTGGAATAAGGCTCAGCAGGAAAAAGATTGGGTTGACTGGAACGAAAAAATGTTCGAAGATATTCGAGAAGGCATGTTCGAGGAGATGTGTCTCGATGAGATGATCCAGTGGGTGGAACAGAAATTGAAGGAATGTCCGTGAGGAATCTCTATGAGTAAAGAGAAGAATCGAAAAGATCTGGGCGGAAGAGAAGGGATTGTTTCAATCGAGAAGAGGAGGTTTCCCAGGTTCAACGTGGATCTCCCCATGAAATATTCCGAGGTGAGGGTACGTAAGAAGCAGGGAGGGATTGCCCACGATGCCAGCGAGGGAGGACTTCTCGTCTATTTGCAGGAGAAGTTTCCCATTGGTACAAAGCTGAAGATTGAGGTATTCTTTTCCCATGGTTTTCGTCTAACGCCCATCAAGGCCGAGGCGGAAATCGTTTGGGCGGATATCAGGGGACCCGAGGATTGGGGCGAGTTTAAGTACGGATTGAAATTCATGAACATAGGGAAGGATGATTTTTCCAAATTAAAAGGGTTGCTTGATAGCCTTTCCGCTTAGGCTGAAAGAAGGTAACGGCCAGCTCTATTTTGGTTATCCTCGGGGGAACAGGGGCCAGAGATTATCTGTAGAGCTGGTTTTTTTTTGGAAGAGTAGGGGGATCATGGTAAACGATGAGACCCTCATTCAGGTGACTCTCCGGGGGGATTGAGGAACGATGGCAAAAAAGATCAGCGTCGTTGAACGGCGTTTATTTACCCGGCTCCGTGTTCCCTTGAGGGTCCTCTTTAAGATTGTAGACCTTTGGAGCAAGAAACAGAGTTCCATGGTCATAGGAGGAGAAACATGGAATGTCTCTTATGACGGGTTGTGCATCGAGACTGATGCCGTTGTACAGGAAGGTGTTATGACCTTCTCAGAATCGAGCGGTGCAAAAAGGGTTAAGGTATTGCCGTTTCTGGTAATGAGAGAACAGCAGCTGGAGCTGGAAATCGATCTCCCATCGCCCGAGGGGAAGATAATCGGCTTGGGCAGGGTAATTTGGAGCGAGTTAAAAGCGACCAATGAGACGTACCGCTTAAAGATCGGGGTTTTTCTCGAGGAGTTGACTCCCAAGAGGAGGGAGAAGTGGAACCGTTTCATCCGGCAGGTCAGATAAGTGGAGTACATCAATAATGCCTTGGATAAGGAGAGGTTCTCATGGAGACCCATAAGGGAAAAGAGCGGAGAAAGCATCCTAGAGTGAAGGTGCAGATTGAGGTGAGTTACCAAAAGATGGATTCCTATCTCCATCGGTTTACGGACAATATCAGCGAGGGAGGATGTTTTATCGAAACGGATGAGTTGTTGCCCCCCAGGACAGAAGTTCCCCTGGAATTTTCCTTCCCGAATCACCCCGAACCCTTGGTGATCGTAGGAGAGGTCGTTTGGATCCTGAAGGGAACGCATTCGGGAATGGGGATTCAATACAAAAAGATTTCCGCAGATGCGCAGAAGATGCTCAGGAAAATCGTTCAATCCCGAATGACAAAGGAGAAACATCCTTGACTAATTGATCCATTTCTTGTAGAGTGGAGGCTCAATTTATAAATGAGAAGAAGGAGTTCATGAGTAAGAGCAGCTTCCCTTATAGGGTATATGATCGAAAGCCCCATCCGAATATAGTCCTGCAGGTGCTTGAGGATGAGGATTTATTGAATATCATGAGGGAAATATTGATTCAAGAGGGATGACCTTGTCCATTTTGCAAGAGGAAACTTAAGCAGAAACCCCTTTCTAAAGAGATTTGGTAGGTTAAAATCACAGTGTCCTTTTTGTTTTCTTTTCCGTTCTGTAAGGAAATCAAGTCCTCTCTGATCGTATGCCTGGTCATCATCTTTGTTGGTTGTGCCGCTGAAAGCCCATATGAAGGCGTCTCCTTTGTTAGATATACAAAGGAAGCATTTCCCGAAACAGCGAAGGCGGAGGTTTTTACCAGTGACGTGGAGAGGCCATATATTATTATCGGAGAACTAGCGGCAACTCTCTCTCCCGAATTGGAAGATGAGGAGATGCTGAATCGGATGAAGGAGGCAGCCCGAGGAATTGGAGCAGATGCCGTCATTGGCCTTGAAAGGGAAGTAGTTGAAATCGCGATCCCGCAGGCTATTGCCGAACCCATCAGGAGGAAAGCCAGACATCAACCATTGGACATTTCCAGTCCCGAAGCAAAGGAGGAAAAAGTTCTCTTAAGGGGCCTTGCCATCCGGTATCGGTGAATTCAAGATTACCGAAGGAGGGTGAAGATGGAAGAAAGGATCGGTGTTTCGGGCGTGGAGAGAAGAAGGTCTCAACGGTTTAAGGTAGACCTGCTCGTGGATTATGCCCGGCTAGAGAAGATGCGGCTCAAGGCTGGCCTGGTGGGCGATGCCAGCGAGGGGGGGTTGATGGTCTATCTGCAAGAACGAATGAAAATCGGGACAAAGCTCTATGTTGCCCTCCTTTTCTCCCTGGGGTTTGAGCTTACTGGAGTTAAAGCATTATCCCAAGTGATATGGAAGGCTGCCCGATTGGAAGAGGGCTGGGGTCGATACAAGTATGGGTTGAAGTTTTTACAGATTGCCGATGAAGACCTGCATAAATTGGAACGGCTCCGAGCAGATGTAGCGATCCAGTCCTAAATCCATCCCCGGAGAATTGAATTCTACCTTTTCCCTTGTTTCCTCCTGGGCTTATTCCAACCCCAAAACGGTTAATCCCCGGACCTTTTGTTTATCCCCGAGGGGGCTTATCTTTGCCTCCACTTGTTAAGGATATTTCCCACATACCATTGTGCTTCCTGCCCTCATTAATCGACGAAAACACAAGAGAAGCCCATCTCATCCCAGGAGGTCTTTTTAGCCGGGGAATCGAGGTCGACGGGCTACCTTTGTCGAGGTTTGGCACAGAAAATGCAAAAAATATTACCATTGGGGCAAGGAGATCATCCAGAGCCATCACCGGATCCTTATCCCTATACAACAAATAATCCTGGTTGTTACCTGGTTTCTCGGCGGAAGGAAGTGGGACCGAAATCCATCTTGTGTTGGAGGGTGTATGGAAGGCCATTTACCACTCTATGAGCGAAGGAGACATCCCAGGTTCCCCGTTGATTTTCCCGTCGACTACCGTCTCGCGGATGGAGTCAGAACCTTTGTAGGGAAGGCCGTCAATGCCAGTGAAGGGGGGCTGATGGTCTGTCTCGAGGAGAGCATGAACACCGGGACCAAGCTGGTTCTTTCCATGTTATTCAACCTTGGCTATCAACTGACGGAGATCAAAGCACGATGTCAGATCATCTGGAAAGACGTAGGATTACTATCAGATTTCCCAGGTTATCAATACGGCCTCAAATTTCTCGAGATCGATGAATATGACATATCGAAATTGAAGCGACTGAGAAAGTACACAGAGGACCAGATGGTCTGAGTAGAGGAGGGCACGGGAGATGGGCCGGGACCGAAAACGGAACCTTCTGAAGAAGATCCATTGTCCACAAGACTTGCGCGAATTGAGCAGAGGAGAACTATACCACCTAGCCGAGGAGATAAGGCAGGAAATCATTCATACTGTTTCCATCACTGGAGGGCATCTGAGCTCGAACTTGGGGGTTGTGGAACTGACTATTGCCCTTCACTACGTCTTTGATTCCCCTCGGGATAAGATAATTTGGGATGTAGGACACCAGTGCTATACCCACAAGCTCTTAACGGGGAGGAGCAGGTCCTTTCATTCGTTGAGGCAGTATAACGGGTTGAGCGGTTTCCCTAAAAGGGAGGAGAGCCCCCACGACGCATTCAATACTGGCCACAGCAGCACCTCCATTTCGTCCGCTTTGGGAATGGCCGTAGCCAAATTCCTCAAAGAGGATAAAAAGACGGTTATTGCCATCATCGGAGACGGCTCCATGACGGGAGGTTTGGCCTTCGAAGGGTTAAATCAGGCAGGCCATCTGGGAAAGGACCTCATCGTGGTACTCAACGACAATGAGATGTCCATCTCTACCAATGTGGGAGCGCTCTCCGCTTATTTGAATCGAATCATGACTGGCCAATTGGTTAACCGATTTCGACGGCAACTGAAGTCCCTCCTTCAGACCATCCCCGGGATCGGTAACTCCATGGTCAGAATTATTAAACAGGCGGAGGAGTCATTTAAGGGATTCTTGACACCCGGGATATTATTCGAAGAACTCGGATTTAAATATGTGGGTCCTATCGACGGGCATCATATTGACCACCTTATTGAGACCTTTAGAAACGTAAAGGAGTGGCATCGTCCCATATTGATCCATGTGATCACCAAGAAGGGAAAGGGCTATGAACCCGCAGAACTCGACCCATCCTCCTTCCACGGAGTGGCCCCCTTTGCCATTGAGACGGGGAGGCGAATTAGCGAGGAAACCACTCGTATAAGCTACAGCAGCGTCTTCGGAGAGACCATGGTGAAGCTTTCGCGAACCGATGCAAAGATTATCGCCGTTACCGCGGCCATGCAAAATGGCACTGGCCTCAATGTCTATGGGGAAGAATTCCCGGATCGCATATACGATGTGGGAATCGCAGAGCAGCACGCCGTCACCTTTGCAGCAGGATTGGCCTCGGAGGGGTTCAAGCCGGTTGTCGCTATCTATTCAACTTTTTTGCAAAGGGCTTATGACCAGGTTGTCCACGATGTTTGTCTACCGAAGCTCCCGGTAGTCTTTGCATTGGATCGAAGCGGGATCGTCGGAGAAGACGGCCCCACCCATCACGGCCTTTTCGATATTGCCTATTTACGCCACATCCCCAATCTCGTTCTCATGGCTCCTAAGGATGAAAACGAGTTTCAACACATGCTCAATACGGCAACCCTCTTTTCCCAGCCCGTTGCTATTCGTTATCCCAGAGGAGCGGGAGAAGGGGTAGCTATGGACCCAACATTGATGGTATTGGAGATGGGAAAGGGGGAGGTTCTAGCTGAGGGGAATGATCTCCTCATGCTTCCGGTGGGTTCGATGGTCTATCGGGCCTGTGAGGCTGCAAGACAGCTTCGCGAAGAGGGCATCCAAGTTACGGTGGTCAATCCCCGTTTCATCAAGCCTCTGGATAGTCCGCTCTTGTGCGGTCTGGCCCAAAAGATCGGTAAGGTCGTTACCATCGAGGAGCATGTTTTGGCAGGAGGGTTTGGAAGTGCTGTGATTGAGCTCCTCCACGAGAGCGCCCTTTCCGATGTGGAGGTGCTTCGACTCGGAATACCGGATCAATTCTTGGAGCATGGTTCTCAAAGAGTTCTCAGGGAAAAATGCGGCCTCGATTGCAGGGGAATCCTGACAAGAGTTAGAGGCTTTTTCATGGGTGAGGTCGATCTGCAAGAACCCGGATCAAGGGTGATGCGATCGAGGGAGAACAGGATTACCCTCTCAATGGAGGAGTTGCTTCAGTAGCAACCCGAAGTCCCCTTGGGGGACTTTGAGGATCTGAAATAATTTCATACTTTTTCCCCCGAAAATAGGAAAAAATTTCAACATCCCCTCTTTATAATCAGAAGGGATAAGGAAAGCTGTCCCTTAATGTCAAGTGGTTATCAATTATTACCCTTTGCCTGTAGCCTGGCATGAAAAATGCTGTCAATCCTATACTGCAGCGGGCGGGAGAAGAGCATGAAAAAATCATGGAATCAGAATCCCATACGGTACTTACAACCCGCGAAGCCTGCCAATACCTGAGAATCTCCAGGCCAACCTACCTAAAGTATGTCTATGAGGGAAAGATCCGAGCGAAAAAGGTCGGCAAGGGCTGGAAGGTCCTGAAATCAGAACTGGACAGGTTTCTCAGGGGAGAAAGGTTCATACTGGAGAGGCGAAAACATCCCAGGTTTCCCGTCGACTTTCCCATTGATTGTACCCTCACGGAGAATGGGAAGGCCGATGTGGGAAGCGTGGCCAACGCCAGCGAAGGGGGATTGATGGTCCTCTTGAACGAGAAGATGGATATTGGAACCAAAATGATTGTTTTCGTTCCCTTCATCTTGGATTCAGAGGTCATGGGGATCAAGGCCACCTGTAGGGTTGTCTGGAGGGACTTTGGAGCGGTGGCTGGAGGATCCCGTTATACGTATGGGCTTCAATTTACCGAAATCCTCGAAGAGGATGTCCATAAACTGAGGAGACTGGGCGGCCAAATGCTCGGTCAATTTCCCCCATCCTAATTGGGAGGATTTACCTCTGTGGAGGACCCGAGCCATGGAAAGCCGGCTCGGGACGAGAAAGGGGTAAGGCCCAAGGGATTCACCGCATCGAGCCGATAGACATCGACCTATTGAAAGTGAGTTTGTCGGGCCCATCGAAATCGGCCAAACTCCATGGCGCCATTGAGCCCCGCCAATGCCTCAACTATCTCCCTGACTGAGATAAAACCATCAACTTCTCACCGCTAAAACCCCTTTTCCCCCATATTCTTCATTAATGACCCGCGGTAAAATCGCATGGATTCCCGTAAATCGGCGTCAAATCGGGGTAATTATGCAAAAAATTCATAAATATGACAAAAAATGTTGCTCTTGGAAAATATTGAGAAATGATGCAACTTACGGGGATCATTGGTAATTTTGCCAATTGTCCAGATTGGCATGAAAAATGCAGTAAAATCCAAACATCTTCAGGTAAAATGTGATAAATCGAGGCACGAATCGTATCAACATCAATCAAATTCAATTAACACTAAGGGGAACCATTATGGAAAGGGGCAATTTTGCCTGGTCGGAAGCACCTCACCCGAGAATGGGTTTCCCAGAGCGCCGAAAATACCCCAGGTTTGAATGTGAGTTGCCCATCGACTGTATCACCACCGAGAGCGCCATCCATGTGGGTATCGCCGCCAATATTAGCCAGGGCGGTATGTTGATCTGTCTCCACGACCTGATTAAGGTTGGGGCCTCTTTGAAGGTCAATTTAGTCTTCAACCAAGGTTTTCAGCTCAAGATTATCGGCGCAAATGCCGTTATTGTCTGGAGGATTATTGAGCACCATGCTTTTCGGGGAAGATATCAGTATGGTTTAAGGTTGATAGGAATGAGGGACAGCGTCTTTACGGATCTTAAGGTCCTTTTGGGCCAGCTGGCTCGAGCATTCCATCTTAAGAATCCATTTCCCACGAGTTAAGGGATTTGCGAAAAGCCCTGGCAACCGAACCCTGACCTCCTCTTTATAAAGCACTGGATGATGGGGGTCATCCAGTGCTTTTTTTTATTCCGATTCATAGCTCGGTTATGATTCTTTTGGATGAGAAACAGTTGGTATGCGGCTATGATGGCTTGCTCGGGTGCCTATATCGGCTCAAATGCGAAAACGGTTGAAAGCCCCCTTGTTGACTTCTCCTAACGTGGAGAAATCCGACTACGCCTTTCATTGTTTCCCATATGGCATGTAACATGCTAAAATACAAAGATAGGTATTCCACTATTTCCTTCCGTGCCCATGGGACATTCTTGCCGAGGGGTTTCGCTGAATACCGTAATAGAGTTTCATGACGTGGCGGATGAATCTTGGGAAGAGGTTTCAGTTGGGTCGACAAGAGTCTGGTGGTTTTTGAAAAAAAGGAGTAAAATATCATCCGCGAAAGATGATAGGAGCAGATGAGCCGGCAAAATCGTACGTGGATGAGGATACTGTTAATATGCGCGCGAGAGGTTGGGTAGCAAGTAGGGGGGCTAACATATGAAGGCAGGATTTCGAATCCTCTACTGGGTAGTGGCGGTTTTATTCCTTCTCGTAACCCTCGGAGAGGCCGGTTTTTTCGCTGAAGCAGAAGGGGTGGTGGCGGGGGGGAAGACCTTTCGTATATGGGGCCTGCCCACGGGAAGGCGTCTCCTCATAAAATATCAGGAGCCCACGGAAACTGACCCTGAGAGAAGAGTAACTCGCTATAATCGGATTCCGGTGACCTATTCCATTTATGAGAAATTCAAAAAGGGGGACAGGCTGGAGCATTACAAATTTTCCTTCGTTTTTTTCCGAAATGATGAATCGGTGAGTTTTTCGTGGGATACCCGATGGACCGTTTCCATCATTGTATTGGCCTTTCTGTTTTTCGCGGCCTTCCAATACGGAAGGTCCCAACCTGCACGATATTCTCGATATTACTCTCGCTGAAAGGAGCTGAAGTATTTTGCTCCCAGAGGTTTCGAAAATCGTAAGGGGTTGAGTGCTCTTCGATGTATGATCCACCGGGTATGATTTTGCCCTTTAGCGCGATGTCCGGTAAGCCTATCTTACGGTGGCACGGCATTATAAATGCTGCGGGAAGAATGAAGCGCTCGGGGTCGAAGATAACAATGGAGGGTGGTGTGGAGTCGAAGCTCGTTACATGCCCCCACTGTGGGAATAAGGTTAATTTCAAGAGTACCATATGCCCCCATTGTGGGGGAAGACGGCCATCTCCTGTGGAAAAAAGACGAAGTCCGGTGTGCCCCCGGTGCCACGTTTCCCTTACCCACTATGCATATCGAAACCGCGATTTGGACATGTGTTCCCACTGTGGGGGGGTATGGCTGGACCGGGGTGAATTCAAAGACTTGACCCGGGAAAGCGATGTTTACCAAAATCAAGCGGCACCAAAGGGATATGTTCGAGGGCCCATAAGGGATTCGATCCAATACATCCCTTGTGTCCGGTGTGGGACCTTAATGAACCGAAAGAACTTCGCAAGGATATCTGGTGTCATTATTGACGAATGTAGGCTCCATGGGGTTTGGCTTGATGGAGGTGAATTAGAGCGAATTCGGACCTTTATTGCCGATGGTGGGTTGGAGAGGGCTCAAGATAGGAAAATAGATAAGAACAGGCAGGCACTCCGAGAACTTGCCAGCAATGTTGGCAGAGTTCAATTTACCCAGCGAATGATCCACTTCTGGAATCCAAAGCGGTGGTTTTTTACGGGGTGGAAATAATTTTCCTGCCTTACTCAATCTGGAACTTCCTGAGTCCCCGGGGTTTGTCTGGTTTAGATCGTTTGGGTGGTTTCGATGGTTGGCTGCCGCAGCAGGTCACGAGTAGGAGGTGAGAGGCTGAGGTTGAGGTTAAGGCTAAGAGGTAGGAGGTCGAGGGAATAACCTAAGGGCTGGTCTTCCCCTTCCGTTCGGCTGAGCCCTTCGGTTTGCTCCTGGCCACGAGCACGGGCCGAATGGAGCTCAGGCTCGGAGACTCACGTCACCCTCGTCCGGCAAATGATGCTTGGGGGGCAGAGGAATCCCCCAGAACATCAGAAAACTCCAGTTACTCATTGACATGATCATTTTTTCTATTATAAATAATATGAATATAGTTTTGACCTGATGATCGTACAAAAATAGACAATAATTTAAGGAGGTGGGAGATATGAAAATATTTTTTGGTGGCATTGCAGCAGTATTTTTGGGTATCCTCATGTTGATCTTCGGGTGCTGGGATGATTTCCTCACCATGATCAAGGGCATGATTCCCATTATTCTCCTGGTTGGAGGAGGCTTTGCGGCTTACAGCGGATACGACGAAATAAAGGAGAAGATGACGGGCGAACGCGAGACGTTTGAACCCTCCTTTGATACGACAAAGGCAGAGACCACGGCTGAGTTTTCGGAGACTGCCGCTGGCACAGCCGAGGAGGAGAAGCCGGCGAAGCCAAGGGCTGCGAGGACTCCCAGAAAGAGGTCTCCCAAGAAAAAGGAGGCCTAAACGGCGCTGTCCCGTAAGCCCTGCGAAAAGGTATTAATGATGGGGGAGAGACATCCCAGGCGAGTGAAATAACCAGAGAGTTCTGTGTATCGGTGATGTTTCCCATCCTTATCGTCTTTATTCCAGGTTTTTCTCCCTTTCGCTTACACGTAATTCTTATCCCAACAAGGCCCATAAGGGAAGGAACTTTCATCTTGCCGCCCCTTTGGGCCTTTCCTTTTAGTCCCTTCGGTGAGCCGCTATTTCACGCCGAAGCTTCTCCCGGGAGTGGAACTTGGGCAGGAAGGGGCATCCAGAACCCTGCTCCTGCGCTTCCCCCTTCTTGTCGAGATTGCCGGAGAATGACTAGTTCGCCTTGCGTTAATCCGTATCTTTCCGGGGCGGTTCCTGAGAGATTCTGACAGCAATGAATCGACCGTTCTTCCCGTACACGGCTCCGATAAAGAGATGCGGCCCGGGTCCTGGGCGGGCGGGAAGAAATGTGATAAGATTAAAGGGGTATATTGGCAATCCCTTCATTTCCTCTCATTGTATGGCGATTGGCATATGAAAGTTGGTGACGAGATATATCACCCGGATTTGGGCGTGCTGAGGGTTTTAGATTGGAGCGATCCGTCCCTTCTGACGGTGGTCAAGAAGGAAGACGAGAGGCAGATGCCTTTTAAGATCGGCAAGCAGTCGGGTTGGAGAAAGATAGATGCGGGGGGAAAGGAGAAAACAGAAGCTTATTCGGAGGGAGTTGACATGGCAAAGGAAGGAAGACCAAAAATGTCGGAAGAGGAATTTGTGGTTCGGGCGATTGAGAAATTGCGGAAGCCACCGTATAGGGGTATTCACAGCGTGTATAGTGGATTCAACCAAGCCTATAAAGAGTATTTCGGGACAAACCCCGTCGAAATGACCCAGAGATTGGCTAGAGAGGGAAAGATTGTTACAAGGCCAGTCAAAGGCGGGGTTATGCTCTATCTCCCCCAAGACGCCCCAGAACCAGGGGGAGATGCATTGGCCAAAATCTTGGAGGAGGATTGAAAAGGGTACGGGAAGCTTGGTTTGGAATACGCACTTCTCTCCGTTTGGATCACGGTGACGGAGGAAGGCTCCCCCCCGGGAATTACCGGAGTTTCCCCACTTTTGCGTGAAATATCTTTGTAAGTCCTTAATTTTATTGGCAATTGGGTGTTTCAGTAGGAGATTCACCCGTTGCTTCGCTTCAGTGCCCTCGGGTCTGTTGCCCAAATTCCCTTTCGTTCGGCTGACCCCCTCGGTCTGCCCTCGGCCATGAGCCCTTGCCATGAGCAGTTCGGCCTTGAGCTCACTGCCGAAAGGCTCGGCCGAACGCTCGGGCCGAACGGAGCTCAGGATCGAAGACTCACAACGAAGCCCTTCGACTCCGCTCAGGACAAGCTCTGCTCACCCTCGATGGGTACCCCGCTTCTCCAGCAACTTTCCCTCAGGGGGATTGTTTACTTTGGAAAATCAGGGACGCTCCAAGGGAATTAAGCTTGAATAAGTGGATGATTTGCGCTATAGTGAATTTTCACGATAAAGGGAGGGAAGGATCCCATTGAGTATCTTGGTAACCAACGACGACGGAATCGATTCCCAGGGGATTCAAGTTTTGGCCGAGACGCTGAAGGCCCTCGGAAGGGTATATGTTGTAGCGCCCAATAAGGAGTGCAGTGCCATGGCCCATTCCCTCTCCCTCCATCGTCCCTTGAGGGTAGACCAGGTTCGGGAGGATTATCTTGCGGTGGACGGAACTCCGGCCGATTGCGTCAATTTGGCGGTTTGTTGCCTTTTATCGGAAAAGCCGGACCTGATCGTTTCCGGTATCAACAAGGGGGGAAATCTGGGGGAAGACATCACCTACTCGGGTACGGTTTCCGCCGCCTTTGAGGGGGCATTCTATGGAATCCCATCCTTTGCCATCTCATTGGTCTCAAAAGATGATTTCAAGTTTGAGACGGCAGCTTCCTTTGCCCTGAGAGTCGCCCGATTCATTTTGAAGAACGGCCTTCCAAAGGACACGTTCCTCAACATCAACGTCCCCAACCTCAATGCAGACGGGGTGAAATCTTACAAGATCACCAAACAGGGACGAAGGATATATGGGGATGCAGTGGTGGAGGAGGTGGATCCAGTTGGGGAAAAACATTACTGGATCCGAGGCCATAGGGGTTTTGAATCAATGGAAGGCACGGATTTCGAGGCCATAGCGAACCATCAAATCTCAATCACACCTCTTCACTTGGATCTCACCGACTATTCCTCTTTCGAGGAGATGGGAAAATGGAAATTTTAGTCATTGCCTGAAATAATTTTTCGGGGGGTGAAGTATGAAGACGACGGTAAGCATAATAAAGGCGGATATTGGAAGTATCGGCGGCCACATTAAGCCGAGCCAAAACCTGTTAGAGGCGGTGGAGAATTTCATCCGCATTGATGGAAAGAATCTCGTGAACGACTTCTATGTAGGCCACACCGGGGACGATGTCGCGCTGCTGCTTTCCCACACTGGAGGGGTAGGGGCGGAGAAGATTCATAAATTGGCTTGGGATACGTTCCTCGCTGGTACCGAAGTGGCCAGAAAACAGGGCCTCTATGGAGCAGGGCAGGATCTCTTGAAGGATTCCTTTTCGGGCAATGTGAAAGGGATGGGGCCCGCGGTAGCGGAGATGGAATTTGAAGAGAGGCCGAACGAACCCTTTCTCTTTTTCGCGGCGGACAAGACCGATCCAGGGGCGTATAGTCTCCCCCTCTATTTGAGTTTTACGGACCCCATGCATAACGCAGGGTTGACTCTGAGTCCCGCCATGAACAAAGGCTTTAAATTCACCATCATGGACGTATCCTATACGGAGGGGGATAGGGTCATCGAGCTCAATGCCCCCGAGGATCTCTATGACATTGCCGCACTCTTGAGGGATAACCAGCGGTTCGTGGTGGAATCCATTCACTCGAGGAATAACGGGGAAATCGCGGTAGCCGTGAGTACGACTCGTCTCCACAATATCGCAGGAAAGTATACCGGAAAAGACGATCCGGTCATGCTGGTAAGAGTTCAGGGGGCTTTTCCCGCCACAGGGGAGGTCCTTTCACCTTTCAGCATAGGACATCTCGTCGCGGGATTTATGAGGGGGAGCCATACGGGGCCCCTGATGCCCGTGAAGCGAAATTCGTCTATCTCCTTTTTTGATGGTCCCCCAGTGGTTAGCTGTCTCGCCTTCTGCGTTCATAATGGGAAATTTACAGAACCTGCCGATGCCTTCGATCATCCTTATTGGGATTATATTCGGGAAAAGGTCGCCAGAAAGGCAACGGACATTCGGGAACAGGGATTCTCCGGAGCGGCTATGCTTCCCTATAGCGAATTGGAGTATGGTGGAATCGTCGAAAAGATGAAAAAACTGGATACTCAGTTTACGGTAAGGGGTTGATGCTTTGGACTTGTACGTCCAAGGCCTCATGGAGGTCTTGGCATTGACCATTGAAATACTCTATGGTTGGGGCTGATCCATCTAGGACCCCTGGATTGAAGGGTTTAATGGTGCCCAACGGAAAATTCGTTTACCTTCAGACCTTCGGCTGCCAGATGAACGTACATGATTCCGAAAAGATGCTAACCATTTTAGCGGAAAATGACTACAGGCCCACCGACGATATCCATCGGGCCGACATCATCCTGCTCAACACCTGTAGCGTCAGGGCAAAACCAGAACACAAGGTTTATAGTGCCTTGGGAAGACTCAAGAAGCTCAAGGAGAAAAACCACCACCTGGTCATCGGTGTTGGTGGGTGCGTTGCCCAGCAGGAGGGCAAGAGGCTTCTGGACCGCATTGCTCATTTGGATTTGGTCTTCGGAACACACAACCTTCACAGGCTACCTGAGCTCATTGGGGATGTTCAGGCCTCGAGGAAGCCGAGGTGCGCCGTAGAATTCTACGATGAGGTGAAATCCCTGGATATCTTTTCGGCTCCCTCCTATGGCGAGACGGTGAAGTCATACGTGACCGTCATGCAGGGGTGTGATAACTTTTGCTCCTTCTGTATCGTTCCCTATGTGAGGGGCAGCCAGAAGAGCAGACACAGCGAGAGCATCCTCGGGGAGATCAAGGCCTTAACGAAAAGGGGCGTAAGGGAGATTACCCTGTTGGGGCAAAACGTCAATTCCTACGGGCAGGACATCTCTGGAGGACTAACCTTCTCACAGCTCTTGACTCATATTAATGAAATCCAAGGATTATGGAGGATTCGATTTACCACTTCCCACCCGAAGGATATCTCAGAAGAACTTATCATGGCCTTCGGGAAGTTGGAGAATGTCTGCAAACACATTCATTTGCCCTTCCAATCCGGTTCGGACAAGATCCTTGAGAGGATGAACCGGGGGTATACTCGAAAGCAGTATATGGAGAAGGGAGGGCAGTTGAGGGAGGTCTGTCCGGAGATCGGGATTACCGCTGATGTAATGGTTGGTTTCCCCGGGGAAAGTGAGGAGGATTTCCATGAGACCCTCGACCTGATCCGAAAGATTCAGTTCGACAATCTATTTTCTTTCAAGTATTCGCCCAGGAAGGGAACGAGAGCGGCTCGGTTTCCCGACCAAATCGATGAATCCACGAAAAGCCATCGCTTAGAGGTCCTCCAGAAATTGCAGAGGGGGATTACCCTGGAGAGGAATCAAGCCCTTGAGGGGAGATACGAGGAGATACTGGTTGAGGGTGTGAGCAAAGGGGCAAAAGAGGAGATGACCGGGAGGACGAGTTCGAACAAGGTGGTCAATTTCAGGGGAAGCCCTGATTTGATAGGTCAACCGGTGAAGGTAAGGATAGAAGAGGGATATGCCAATTCCTTGAGAGGAAAGATCATTTGACGAGGAGGAGATCATGCTAAAGGAGGTAAGGGTTTCAGGTTTGAGCATCGACCCGGTTACCCACACGCCTATCGTGCTGTTGAAGGATAAGGAGAGCCAAGAGGTCATTCCTATATGGATCGGACTGCTCGAGGCGAGTTCCATCGCTACTCAGCTGGAAAATATCAAGCTAGCCAGGCCGATGACCCATGATCTGATGAAGAACATTTTGAACCACCTGGATGCTGAAGTATCGAGAGTTGAGGTTAACGACCTCAGGAACAATACTTTCTATGCGATCATCCATTTGAAATGGAATGGAATGGATCTTGCCATCGACGCTCGCCCCAGCGATGCCATTGCCATTGCATTGAGGACGAAATCTCCCATATTTGTCCACCAACAGGTTATCGAAAAATCGAGAAAGGTTGATTTAGCTCAACAGGCAGAGGGTGAGGGGGTACTCGATGAAAAAAAATGGGAGGAGATCCTCGAGGATCTTTCGCCCGAGGACTTTGGGAAGTATAAAATGTAGGGAAATGGTGGAGTTGCACTGTTACACGAGATGTAAGGCTGATCCGCCTCTTACCCGCCTTTTCCGCCACCCCTCCTTCTCCTCCTCCTAAAATGGTCATGTATTGGGCTCCCACTGTAGGGTACCATTTGGTTCTTTCCAAGGATGAATCAATTTCTCCATTTTGCGTCCTCGGGCCCAGACTGCCTTTTGTCCATGTTTCACCGTGAAGTCTCCGATAGCAATTGGTATGTGCTTTGAGGTTCTTGGTAATATTCAGGGGGTTGGGGGGGGTGAGATGGCAAGGAGAATCATTATCGCCATTGATGGGCCATCGGGATCGGGTAAAAGCACCGTGGGGAGGCGGTTAGCGGAAAGGCTTGGGTATCGTTACATTGATACCGGGGCTATGTACAGAGTGGCTGCCCTGAAGGCCAGAGAGCTTTCTATCGATATCGATGACGAGGAGGAACTGACCAAGGTATGTTCAGAAATGAAAATCGTATTTGTCCAAGAAGGGAGTGAAATCAAGACCTTTTGCAACGACAAGGACGTGAGCGAAGCCATCCGGAGACCCGAGATCAGTGCATTGGCTTCAGAAATTTCAACAAAGAAGGCCGTTAGGGATATCTTGGTCCGAATGCAGAGGATGATGGGAGCCGGAGGTGGGGTTGTGTCGGAAGGAAGGGATATTGGAACGGTGGTTTTCCCAGGGGCGGAATTGAAGTTTTTTCTCGATTCTACGCCCGAGGAGAGGGGAAAGAGGAGGTTTAGGGAACTCTCGGAAAAGGGAATACGAGTGCGCCTTGAAGAAACCATTGTTGAGATGGGAAGAAGGGATGAGCGGGACCAAAGGAGAAAATTATCGCCACTGCGGAAGGCCAAGGGCGCGTTGGTGATTGATTCCACCCATATGGGCATTAAAGAGGTAGTGGAGAGGATGTTCGAGGAGGCACGCCGCCGAATCTCTGAGGGGGAGGGCTGTTGAAGGTGAAACGCATCGTTTCGAGCTGATTGGGGGATTCCTAGAGGTGCCAATCCAGAAAGGTTAGCTGAGATCTGCCGGCGCATACTGGGGGATATGGATTATAGGGAAGAGGTTGGGGAACTGAATCCGTCATGGTTTAGTGGGAAGGGGAGGATCGGAGTTGTCGGTGGGGCTTTGACACCTGGGTGGGTCATCGAGGAGATCGTAGAGGGTATGCATCGCATGGTGTCGCAATGTCGGTAAGCATGAAAGGCTTAAAAGATTTGTCTTTTTCGGGATAGTATGCTATAGTTTTGCGAATTTTAAAGACTTTCTTTGAGGGGGTTTAAGGTTTCATGGAGGAAAATAAAACACGAGAAATGAAAGGAGTCAGCAAACATCCTACAGGGGATGAGAGAGTTGGCGAAGAGGAGGCGAGGGACGGGGTCGAAGATTTCATGCAGCTTTATGAGGCTTCCTTTAGGACCATTGAGGAGGGCGACATTCTGAATGGGATTGTAGTGGCCGTCGACTCGGAATATGTCACTGTCGATATCGGTTATAAATCGGAGGGTCAAATTCCCATCTCCGAATTTAGGGATAAGGATGGGGATATGGCGGTTAAGGTAGGGGATAGGGTAGATGTGCTCTTGGAGAGGAAGGAGGCGGATGATAGCTTGATTACCCTTTCCAAGGAAAAGGCAGATAAGCTCAAGGCGTGGAGAAGCGTCAGCAAAGCCTTCCGAGAAGGGGAGATTGTCGACGGCACGATTACCTCCAGAATAAAGGGTGGACTGACCGTGGATATCGGCATCAATGCATTTTTACCCGGTTCCCAAGTCGATATCCGCCCAGTTCGTAATTTGGATAAGTTTATTGGAAAGCGGTTTAAATTTAAGGTCATCAAGTTTAACAAGAAGCGGAGCAACATCGTATTATCCCGCCGGGTTCTCGTGGAAGAAGAGAGGAGGGTGCTCAGGGAGAAGACCCTTAAGCATTTAAGGGAAGGGGAAATCCTTGAGGGGGTGGTCAAGAACATCACCGATTACGGTGCCTTCGTAGATTTGGGGGGAATTGATGGTCTGCTCCATATCACGGACATCTCGTGGGGAAGGATCAATCATCCCAGCGAAAAGCTTTCGATAGGAGAAAAGATCACTGTCAAGGTGTTGAATTTTGATAAGGAAAGGGAAAGGGTTTCCCTGGGATTGAAGCAGATTTCCCCGGATCCGTGGGAGGAGGTCAATGAGAAGCACCCCGTCGGTTCCCAGCTGAAGGGGCGGGTAGTAAGCATAACTGATTATGGCGCTTTCGTTGAACTAAGAGAAGGGGTCGAAGGGCTCGTCCATATCTCGGAGATGTCCTGGACCAAAAAGGTAAAACATCCTTCTCAAGTTGTCGGTGTGGGGGATATCATCGACGCCGTCGTTTTGGATGTAGATGTGCCGAAGAAGAGGATTTCCCTGGGAATGAGGCAGGTTGAGCCCAATCCTTGGTCGGTGATTATGGAAAAATACCCATTGGGAACCAGGGTGAGGGGAAAGGTTAAGACGATTACCGACTTCGGGGTGTTTGTCGGTTTCGATGAGGGTATTGACGGCCTGATCCATATCTCGGAGATGTCCTGGACGAAGAAGATTAAGGATCCCGCAGAGATTTATAAAAAAGGCCAGGAGGTTGAGGCGGTTGTCCTCAATATCGACCGGGAGAACGAGAGGTTTTCCCTAGGAGTCAAGCAGCTTTCGGCAGATCCTTGGGAAGAGATTCCCAAGCGGTACCATATCGGTGACCGGGTGGAGGGTAAAATCACCAATATCACGGATTTCGGGGTATTTATACAGTTGGAAGATGGCATCGAGGGCTTGATCCATGTCTCCGAACTCAGCAAGGAGAAGGTTGAAAATCCCTCAGATGTGGTAAAGGTGGGGGAGACGATTTCGGCTGTGGTGATCAACGTAGATCCCCAGGAGCGCAAGATCGGTTTGAGCGTGAGAAGTCTAAAGGAGAAGGATGAAAAGGATGAAATCGAGAGGTACATGGCCGGCCAGAAATCTGGAACTCCAAGTCTTGGACGGCTAATCCAGGAGGAGATGGAGAAGAAGGCTAAGCAAGAGGGTCAAGAGAAGGGGACGAAGGCAGAAAGGTCCACCGTTGATGAGGCCGAAACACCTTCCGATCAGGATACTCAGGAGGAAGCGTAAGCTTTATCACCCCCGTTGGGCTGTCGGCGTAGTGGAGGGGCTATGAGGGAGATGAAATCATAGCCCTTTTTTATGCGAAGGCTGAATGAAATTTTATCGTGACATCACCTTGGGGCACTATATGCCCATAGGCTCAATGGTCCATAGGATTGAAGCAAGGGCAAAGATTATTGAGCTGATGGCCTTAATCATCACGATCTTCTTGGTCCGAGAACCCACTGCCCTCGCTATAACGTTCTTTTTCTCCGTTTTCGTCGTGAAACAATCGAAAATTCCCCTTATGCTCGTCCTGCGGGGGATTAGGCCTTTTCTCTGGCTATTCCTTTTCATCTTTTTCATTCATTTTCTCGTTGTGCCGGGACGTCCGATCTTCCCCTTACGTATCGGTTTCATACAGATGACGTATTCGGGGCTGAAAGAGGGGGCCCTGATTTCGTTTCAAGTGATCCTATCCATCATCTTCTCATCGATTCTCACCCTCACGACCTCTCCTATGGAGTTGGCAAAAGGAGTTTTTCGGCTGCTCTCCCCGCTGAGGATTTTCCGTATCCCCATTGACGACATCGCTATCATGGTGATGATCTCCATGAGATATGTGCCCCTCTTTCTAAAAGAGGTTGAACGGATTACCAAAGCCCAGAGGGCCAGAGGGGTTTATTTCGATGAAGGAGGCCTTTTGCAACGGGGGAGAATGGTTTTGCCTTTATTGGTTCCCCTTATGGCCAACAGTTTGAGGAAAGCTCATGGCATTGGCGATGCGCTGGCTGCAAGGGGTTATGGGGAAGGTGCCAGGTGGCCTACGGGGAGGGGAGAGGGATTGGGGAGGGAAGGGTGTCTCTCCCTGGTGGCAACGGGAGGAGTGATCGGCCTGCTCGTATTTTTCGGTTTTCTGGGGGGATCTTTTTGAAGCAGCTGCACCGACAGTATGAGAGAATCGTCACCCATAACGATTTCGATGGGATCGTAAGCGCCTCTTTGTGTTCCTTTTCGTTACATGTGGAAAAAGTTTTCTTTGCGGGGCCTTCGAGCATCGAACGATCACTGGTCAATATTACTGAGGCCGATGTGGTCTGCGATCTTCCCTATCCATTGGAATGCGGCCTTTGGTTTGACCACCACGAAGGGAATTTTCAGGCCTTGCAGTATCGCAATATCGATCTTTCTGTTTTGCCGGGACGGTTTGATCTGAAACCGAGCTGTGCCCGGGTGGTCTTCGATTTTTTCGGCCAAGAGGTCACCTTTCCGCCCTGGTATGAGGAAACTGTGGCAGAGGCCGATATCATCGATAGTTTCAATTATTCCTCCATCGAGGAATGGAGGAGGGAGACGCCGGGAAGGGTCATTGACAAGACCTTAAAAATCAGCGACCCGTCGTTATGGGAGCGGAACGCCTTTATGAGGAATTTAGTTTTTCAAATCCGAG
Source organism: Thermodesulfobacteriota bacterium (assembly GCA_041862515.1). Taxonomy (GTDB): domain Bacteria; phylum Desulfobacterota; class BSN033; order WVXP01. The sequence continues at coordinate 13,631 of JBGVTJ010000175.1, read as the reverse complement.
ACCATCCCTTGAAAGAAGTCGCGAGCCTCCCCATGGTCAAGAAGAGATTAGCCGGGTATGAGGAGGAAGAGCTGAGGATGACCAAGATCATTCAGCAATCTGCCACCTTTTTACCAGCGGACCCCGAAGGGAAGATAGTCATCCTCGACATGACCGGGTTCAAGCGGAGACCTGATGTCGTCAAGAACCTGGCCTTTCTCATTTTTCCCGAGGCGCTTTCAGTGCTGGAAGTCCATACCCTCCATGATAGGGGGGTAAAGACCAACCACCTGAGCTTTTCCCTGTCCCTTTCCCTTAACCTCAACAAGAGGGAGCATAAGAAGGACGTGGGGGAGATTATGAGGTGCCTCAATATCGGGGACGGTCACAAGGGGGCGGCGGGGGGAACGGTCTATTGCACGTCTAAGGCGGAGATGTTGAAGAAAAAAGCAGAAATCATCAACGAAATCTTTCGGCTATGGGAAGAGCAGAGCTGATCCCATTCTCGGGTGGAAACACCTCAGTCTTGGCCCTTACAGGAAAGCTCTACCACATTTTTTAACTCATAAATTTCACGAAGGCGAATGTTGAATGAGGGGTGATAACGATGAGGCCTGGAATTTCGGAGATATGGGCAATCAGTACGTCGCCCATACCATCGCTGAAATACTCCTGTTGGGGTCGTTACTCATGCTGTCAGAAGGAAAAACGGCAATAGGGGGTTTCTAAAGCAACACTGTGGTGGTCTCTGTCAGAGAGTGAAAGGACACCAGAAGAAGTTCCGGATGGCTATGGCTCCAGCCTCCACAACTTGGGCGGTTCCCACAGTCAGTGTTGCAACCTGTCGCCCTCTCAGTCCAGCCTTATTCTCTCTGCGTGACGCGGTTTGGAAAGAAATTATCCAAAATGAACTTTTGGGTCCATAAGACATCAGGAAAACATTCTTCTGAAAGAAATAAAAAATGAGGAGAGATTAATTGGTTTTCAAAAAAAGAGTACCTTCATCCCAAGGAGTATCACGATTCCAAAAAAGAAAACCCTGACTTTTCCATCCCCCTTTTTCAAATAGAAGCGAGAGCCAAAATATCCGCCGAATGCAGTTGCGACAAGCATGGGAACTGCCAAAGGATAATGGATATATCCGGCAAGAATAAACAAAATGACTGCCAGAATGTTTCCAGCTAGCAGAGGTAATCTCCTGTTTCCTGCAGACTGAAGAATCGTTTGGCCATAAACAATTATGAGCAGATATGTCATAATGGTGCCGCCGGCACCGCCAATTATTATAGCGGTCAAACTTGACGATATAGCCACAGGAGGCCCGATTACGTTTCTATATCTATAGAGTCTTCCTTTTAGTTTTTTGATTCTCTCGTTATTTTCAAACCATAACACGATTGCCAATGCGACAATCAAGAAACCTATGATTTTCCTTAGTATCGACTCATTAAGACTATCTACTATAATATAACCCAGGAAAGATCCCATTAATGCAAAGATAACGAGGGAAAAACTGAGCTTATAATTCAGTTTCTTATACCTATGAAACTCAATAAGTCCCGTAGCAGTTCCGCCAAGCGATGAAAACCGTCTCGTTCCCAGGGCAACAGGAATAGGAAGGCCAAAGGAAAGGAGGAGAGGTACAATAATAAGTCCCCCACCGCCTAATAAAGAACCAAACCAAGAACAAAAAAAGGCCGCAATAGACGCGATAATGATCAAATAAGGTTCAACCATTTCACCATATCCAAAAAGAGAGTTGAGAATTATAGAATGCAAAACTCTCTTGGTTTAAGGCTCCGAGGTGAAGCAATATGCACCAAAAAAGGTGAAAACCTGAAACTTGGAAGGTTAGAGTATGATACACCAGAGCCTATTCTAGTTCAAGGTTGAAATTACCACAGAGAGATAACCTAAAGAAGGCCTAAGAGACCGAGTATTACTCCCAATCTAAGGCGCCTTCAACCGGGTCGTCCTTTTTTACTATTGTGGGTTTTTAATTGCTAGGTCCCTCTTATTTTGGTATGGTCTTGAAAGCAATCAAAATGGAGAGCACAAGAATGTCGGTCCTTTAGGACAACTCTTACTGGTGAAATGGCATGAGAAGGGAATATCCGAATCATCCCATTGTTGGGGCCGGGGTTCTCATGTGAATCTCCGAGGCAACCAAGGATTCATACTGGTATCCACCCGCCATCCTGCGACATAAAGTCAAAGCAGGGAATCTTGGGCGGAGGACGGGTCAGGGTTGGTACGAGTATAATGAAGATGGAACAAAGAAGACTGGATAGTAGATATCGGAAAGGAACGTGACGGTGAAAAATGTTGTCATTGTCAGTGGGGTGCGGACACCGATCGGGAGGTATGGTGGGGCTCTCCGGGATATCCCAGTATATAAATTCACGAGCGTGGTTCTGAATGAAGCATTGAAAAGGTGTCACATTGAACCTGCCCAGGTGGACGATGTGATTATGGGGCAGTCTTACCAAAATGGTGAATGTGCAAATGGTGCTCGAATGGCCCTCCTTGAAGCTGGATGGCCAACTGAAGTCCCAGGGGTAACACTAGACCGTCGCTGCTGTTCCGGATTAGATGCCATTTTTTTCGGTGTCATGAAAATTCAAACTGAAAACGCGGATATCGTCGCTGCTGGAGGAATGGACAGCATGAGCCAGGCAGAGCTCTACATTCCGGGGGATATCAAGTGGGGTTTGGGCGGGAAAACCGATGAAAAATGGGGGTACATGCCAAAAGGACACGGTACCCTTTCGATGTGGGGAATACCATTTTATGATAGGATTCAGCGTGCGAGAGTCATGTCGCAGCCTATCGAGAGATTCGGGGAACTCAACTCTATGATGACCTGGGCGGAAACGGCAGCTAAAAAAGAAAAGATCTCACGCCAGGAAGCAGATGAATGGGCTCTACGAAGCCATCAAAAAGCTATCGCAGCCATAGACTCTGGGAAATTCAGTGAAGAGATTGTTCCCATCCCCATTCCACAAAGAAAAGGAGAGCCATTGATTCTTACTACCGATGAGACCCCTCGGCGAGATGCCACCTTAGAGAAGCTTGCCAAACTACGCCCTGTTTATTCTGGTGGGGTATGTACTGCTGGAAATTCATCTACCGAAAACGATGGCGCGGCAGTGGTGGTACTCATGAGCGAGACGAAATCTAACGAACTGGGTATCGAACCAATGGCTTCTTTCAGATCCTGTGCTATCGCTGGGAGTGCCCCAACACTCACGTATACTGCAATACCTGCCGCTGTGAACAAAGCACTCACGAAAGCTGGGATCACCATGGCTCACGTGGATCTGATCGAGATACAAGAGGCATTTGCTGTGCAAGCGTTGGCCGATGCCAGGATGACAGGGATCAGGCCCGAAGATTTTGATGATAAGATCAATGTAAATGGTTCTGGTATATCCCTTGGTCACCCCATTGCTGCGACTGGCGCCATGAGACTGGTAACCTTACTCCATGAGATGAAAAGGCGCGGCTCCCGGTATGGATTGGAGACTATCTGCGGTGGTGGTGGATTGGGGATAGGCGCTATCCTTGAAAAACCGTAAAATATCAGGGACAAACCATTCCAGAGGTCCGGATAGTTGAGTACGAACACAGAGATGAAGCTGGGTAAAAGAGATATACAGGATGATTAGGGGGGGAATAAAATAACCTCACAGAGGAACATTGACCTTATCAGAAAGCTATTCGAAGCTTTGCGGAAAAGAAGATCGCCCCCCTGGTAGATGATGCAGAGAAGACCAATGTCTTTCCTAAACAGCTCTTCAAAAAATGGATGCCCTCTGCTGGGCCCATCTGTGAGTTCGCAACCGTTGCTGCCTACACTGATCATGGCAAACGAGATGAGGGGATCAACCTCTTTAATGTGGAGAAAGATACTCCAGGGTTCTCTGCCGCTTGCGTTTTGTGACAAATTTCGGGATTGTGTGAAACACTCCGCTAAACCAGCTCAAAGCAGAATGCTGGGCAGCTACTCAACATGCTGAGCTGATTGGAAGATATTGACGATGTTGGTAAAGGGGTCAGGTTGACCATCCAGGAATTTAGCGCTCCATCAACCTCATTTCACTGGGTGTCAACATCAAGGGGAGATTTTCCTGAGGAAGGAGGAACTGTATGGGAAAAACGCTTACTGAGAAGATACTGAGCAACAAATCTGGGGTCGATGCCAAAGCTGGGGATATCGTCATAGTCCCTGCTGATTTGGTATTTACTCATGATATCAGCGGCCCCCTCACAATAACCCAGTTCAAGGAAAGCGGTTTGGGTAAACTGGCTAATCCCAAGTCCACTCCTATCTTTCTCGACCATTGTGCACCCAGCCCCCGTTTAGAGCTTGCCAACGACCAGAAGGTTCTGAGGACTTTTGCTCAAGAGTTCGGGTGTCCTCTCTACCAGGTAGGCGACGGAATTTGTCACCAGCTTGTAGTTGAGGACTGGGCTAATCCAGGAGACATAGTATTAGGGGGTGACTCTCACACCTGTACCATTGGTGGACTAGGGGCTTTTGCCACTGGAATGGGCTCAACCGATATTGCTGTTGCCATGGCATTGGGCAAGACTTGGCTCAGGGTACCAGAGACCTTCCTGGTTAAAATCACCGGTAAGTTCCCCCGCGGAGTTTACTCCAAAGACCTGATCCTTCACCTCATTGGACTCTTGGGGGCTGAGGGTGCAACCTACAAGGCCCTCGAATTTGGAGGAGATACCATAAGAACAATGACCATGTCGCAACGGTTCACTGTTGCCAATATGGCGGTGGAAGCCGGCGCCAAGGTAGGTCTCTTCCCTGCTGATGAAATAAACAGGGCATATCTCGAGACCCATGGACGTGGTGATCGTTTCCAGTCTCTCCTGCCTGATCCTGATGCCATCTACGAAAAGGTTGTGGAAATAGATGCGAGAAAGCTGGGACCTATGGTGGCACAGCCCCACAGCGTAGATAATGTTGTTCCGGTAAGCAAAGTGGCGGGAACCAAGGTTGATCAAGTGTTTATCGGCTCATGCACGAATGCTCGTCTTGAGGATTTAGCCGTGGCAGCCAGCATTCTCAATGGGAAGAAGGGACATCCTCAAACTCGACTCATTATTGTCCCGGCCTCCCGAACTGTGTACCGGGAAGCCCTGGACAAAGGATATATCAAGATCTTTATTAATGCCGGGGCAGCCGTGCTAAACCCTGGGTGTGCGGCCTGCGCTGGGATTCACCAGGGAATTTTGGCAAAAGATAAGATGTGTCTATCAACCACCAACCGCAATTTCAAAGGGCGTATGGGAAACCCCGAATCCTTTGTCTATCTCGCCAGCCCCGCTACGGCAGCAGCTTCGGCGATCACGGGAGAGATTACCAGCCCTGAGAAATGCTTATCCTGAGCGAGTGAACGTACGGAAGGAAAGAGGTGCTATCATGCTAAAAACCATGTTAAAAGGTAAGGCGATTAGGTTTGGGGATGACATATCTACTGATCTCATTGCGCCGGGGAGATACACGCACCTGAGAAGCAACCTCCCCGAACTCGCAAAACATGCATTTGAGGATGCCGATCCCAATTTTACCGCCCGAGTTCAACAGGGGGATTTTGTCATCGCAGGAAAAAACTTTGGGCTGGGATCCAGCAGGGAGCAAGCTCCCAGGGTAATAAAAATGAATGGTGTCAGTGCGGTTATTGCCAAGTCAGTCGGCCGCATCTTCTTCCGCAATGCTATTAATATTGGCCTACCTGTATTAATAGCTGATACTGAGAATATCAGCGATGGGGATGAGCTTGAGGTTGACTTAGCATCTGGCACCCTCCGTAACCTCTCCACTGGGGATAGACTGAAGTTTGGCAAACTTCCGTCTGTTATGATTCAAATTCTTGATGAAGGGGGATTAATCCCCTACGTTAAGAAGTTCGGTGATTTCAAGTTTCAGGACTGAAGAAAATAGAGCTCCTCTGTCCGCAACGAAATTCCAGAATCGTGAAGTGGGCAACGTCTATGATAGACAATAAAATGAGCATTCAAAGACAATCTGAACAAGACAGAATGGCTTCAAAGGTCCATTCCATATCTTGTTTCTCATGATCGGTTTTGTCAACTCCCGCATCTTGTCCGCTCACTCTCTCGCGATTTTGGTCGCTTTGAAGCGATCTATATTATATTTCTCATAAGCGAACACCGTTGTCCCTTCGGTTGCTCGGGTCTGTTGCCCAAATTCCCTTTCGCTCACTGAAAAGAATTGTGGACCACTCTACAGTTCGCTTCACTGCAAATCCAAAACTCGCCCTGTGGGCTCAGACATTGGATTTGTGGTCGTTTCGCTTCACTAAGAATGGGTAGCAAAATTCTTTAATGTTCGCTCCAGAGAACCAGGGCAACGGCCTGTTTCGACGTGATCCTTCTGAAGCAAATTGCGCTCATGGAGAGCGGTGTTCCCTAGAGACTCAGGAAACTGGTTTATTTATGATTGGCAGGTCTTCATTATTATGGTAAGGTCTCCAGAACAATCAGAACGAAGTGTTCAAGAATGCGAGGCCTTTAGGATAACTCTTACTGGTGAAATGGTGTGAAGCGGGAATACCCGAATCATCCCATCATCGGGGTCGGGGCTATCATCATAAGGGGAGAAGAGGTCCTGCTGGCCAGAAGGGGAAAGGAGCCGGGCTACGGGAAATGGAGTATCCCAGGCGGAGCAGTAAAGCTGGGAGAGTCGCTGGAGGAAGCCGTTGTAAGGGAGGTTTCTGAGGAGGTGAACCTGGCAGTACGCGTGGGAGGGGTGGTTGAAGTCCTGGAGCGAATCTTCCGCGATCCCGAGGGAAGGGTCCAATACCATTACGTTCTCGTGGATTTCCTCTGCGAACACGTTTTGGGAGAAGGAAAACCCTCCAGCGATGCCTTGGAAGTCCAGTGGGTTCCCGTATCGGAGATCTCCTGTCACGGTCTTCCAGGGAAAACGAAAAAGGTGATTCAAAAGGCCTTTGAAATGAGGCAAAGAGCAGATCGAGGATAGCCTCCCGGTAAAAAAGGCCGGGCTAACGAGAAAGCCCATTACGGCACTGCCACCGGTATGAAGAGCGGCTGTCCGAATTTTTCCTTCCCGAATCCCCGAATGATCTTCTGTCCTTCGGGTGATGTTACCCACCCAATATAGGCCATGGCCAGCACGTAATTCACGTGTGGATGTTTGGCCGGATTGACGGCAATGATTCCGTAGGGATTAAAGAGATCAGGGTCTTCCTCGCAGAGGATCTCCAGAGATACCTTATTTCTATAGGCCAAATAAGTTCCTCGATCTGCCAGGGTATAGGCGAGCTTCTCATTGGCAATGTGGATGACCGCACCCATGCCCTGGCCGGCCTCCGAATACCACCTGCCTTTGGGGACAATGCCGGCTTTCTTCCAGAGGGATTTCTCGTTTTTGTGGGTGCCGGAATCATCCCCCCGGGAGATGAAGGGTGCCCCGGCCTGAGCGATTGCCGCTAGGGCTTTCTTGGCATCTTTGGTCCCCCGAATATGTGCGGGGTCGTTCTTTGGTCCCACGATGATGAAGTCATTGTACATGACATCCCTTCGGTTAACCCCGTAGCCAGTTGCCACAAATTTATCCTCGGCCGGTCTGCTGTGAACGAAGACAACATCACAATCACCCATCTCGCCGATCTTCAGTGCCTTTCCCGTGCCCACCGCAACCACGTCGACCCGGCAGCGAAACTTCTTTTCAAAGGGTGGGTTTAGCGCCTGGAAGAGCCCCGTGTTATCGGTACTGGAAGTACTTGAGATCTTCAACCGTTCCCCGGCCGAACCCGGTGATGAGAACGCCAGAGCAACGCTGAACATGAGGAGGAAAACTATGGACCTCTTCATGGGATGTACCCCCTTCCTGATGAAATGGTTAAACCGATACGGTGATCTACCCCAGGACCCGAAAAGTGTACCACGGACTGGACTTGATTTCAAGGAGTAAAGTTTAAATTAGTTATTATAAGTTATTATTTTCTATCTAAGTTGACTCTTGTTCCTTTTTCTGTTAGATTTCGATGAAAGGATACAATCGGGTAAGGTCTGTTTCCGAGGGCTAAGTTCCTGTGTGGTGAATCATGGAATACCTTTTTGAGGCCTTTGGGGATTCCATAAACCTCATCTTCTCCTTTGAGGGGGAGATCTATGGAATCGTAGGGAGGTCCCTGTTTTTTGCCTTGACCGCTACCTTGATGGCAGCTCTGTGCGGAGTGCCTATCGGTTTTCTCGTTGGTACCAAGAGGTTCCGGGGAAAATCGGGATTACTGACCCTCATGAACACCCTCATGGCCCTCCCCACGGTTGTTATTGGCCTGCTCGCCTATGGCTTTTTATCCCGCCGGGCCCCCTTGGGTTTTCTAAATCTGCTTTTTACCCCTGGTGCTGTGATTGTCGGGGAGTTCATCCTCTCCCTTCCCATCATAGCCAATTTAACCGTGTCGGCGGTCCAGGCTGTGGATCCACGGGCGATTCTCACGGCCAAAACTCTCGGGGCGGGAAGGGCCATGATGGCCTGGACGATACTGATGGAGGCACGGTTTTCCCTCTTGGCTGCTATTATAGCGGGCTTTGGCCGGGCCGTTTCCGAAGTTGGATCGGCTATGATGCTGGGGGGAAACATCCGCTCCTACACGCGGACCATGACAACCGCCATCGCCCTGGAAACGAGTAAGGGAGAGTTCGGGTTTGGCCTGGCCCTCGGATTTTTCCTCCTCTTGGTAGTCTTTTCCATCAACATCTTCTTCCACTTTCTACAAGTGAAGGGCCGTCAATGATGAAGGAGATTGGTGAAATACCTCAACTGGAACTGCGGAATGTAACCCACTACTATAATGCAAAGATGGTCTTGGATATGCCGCATCTCTCCATCCAAAGGGGAAAGATCTACGGTGTGGTCGGACCCAATGGGTCCGGAAAGACAACGCTTGTCTACATCATGAATCTTCTCCTTCGGCCAACCACAGGACAACTCTTCTTCGAGGGGAAACGCATCCAGTGCGATGAGATCAGTCGGCTGGAGATACAGAGATCCATGGCCATGACCCTTCAAACCCCTTATCTCTTTAATACCACGGTGGAGAGGAATGTCGCCTACGGCCTGAGGGTTCGGGGGATTCCCAGGAAAAATTGGGCGGCCATCATCAAAGGTGCCCTCCAGCAGGTAGGTTTGGGGGGGATGGCGGAAAGGAGGGCAAGGGAGCTTTCGGGAGGTGAGATCCAGCTGGTCGCCATTGCCAGGGCCTTGGTCATCGATCCGAAGATCCTGTTTCTCGATGAGCCTGCGGCAAACGTTGATGTGAGGCATATCCATCAGTTTGAGGAGATTATTGCGGCCATCAATCGAGATCGTGAAACAACGATTGTCCTCACGACGCATGATCTTTCCCAGGCATATCGGTTCGCACATCATGTCTTTCCCGTCTTTGAAGGGCGGCTGGTTCCCTCCACCATGCATAATCTGTTTGATGGCGCCATAAAGGCCTCCCCGGACGGTCCCTACTTCGATACGGGCAAGATCCAGATTTGGATCCCCCAGGAATTTTCGTCCTTATCCTCCAATCACATCTCCGTAAATCCAGAGGATATCATCGTCTCCAAGGAGCCCTTCGCCTCCAGTGCCAGGAATCGATACGAGGGGACCATTGCCCAGGTGGTTGAACAGGGGGGGAGGGTAGAATTGGTAGTGAATGCGGGCGAGACCTTCAGGGTCCAAATCACGGAACACTCCTTTCGCAGGCTGGAATTGAATGTGAGTTCCCGGATATATGTCACCTTCAAAGCCAGCTCTGTCCATCTCCTCTGATGGAGCCAGCGGGGGAATCCCATGGAAAAAGAGATGTTGACGGCAAAGGAAGCGGCTGAATACCTGAACCTTAACGAGAAAGTCATCTATCGACTAGTGAAAGAGGGAAGGGTTCCCGGTGCGCGAATTACCGGTAAATGGACCTTTTCTCGATCTCAACTCCGGGAGTGGATCGAATTTCATTCCCTTGGGGGAGGAGGACCGGCCCCCGGTCTATCTGAGCCAGAGGTCAAAAATGCTCTCTTCATTGCAGGGAGCGACGACCTCTTGTTGAGCCGAGTGATCGCAAAGATTCTCCATGCAGAATGCCCTGAACTCCTCACCTACTATGCCACAAATGGGAGTCTGGAGGGTATCAGGGCCATTCGAGAGGGGAAGGCCCACCTGGCAGGAGTCCATCTTTACCATCCCCAAAGCGGCCAATATAATCTGCCTTACCTGAGGAATTTTGTACCCAAAGAGCGGCTTTTCGTATTTAATCTAGCCTATCGAAGCCAGGGATGGATGTTTCGGCAGAAAGGATCCCCCGTTTTTCGGGGTGCGGCAGATCTCCTTCAGCCGGGAATACGGTTGATCAACAGAGAGAGGGGATCAGGGACGAGGATTCTTCTTGATCACCTGCTAACTCAAGAGGGGGTCGACCCGAAAAAGGTGAGTGGCTATGCGAATGAGGTTTATAAACACCTGGAGGTGGGTTTGGCCCTTTTAAAGGGGGAAGCCGATGTGGGACTGGGGATTCAGCCTGTTGCCGAATTCTTGGGACTCCAATTCTTCCCCGTCACCACCGAACGATACGACCTGCTCGTTCCCCAGGGAAACCTCTCCATGGAGCCCGTACGGATATTCTTCAACCTCCTCAATTCGAGGAGGTTTTTGAAGGAAGCAAAGGCCCTGCCTGGGTACGACTTGAAGGATTCGGGGAAAATACTCCAGTGAAGATAATAAAGATAACTCTGAGGAGAAGTGGCCTAGTATTGACTAGGAACTACTGATGCAAAAGGCTCCTGGAGCTTGCACGACCACACAAATTCCGAAGGCTTCTACTATTTCAAACGCACATCTTTATCGATTCTAGCCGTAAAATCCATCTTTCGTTTTTCACTCCCCAATGATCTTCACCAGGACCCGTTTTCGCCTGCGGCCATCGAATTCACCATAGAAAATCTGCTCCCAAGGCCCAAAATCCAACTTTCCATCCGTGATGGCAACCACCACCTCCCGGCCCATGACCTGGCGTTTCAGATGAGCATCCGCGTTATCCTCACCGGTCCTATTATGCCTGTATTGGGAAATCGGTTCATGAGGGGCGAGCTTTTCCAACCATTCATCATAGTCCTGGAGTAAGCCGGATTCTGCATCGTTAATGTATACTGAGGCGGTAATGTGCATGGCGTTTACCAGGCATAGCCCCTCTCTAATACCACTTCTTCTGACACAATCCTCAACCTGAGGGGTAATATTCATATAATCCCTTCTTGAATGGGTATCGAACCATAACTCCTTCCTAAAGGATTTCATCCTCCATTCCCTCCTTTCAAACCTGATAAAGCATTGCCATGGAAAAGATCAAAACAGAAGATAGCCTATTGTGCTATTTCGGTGGTTCGAAGAATGCCCCTTATCCATTTTTCCCCTCGTTTTTCGGGAGAGAAATGATTTGCAAGAAAGGGAGGCGAGAGCCAAGTGGCTAATCCACGCAGAGGTTTTGGACGTTATTGAGGCCTCGGGGAAAATCAGTGAAGTTCTCAAGGTGGATGGTGTTCCTCCATCCCTTGGACCACGACAGGAGCTTTTGGCATGAATCCGTTCGAGAGGAAAAGGTAACGAGTAATGGGTTATTCCTACATTTGGCTCATGAAGAGCTTTTCGTAGGTATCTTCAAGTCTGGCGAGATGGTCCGTCTCTTCCTTGTGGAATCTGGAGAAGATCTCCTCCATGGGCGCACCACTGCACTGGGTTGCCATCTGTTGGTAGAAATCGACTGAGCGTTTTTCATCATGCATGGCGAAGGCCAGGGCGTCCTGGGGAGATGCATTCTCATCCAGGGGTCTCTCCTGAACGAGCAAAGTCAAGTTCATGGTGGGACCAGCCTTTTCCTCCTCTCCATGGAGGGCAACCGCCCCCCCGGTCAAGGCCCTTTCCAGGGCATGCTTATGTTCCAATTCCTCCTCGGCCAACTCCTTGAGGAGTTTCCTCGCCGATGGGTTCTTCACGAGCTTCAGGGCCCGCTGGTAGATTTCAAAACTCTTCTTTTCCTGTTCGATGGCTTTCTCCAATGCCTCTTCTAGCGTATAACAGACTGCTTCCATCAGTAACCTCCTGATAGTTTCTTCGAAATATGCCTCTCAATTGGGTCTTATTCTACCCTTAAAGGCATCCGGATTGCAACTGAATTGATGGTAATATTTGCCTTGCAAAATCTCGGGAATTGATCATACTTACATTGAATTGGCGAGATGTAGATTCGCTCGCTCGGTTGGCTTGAGAAAACCCCGCGGATGTTCGCTCCGTTTTGGGCTATCGAGGTTCCGTGGGGCGCATGAGAACGTCTCCATAAGAAGGGATATTGATGGATGCATTTGTAACTGTATGCATAGCATTTGGACTTGCAATGGATGCCTTTGCCGTATCTATCGCAAGCGGAGTAACGATTAAACACCTACGAATCAGGAACGCCTTGACGATAGCGACCTGTTTTGGATCATTTCAGGCTTTTATGCCGCTCATAGGTTGGTTAGCAGGGCTCACTTTAAGGGATTTTATTTCAGGGTTTGACCATTGGATCGCTTTTGGGCTCTTAAATGGGATTGGTTTTAAGATGATCTACGAATCATGTAAGGTAGAATCTATCGAGAGGCAAATAAACCCGTTAAATGTTTTTGTTTTACTGATATTATCGATCGCAACTAGTATTGATGCTTTGGCAGTTGGAATAAGCCTTTCATTTTTGAAAATCGCCATTGCGATCCCTGCAATAGTAATTGGAACCGTAACATTTGTGTTAACGTTACTCGGAGTTTTTATCGGAAATAGAGTTGGACACTTTTTCGAAAAGAAGATTGAAATCCTGGGTGGCCTGATGTTGATCGGAATTGGGGTAAAAATATTGATCGAGCATTTAACATAGTGGTTGCGTTTATGCATTACCGAACAATATATTGAAGCTGAGGGGACCTTTGGAAATAGCGCTTGCAAACAGCAATCAACGCGATTGCGATGCCTCATGGAAGGAATAAAAGGTGTACAATGAGAAGAATGGTCAAAGGATAAACTTCTTGCACTGCGGAATTTGGCTATGTGGGGGGAAAATACCGTTTTGTATCTCGGTACTGAAGTCGTTGGGAGAAAGTTGTGGAAACGGTATCTCAAGAACAAGTTTTTTGCACGGGGACTGGTAAGTACTGGTTTGATGGCAGTGGATTTTACTTTTTGTGGTATCTCACATCTAGGCCGATATATATACCATTAAGTGAGATTATTGAGATTATTCAGATACAATTGGGGACCAAACATGCGGGTAGATGGGCAATGGGGAATCTTATCGTGAAGATCATTTGGAGGAAAGATAACTTGACATTGAGCTCCGGGTTTCTCGTGTCAAAGAAGAGAGAAGATGTTAAGGCATTCAAAGCTGATGATCTCGTAAAAAGTCAAAATTCGATGGCAAAGTAAAAAGCTCCAGGGAATTGACGGACAGCTAAAAAGCAGTACTGGATCTGGCGGGACAGAAATCGAAATCAATTATTCATCATTCCAAAAACTAACCCATCAAGAGCATTTGGATATGCTTTCCCAGATGGCCCCGTAATACATCCTC
>JBGVTJ010000174.1:0-14894 GCA_041862515.1 Thermodesulfobacteriota bacterium | reverse complement strand
AAATTCAAATGTCAAATAAAATCCCAATGCTTAAATGTCAAAACTCTTAATTTCCCTCAATAGTTAAGTAGTTAGCTTGTCAAACCAGTCGATAACTCAACGACTCGAACAATCAACCTTCCCCATTTGTCATTTGACATTTGGCATTCATTTGAACTTTGAGCTTTGGCATTTGTTCATTCTAATTTATGTAACTTTTTTAGCAAGTTAGAGTAATTACATGCTTTTTTCTGAGGAAACTCCAGAAATGTTTTTGTGTGAGATTTTGTTTCTTTTTTGTATTCATACAGCTGGGATGGGAGAAGATTGGCGCTTCAAATATGGTTTATATCGGGTTTGTTGGGATATGTCCATTTCCAGGAGAAACATATATTTCTGCGAGGCAAAAATGTTTGCAGTCTTATGACTTAGTGCAGAAAACATGGGACCAGGTCATTGAGTGTGCCATCTCCGACGTGATTACCTCGGATTGATTACCCGTGGCTGTATGAGTCCGGGAGACCACGAATAGCAGACTGGTTTGGGATTCACGTCACTCCTTGACTTTGTAGATAACATCGCAACGGTTCTCCTTTGCTCTTTTCTTCGTCAGGGACATGAGTTCGCTGCCAATACCCTTTCCTGGGAATTCCTTCTCAACACATAATGCATCGAGAAATAAGCTATTCTCAACCCAGGGAGAATAGAAGGATCGGAGGTGCTCCAACCTGTCTTTCGGGAAAAACCCTTTCATTTCCTCGGTGATTCTGTGAAAAAGCGATGCATAATAAAGTACCATTCCAACCACCATTTGCTCGTATTCTGCAACAATCGCACTCCTGTGTGAGTACGCATAGTTACCTCCCTCCAAATGATGAGTTATTACTTGTATTCGTGTAATATTGGATATCAGATCACGTAATAAAAATTCCATAACTCCATCTGAAGCCACATTTATTAATTCGGCCGAACGCAGGCTATCTTCCTTAATGCCAGCTCTATATAAAATTCCCGCCTTAACCACCCCCACAATCTATCCTCTTCCTCTTCTCCTCAGGATTTCTTCCCTCCGGATCTGCCTCGAAGCTTTCAGACAAAATGCCCTCGGGAGGCACAAAGGAAAATGTCACAGGCGGTGTTCGGAAAAAATTTCCAATTGTCCCTCTTTTTCTTTTCGCAAAAAGCCTTTACAATCGTCGTGAAAGAATGTACCTTTGCCCCCAATCAGGGGAAAAAAGATGATCCAGAAAAAGGGTTTCGATAACGAAAAGTATATCAAGGAACAGGCATCTGAAATCCTTGAAAGAGTTAACCGCTTTAACAAGCTCTACCTCGAGTTCGGCGGAAAGCTCCTCTACGATTACCACGCCACGCGGGTCCTGCCGGGGTATGACCCCAACGTCAAGATGCGGCTTATCCGAGAGCTTAAAGACAAGGCCGACATCCTCCTCTGCATCTATGCCGGGGACATCGAACGAAAGAAGATCCGGGCGGATTTCGGTATCACCTACGACTCCGACGCCCTCAAGCTCATCGACGACCTCCGGAAATGGGACATCGATGTTCTGGGTGTCGTGATCACGCGCTTCGAACAGCAGCCGGCAGCCTTTCTCTTCAAGAACAAGCTGGAGAGGCGGAATATCCCGGTCTTCACCCACCGCTACACCAAGGGCTACCCCACGGACGTGGAACTGATCGTGAGCGACGAGGGTTACGGCGTTAACGGGTATATCGAGACCGCCAAGCCGCTTGTCATCGTCACAGGTCCCGGCCCGGGGAGCGGGAAGATGGCCACCTGCCTCTCGCAGCTCTACCACGACTACAAGAGGGGAATTAAATCGGGCTACGCCAAATTCGAAACCTTTCCCATTTGGAACCTTCCGCTCAAACACCCCGTGAACGTGGCATATGAGGCCGCCACCGCCGACATCCGGGACTTCAACCTCATCGACCCCTTCCACCTCGAAGCCTATGGTGAAAGGGCGGTCAACTACAACCGGGACGCGGAGGTGTTCCCCGTCCTTAAAAGGATTCTCGAAAAGATCACTGGGGGAGTCTCCTTCTACAAATCGCCCACGGACATGGGGGTCAACAGGGCGGGGTTCGCCATCATCGATGACGAGGTCACGCAGGAGGCCGCCAAGCTGGAGATCATCCGGCGATACTTCCGGTACCGCTGCGAGTACGCCATGGGTTTCGCAGACCAGCATACTGTTGAGCGGGTCGAGCTTTTTCTCAAGGATTTCGGCCTGAGACCGGAAGACCGTTGCGTTGTCCAGCCGGCCCGGGAGGCCGCCCGGGATGCCCAGCAACGAAACAAGGGCAATGAAGGGATTTACTGCGGCGCGGCCATTGAGCTGAAGGGTGGAACGATCATCACGGGCAGCAATTCACCCCTCATGCACGCCGCGTCGAGCGTAGTGATCCACGCCATCAAGCAGATGGCGGGCATCCCCGAAAAGATCAAACTGCTTCCCCCCTTCATCACTGACTCGGTGAGGAATCTGAAGACGGAAATCCTGAACGAAAAATCGGTGAGCCTCGACCTGGAGGAGACCCTCATCGCGCTCAGCATCAGTGCGACCACAAACTCCGCTGCCCAGCTCGCCATGGAACAACTCAAAGACCTTCAGAACTGCGAGGGCCATATGACCCATATCCCCACCCCGGGCGATGAAGCCGGCCTGAGGCGCCTGGGTGTCAATCTAACGAGCGACCCCAACTTTTCCTCCAAGGACCTCTTCATTTCCTGATTTGTCATTCAGGTTCATGAAAGGAAGAAGCAAGCCTGCGTTCAACCCTGTTATATTTCCCCGAAACACACCATTCCATTTTGTTTAATACAAGATGATATAAGAACCAAGGTAAAAATAGCCTCAGTGGCGGGACGTGGTGCGGCATGGACAAATAACAAGCTTGCCTTGGAGTATGTGACTCGTCACGGCATGAAGGTTTATCACCCAAAACCAGAAGAGAGAGCGACATTCAAAAAGCTGGCACAACCCGGTGTGCTTGATTGGATGAGGAAGAATCCAAAAATTGACACCAAATGGGTTGATGCACTGCTCGCGGCAGTAGACAAAGCAGAAAAGAAACTCGGGATGAAGTGAGGTCAAAAACGCATAACGGGTACTGGGGCCGGGGGTTTTCTTCCCCGGCCCCTTCTTGCGAGGCCAGTGCAGCTAACCCGTAGAGGGATTTTTCGCCTTCTAGCTCGCTCCTTCGAATGCGTTTCCACACTCCTTATTAAAGGAATGAAGCGGAACCGGGAATGAGTCCCTGAGGAGCTGAAGATCCATGACGGTTACAGGAGGGTATCTTTGACGTCACCTGCTACCCGTGTGGGGATACCGAGGTGCAGACAGGTAGCGACCAGCTCTTGAAGGATATCCCCATAACCGATGGTGATGTGGTTCGACATGTGTGAAGCCATGCACTGATCGCGGTCATATCCAGGAATGTGTACGTTGGCAATGGGCCATTCCGCCGTGGTGTTCTCCAAGCGGTCGCCAATCTCCTGTTCCGGCAATTCGATTACCTCACCGGTCCCACAGTCCATGCCGATCTCGCCGAACCGCTCGTAAAAGCGTGCCCAGGTGACAACGCCTGGTTTCGACACGCCCGAGCAGGTGCCCCCGCCCAGGGGAAAGTACATTTTCGGCTGTCGATAGATCTTCGCGTTCTTCCAGCCGCCGAAGTGAGCCGGGGGGGCCCCACCGGAAATCTCCAATACCCAGAGGAATCGACCTTCGTAATCTCGCCCCCAGCAAATATCGTGCAACGTTGTCTCAGGAGGCATGCCCTTCCGCTCGTAGATGTCGTGCATCAGGACCTGGGGAATGCCAGAGCCTATGTCGCCCTCGTTGAAATGGACGATCGGCTTGCCCTTGTTGATGACCTCCCCCGTGTCGGGATCGATGACATCAGGGCGGTCGCAATCGTTCAACATACCTTCGGCTAGGTCGGATGCGGGTACGGAGCGAACGAGGCCAACCTGGTAGGGAATGCCAATGGCACTAAGGCCGTAGCGCCGGTAAAACCTGGCAGCGGCCGAATACATCTTCATCTGCATCAATACCTGCGCATGCACCAGATGCTCATACTGATCGGTGCCCCAGTCGAACCAGGCGCCCTTCTTGACGAGCCAGTTCAGTTGGTCCTGGGCGTCCTGATCGTCTATCAAGGCCATTTCCGCAACCAGGTCCGACTGATTCAGCAATTCGATGGGCATGCCGATGGCTCCCAATTTGGCCGGATCGATGACAGCGTTGAGCATCCCCATGCACCCTGGATCCAACTGGCCCATGATGCGCTTCTTGCGGATGATATCTCGAGCGAGCTCTTCTCCAAAGCGATTGGCCTCGGAGGAGAGCTTAAGCCCTTTAGCATCGACAATGTGCGACATGTCGTAGTTTATCTTCCCATCTTTACACCAGCTCTCGAGCCTCTTCATGAAAAGAGCATCATCTGCAAAGGTCTCGCTCCAGAGGCGCGCATGCTTCACGCATAATCGCTCCAGAGTAGCAGCGTGATTGAGGAGCGCAACGAGTCCCGGCCACGTTCCATCGAAATTCGCCAAGAGCAGAATGGGGCCCTTGTGAGTTTGCAAACAACCCGAAACATGGTGGGCATAGGCCCAGCAACTCAGCACGATAACAACCCGGGCTGCCGGGTCGATCTTCCAGAAAACCTCAGCACCCGCGCATTGCTTCGTCAGAAAACCATGTTTGCGTCTGGGATCATAGTTGGGGGCAGCTTCGGTCGCATATCCCAGTTTCCTAAAGGCTCCTTCGACCGCACTGAGCGTTTCTTCCTGCTTGGGCCAACAGACCTCCCCCGCCGAATCGCGAAAATCCCCATTGGAAATCAGATAGACTTTTCTGTCGTTCTTTTTCATTCTTCTTCTCGCCTCTCTTCTCCCCATGGATCAAGCTGACTCCTTACGAGTCCGGCTCGACGAAAGATTCACACAGCCTTCCCCGGTACAACCCATTGAGGCCAATCAGGTCCCTTGTCCGGTTTGCACCCTTCTCATTTTTTCGTAGGCTCCCTTTTGAAAATCGTACATCTCTTTAAAAATCCCGTACTTCGCTCTGTGGAACGAAAAGGTCAGTGGGTTCGGGTGAACCACCCTTCCGACCCGGCACATGGACCTCATCCCCTGTGGAACGTCTGAAAACTCCCCTGCCCCAACGGCCCCTAAAATGGCAGCGCCGAGCAGCACCGCCTCCGGCTCTTTCGGAATGATCACCTCACAACTGGTGACGTCCGCATGCTCCTGGACGAACAATTCATTCTTCAAGTGGCCCCCACTGAAATGAATCCGCCGGATATCGTACCCCTTCGCATTCAATGCCTCAATAATGTGTCGGGTCCCATAGGCGATGGCCTGTATCATGGCATAGTACCAGAGCGCAACATCTTCAGCTGTACCACTCAGTGTCAGGCCGCTCATCATTCCCCGTGCAGATGGGTCGGCCCTGGGGGATCGGTTTCCATGGTGATAGGGGAGCACGTGGAGGTCCCTGACGATCCTCAACCCATGCTCTTTTCTCATCTTCTCAACCCTGCCGTTGAGAAGCGTGTAGATGTCAACCCCTTTGGCTCTGGCAACCTTGGAGATGCCCGGGTAGGATGAATTGTTTCTGATCACCAGATCGATCAAAGACCCGGTCGCCGATTGCCCCCCCTCGTTGAGCCACATCTCCGGAATCATGGCGCCGTAATAGGGACCCCAAATACCACTGATGAACCTTGGAGAAGGCGATACAGCCATGTGACACGAAGAGGTACCTCCAATCAAGGCGATTGCGTGGTCGAAGGGATTTTCCCCTTTCTCGGAATCCCTGAGAACGGAGCCAAGAGATCCAATGCCACCGGCATGGGCATCGATTATGCCGACTCCAACGGGAATCCCCTGAGGTAGCCCGAGTTCTTCGGCCGCGTCCCTGGTCAACCCCCCTGCAGGCGCTCCCATCGGCTGAGCCACGGGAGGAACTCGTTCTGGATCGAAGAGATCTGGTATGCCGATCCTTTCAAAGAAATCTATACGATATTTTCCGGAAGCCCCTTCGTGGCCGAGGTAGGTCCACTTGCATACGCTCGTGCAGAGGCTCCTCACGCCATTCCCCGTACTCCTGTAAACCATGTAATCCGCCAGATCCATGAACTTCCTGGCGTTTTTCCACGTATCCTTAAGGTTTTCCTTCAGCCACATCAACTTGGGGGGTTCCATCTCGGGGGATATCCTTCCCCCAACATACTGCAAGACCTCATGGCCGGTCTCGTTGATTATCTCGGCCTGCTGGGTGGCCCGATGATCCATCCAGACGATGATGTTCTGATTCTGCCTTCCCGTAGGGGAAACGGTGATCGGCCTGAACCCATCGCCAAGGGCCACCAGGGAACAGGTTGCATCAAAAGAGATGCCTTTGATCGATCCGGTATCGATCCCTCCGGCTTCAAGGCATGCGCGCGTGGCCTTGCATGTTGCTTTCCAGATATCCTCCGAAGATTGTTCCACAAAGTCGGGCTTGGGCAACCAAATCCTGATTGGGTGCTCCCCCTTGCCTCTCATTTCTCCCTGCGTGTTAAACGCCCCCACGCGCACACTGTTTGTACCAACGTCAATGCCCAAGAAAATCCTTTCCATACGCCTCCACTCTCAATTCTATTGAGCTTTAGGTTTTCAACTATTCGGCTTGTTGCTCAAACCCCCTGGAGCGAATATGAAAGAATTTTTGTTAACCATTCCTAGTGAAGCGAACGATAGAATGGTCAAGAATTCTTTTCCGAGAGCGAAAGGGGGTTGGGCAACAACCTGTATTAAACCAACCCCATTTCCCTCAGTGATTCCCTCAGTTCAGCTGCTTCTCCATCTGATAAATTCCTGTTAGGTTCTCTCACGCCACCAACTCTTATCCCTCTCAATTCCAACGCTTTCTTAAACGAGGCAATCCCCCCTTTTGCCAAAACTTCTATCAACTTGTCTATAGATAACTGGTATTCTCGAACCTTCTGAAGCTCTCCTCTATCAAAAGCCTGATAAATCATGACAAAAAGTTCGGGAAAGACAGACGCGTTCCCTGAAACTATGCCCCTGACCCCAGCGGATAGACTGGCTAGAATAAGGGCGTCACACCCAATAAATACGGAACATTTATCTTCCGCAATTCGAACATAGTCCTGAACCTGGAATATGTCACAGTTACTCGTTTTCACACCCACAACGGTCTCTATTCTATCGATGAGCCTTCCAAACAAATCGGGGCTCAAGTTATTTCCCGTACATTCCGGAATATTGTAAATGAACAGGGGAAAACCAGGAACGGTATCTGCTATCCTCATAAAATGATCGAATATCGCCTCATCATCCAGATTATAGTAGTAGGGAAGAACTATCCCGGCTGCATCCGCTTCAATATCATGGCAATGCTTTGTTAGTTCAATTGTTTGTTCGGCCCTTATACAACCTGTCTGTATTATGACTGGAACCTTTCCATTCACATGAGCTACCAAAGCCTCCGCAATTGCTTTTCTCTCTGATAAAGATAGGAGTGGCCCTTCACCTGTTGTTCCTAACGCAAAAATACCATCAACTCCTTTTTGGATAATGAAATCGCAGTATTCACGCATTGCTTCTGCATCAATATCATTTCCTCCATCTCTTAAAGGCGTCACAATGGCAGATACTACACCCTTCCATACTCGCATATTTTTATCCCTCATTATTTCCCTCCAAAGATCTGGCAAATTCCCTCGCCCGCTCCAAATCCTCTTGGGTATCGACACTCAGGGGGATATAGTCTTTTGTTAGTATTACCTTTATTTTGAACCCATTTTCTAACGCTCTTAACTGTTCAAGACCCTCAGATTTTTCTAGAGGAGTGGGCTTTAACTGAGAAAAAGTGAGGAGAAAGACTTTCTGATACGAATATATTCCAATATGTTCAAAAACACGGTGTCCTTCTTCATGCCTCGGATAGGGAATGAGGGAGCGAGAGAAATAGAGAGCAAAACCCGATGTATCAGTTACTACCTTTACCACGTTTGGATCGTGAAAATCTTTCTTATCTATTTCGTGCATCAGAGTACACAGAGGAACGTCTCTATCTTCCAAAAGTGGATTGACAACCTCATCTATCATTCCCGGTTTTATGAATGGTTCATCGCATTGAATATTTACTACGACTTGAACATCCAAATTTTCTGCCACCTCTGATATTCTGTCTGTTCCCGTTAAATGATCTTTTGACGTTAATATTACCTTACCACCGAAGTTCTCCACAGCCTCCTTAATGCTTTCGTCATCAGTTGCAATGATGACATCATCTAGAATAGAAGACTTTATTGTATTTTCATACACATGCTGGACCATTGGCTTTCCATTGATATCTGCCAGCGGTTTACCCTTTAACCGGGTTGAATCGAATCTTGCAGGAATTATTCCTATTGCTTGCTTCATATTATCTCCTTCCGGGGACCACTATTGAATTTTGCATTTTCCCTCGCTCTTTTTATCATCAAATTTCTATCGAGAATCTTAATATTCTTCACAATCCACTCTCTCATTTGTTTCCCTTTTGCCGTTTCCTGGGGGTAGGAGAGGAAATCCAGATGAATTCCTAATTCTTTGGATACATCAAAAGCTACGATTGGCCAGATGTTCCCCAGATCACCGAGTATTGGCAAACTGCCCTCCAAACGCGCAAAACCTGACATCTCCATTCTGAAGGGTATTTTGAACGTTTTTGTCTTCGGGAGTCCTTTATTTATACTTTCTTGTACATTACCCATACTTCTTTCCATTTGCCATACTTTCTCTAAATTTGAATCGAGATCAATCCTGACCAATGTTTTGTCCTTTAGACTGAATGTTTGCATACCGTCCCATGCTGACCAAATTCCATGACCTGTATACGTCTCAAAAGGACCATCGTGAATTTCCTGTGTTAGAGCAACGCCAGATTCAATGATAACATTCGCTTCGGAGAGCATGTGAGCGATTATTGCAGATCTTTGCTTCAAGGAAATACTGTCTCCTATTGAAAGCCCAACCATACCACCTCCGATCAGTTGGGGAACAGAAACGATAACTGGTACATTCTTGCCTGCACCCGCTCCTATCATTGTCCGCTCATCCGCCCCCAATCCTGCTATGTATTCAAAGGGTTTCCCCTTAAGTTTAGCTAGTATTTCCACTTCACGGGCAATCCTCTCGGTCCTAGGCCCCATGGGGTATCCCATGTTTCCTGCAGCTTTTATGATTGTATCCCCTGGTGCACTTAAGGCATTTTCAATCAAATCAATGTCGATTATCATTTCTCCCTTTATCTCATTAAGCGTTTCTCCATCCATAAGTGTAACTTCGAATAGTGATCCTTTGGGGAGAATGTCTTTGCTAATTCCAATTTTATCTCCCCTTACTCGTTTAACTTTGTCGAGGCTCCCAGCCATTTCATGGGCTATAACTGCAGAGCTCGTTATGACACCATCTACTATGCCTTTGTCCATAAGCTCTGCCACAAGAGTTGTAACCCCCTCGTGAATATTTGGCCCACTTCCTGTGACTACAACGATTCTACCGCCGGCCTCTTTGCACTCCACTATTTTCGTTACGACAGCATCTATTCTTTCTTTTGTGGGTACATCCAGTTCCTGATAGAGTTTTTCAATCAAACTATCATCTCTATTCATCTTTTCCCCCCAGAATGCACTCCGTATCAACCTTGATAGCCAGCCAATCGAGGTATCCAGAGAACTGTATCGGGCAAATAGGTAACGGTAAATAGTGCAATCAGCTCAAAAGCGATAAATATCATCATTTCCTTAAACACGTCCGTGAGAGGTGTCCCACTGATTGCGCTTGTAATAAACGCAGTTTCACCAAAAGGGGGTGTATCCAACGCTATCATTAAATTGAAAACAGTAACCACGCCAAAGTGAACGAGATCGATCCCTGCAGCCTCAACGAGGGGCAAAACGATTGGAACGACAATGAGTAGTATTGCTGATACGTCAACAAAACAGCCTAAAATCAGAAAAAGTACATTAAGGGAAAGAAGCACAGTCCACTGACTCTTCATCAGGCCCAAATTGATAAAACTACTAGTTATTAATGCCGGTATCTCTTCCCTCGCTACCACATAACCAAAGATAAAAGCACAGGCAACAATAAAGCTAATAAATCCAGTACTAACAACAGTTTCAATAAACACTTTGTAAACTGCCTTTATTCCAAGTGTACGATAAACGAAAAATGAAAGTATCAACACGTAAACACCAACCACACCTGCGGCTTCGGTGGGCGTAAATATCCCTCCATAAATTCCACCCAGCAGAATCACAGGGGCTAGAATAATAAGAAACGATTTGAGAAAAACCTTCAAGAATTCTCTCCATGAGACCCAATTCTCTGTGGGGTATTTTCTCTTAATAGAGAGTATGAAGACCAATACCATGAGGACACCTCCGAGAATAAACCCGGGGATTACCCCCCCAAGGAAAAGATATCCCACAGACGCACCTGAGAGCATTGAGTAGATAACCATCGGGATACTTGGAGGAATAATTGGGCCAATGGTGGCGGAGGCGCAGGTAACAGCGCATGCGAAAGGGCCATCGTACCCC
The DNA here is from genome assembly GCA_041862515.1 of Thermodesulfobacteriota bacterium. Classification (GTDB taxonomy): domain Bacteria; phylum Desulfobacterota; class BSN033; order WVXP01. The sequence goes on along the minus strand of JBGVTJ010000174.1, from coordinate 4,286 downwards.
GCATCCTTCATGGCCTTTATCTCTACAGCACCGAGACCAGCAACGTCAGCTATTTCAGAACCTGACATTCCCGCGAAGATGATACTTGCAACGATATTTACGTGGCCCAATCCCCCCTTCAGGGGACCGACGAGAACCTTTGCAAAATCGAAAAGCCGATCAGTCAATTTCGAGGCATTCATGACTTTTGCGGTGAAAATGAAAAGGGGAACAGCGAGCAAAACGAACTGATTCTCAAATTGGATAACCATTACATCCATGACTGTTGAGAGATCTATATCAGATATTAATAGATAAAAAACCGAACTGATGAACATTCCGAAAGCAATGGGATATCCCAGGGCGAATATCACAAGAAACACGATGAGCCAAACCGCTACTGCCACGGTAGATCCTCCTCGTGATGGACTTCCTTCCCCAGCAGTTCACGTACGTTGCGAACAATGTCCCGCAAATTATGAATAAGGATAAGAGACACAAATATCGGGAAACATAAAAGAAGATATGTCCACGGTATCCTTAAGGCGGAGGCTTTTATCCTGTAATTCCATATGGTATATTCTATGCTCGGAATCAAGATGATAAGGAATACAAGAGTAGTCAATGCGTCAAAAAAGGTATCAATAAAGAGCTGCGTCCTTCTTGAGAACTTGCGGTAAAAAATATCAAAGCGTATGTGTTGATTATACCGCTTAGCTAGTGCGGCCCCCAGGTAGATGGACCAGACAAAAGTGTAAATGGACAGTTCGAAAAATTTCGGCGTGGGCTTATTGAGAACATACCGGGAAAAAACCTCTATTGAAACGGAAACAATGAGAAGGAAAAAAATCAAAGTTGTAAGACGAATCTCCACTAGATCCAATATCTTCTTGCCGAATCCTCTCATGAACTCCTGCCCGTTGCTGAAAAAAGGCAAATGCCTTGGGAAAGGTTAAAACCTTTCCCAAGGCATTTGTACATAGTCCATCTTAGTCCACACTTTGAATCTTTGCGTACATGCCTTTACCCCAACGTTTGTCGAACTTTGCTCCGCTGTAGAACTTTTGTGCATGCTCCATAAAAGCCGCTTTGTCCGGAATTACCACCTCCATACCGAACTCTTTTTGAAATTTACCCAACAAAGAGGCTTCCTGTCCCAATACAATTTGGTTCATTTGAAATCGGGCAACTTGTATGGCATGCTTAATATATACCCTGTATTTATCGGGCATTTCTCTCCAGAGCTTCTCATTTATTATTGGGGTGATATAGCCTAGCATATGGTCCGTAAGAACAATATAGTGAGTCACCTCATAAAACTTTGCTGAATAGTCAGTGGGAAGTGGATTATCCTGTCCGTCTATCGTTCCGGTCTTCAGGGCCATGTAGACTTCACCAAAGCCAAGTGGCGTTGGGTTGGCTCCCAAGGCTCTTCCCACATCGAGCCAAGCTTCTACGTTCGGCATTCGCAGCTTAACGCCCTTCAGATCTTCAGGACGCTTGGCCACACCGGCTTTTTTCGTCAAATTGAGCTGTCTCGTGCCGAGATACCATACATCCAAAACCCGAATACCGGACCTCTTGGCGAGGTTCTCCCAGTATTCTTGCCCAACAGGGCCCATAAGGACTCTGTACATATGATCGAGGTCTCGATAGAGATAGGCAACCTCCAACACCCCAATTTCGGGGTAGCTTGCCAGGTCTGCGAACCATGACGCACTTGCATCACTCGTCATCTCCAATGACCCCTTCATAACACCTAAGATCCCCGTCTTTTGATCTGCAAGCTGGCCCGAATGAAAGACCTTGACCTTTATCTTCCCACCACTCAGATTATCAACGACTTCACCAAACGTTCCCATTGCAATGGTCTGAGGCTCGTTCGGGCCCGCCACGGTATTGAAGCGAAGTGTGTAAGTCTTCTCCTGGGCGAGACAAACGCCCATGCTGAAGACAAACGTAAGAATCACAACGCTGGCAATGAGAAATAATCTCTTTCTGTAATTACTCATAGCAATCCCTCCTTAGTCTTTATGTTGGTAGGATGTCGGACCCTACCAAATCGTACCGGTCGTTCCTATGGTTCTCAACATGAACACGTTTTCAAAGGAATAGCTATCACCTCCTTCCTTCTGTTGGAAGATCTTCCTCGAATGGATATCACCTCCTTTCCTTTACGAGAACATCTCCTCAAGCCCCTGATTCAAGATCTCTGCAGATTTGAAGGAGTTCATTCACCCGCCTGTCCGGTGTAGAAGCCTGGATATCGGCCATAACAACATCGCAGGGCGCGAGTTCATGGTAGATCTCCCCCATATCCCGCCCAATGGTTTCCAGGGGGGAATCCTGGAGTTTCGTCGGCCAATACATTACTGCTCTTCGTGCGCCAGGGAACGTCTCTTTCACCTTAACCATGTCAGACATCATACCCATATCCAAATACCCCACGTTAGGCACCTCTTTCAATACTTCAATGTAGGGGGTTATATCCCAGTTACACGTATGAATCCCAAACCGCTCGAAACTGAGGGCAACCCTCTTATCGTAGGGGAAAACGAACTCGCGATAGGCTTTAGGGGACACCATATTTACCGTGCAGTTGCTCACGCTGAACTGATTGATGTAAAAACCCGATTTTCTCTGTCTCTCCTGTACCATTTTTGCGAGTCGAATCATCACCTCGCATATCGATGAGAAGAAATCGTGGACGAATTCAGGTTTATCATAGATGTCAAAAAATATATCCTGACCCCGGATGTGAAAGGCGTTGTTGAGAACCCCCTGCCAGTTCAAGTAGCCGTGTATTTTCCCCCACTCCGATTCAATAGTATCCATCTGCTGAAAGAGGTCTTCCACAAAAGGGCTTTCGAGGAGCTTTTCTCCATCTACCCTTTCAATTTCCTTTACCGAGAGTTTTTTCCCGGGATCAAGAACAGGCCAGTGATCTGCAGCATAACGAAGGGGTATGCCAAATACCTTCGGAATAAGATAAGCTCCATAACACCCTGAAATGGTCGCCAGATCATCTTTGTACGAGATATCCCAGTAGGAGACGGTGGGGAAGGCCTCGACCAATTCAGCCTTCATCATCTTAAGGCTTTCATATCGATAGTAGGGATCTCTATGCCAACGCTCAGAAAAATCAATTCCACACCGGTTATGGAACCACGCTGGCTCAAAACCAAGAGAAACTCTCATGTCCGATTCAGTTCCGTCAGCAGGTTCCCTCCGAGCAGGTGCACTTATTGGTATGTAGTTACGAAGCGGTAAAACTGCCATCAATCATTCCTCTGGCACGCTTCTTCGATGGACTCATTTCAGCAATAGGGCGGTTTTTCGGGTATTAGTTGGTCTCCATATACACCGAAAGACTTCTACATGCAGAGGAAGGGGACCTATTCCCGTTGATATCCCAATCTTCCCGATATCTCATTTGCGGTCGAGATCACTTTTTTTGCAATTTGAGGGATCCTGTCAAGAGTAATGCGTTGAGACGGTCCAGATACGCTTATGGAAGCAAATACCATCCCACCTGAATTTCTTATTGGAGCGCCAACACACCTCATCCCTTCCTCATGCTCCATATTATCCACAGCATACCCTCGTTGAACAACCTTCCTAAGATCTCGTAACAAGAGAGCCTTATCCGTTATGGTGTTTTCCGTAAACCTCTCCAATCCTTTTGTGCGAATTATCCTCTCAATATCATCTTCAGGAAGGAAGGCCAAAATTGCCTTCCCAACAGCGGTACAATGGAGGGGACCTCTCACGCCAATGACCGAATAGGTTCGCAGACGTTTTGTCGATTCAAAGCACTCAATATAGAGAACCTCTCCGTTATTTAACACCGTGAGGTGAACCGTCTCATCGAGCTCTTCATTGAGCGCTTTCAAAAAGGGAATCGCAACCTTTCGAATTTCAAGGTTAGCTCGTGCTCTATTCCCCAATTCAAAGAGTTTGGTTCCGAGATAGTACTTACTCCTGTCACCGTCCTTCTCGAGAATTCTCTCTCGAACAAGTGTCATCAGTATTTCGTGAATACTGCTCTTTGGGAAGTTCAATCTCTTACTGAGTTCAGTAACACCCATACCCTCTTCACTGCCGAATGATTCAAGTATCTTAATTGCTCGCCAGACTGATTTGATAACCCCCTTCTCATGGCCTTTGCTGTCCGGGTGTTGATGGACTCTTTTGTCCGCCATATCGTAAGCCCTCAGAGAATTATTGTTCGAATATACGAACAGTGTTCGACCCGCAATCTAGAATTATCATTGGTGCTCACGAATGTCAACAAAATTCTCCCTCGG
>JBGVTJ010000173.1:0-8263 GCA_041862515.1 Thermodesulfobacteriota bacterium | reverse complement strand
ATAGGCAAGAGTTAAGTGTACAGCAGAGAAACTTATATTTTTAAGGACGTACCTCCTTTTTTTACTCCTATGCCTATATTTAATATTGAAGATGCGACCCCCTACTCTTTACTTGCGGAGCATCTTTACGAATTCCCTTATTTCCTCAAGGCTCCGGTATTTTTCCTGCTGAAAGCCGTCAATGTGAATCATATCCTTGAGGTTACGGGGGGAGCGGGGCCCCGGATCATAGGCCGGATATCCAACCACCATCATATCATAGATCATCATATGGGGAGGAATTTTAAGAAGTTCCTTGAGCTCCTTTTCAATGGTCCTATCGGCCACGCCTGATATCCACTGGGATCCGAGACCTAGAGTCCGGGCAGCTAGATGCATGCAAAGGAAAGCACTGGCCAGGCTCGAAACAAGTACTTCTTTCCCTTTGATCTCCTGAACCCTCAGCGGGAAGGCGATATTAGTTCGTTCATCCCCAACAAGAATGATAAGGGCCGGGGCATCCTTGAATTTGGGTTCCGGTACAGGAAGAACCATGTGCTGTCTTCTCAGATCCGGATCATTGTCCTGCTCGCGCTTAAAGGTAGGCTTCGCGGCCTTCATGAAGAGGTTGACAATCTTTGCCTTGAGCTCAGGGCTCTGGATGACGATAAATTCCCAGGGTTGACCATCCCCTCCAGACGGAGACCAGCGGGCTGCCTCGATGATTTTCTCTATATACCCCTCGGGAAGTGGGGTAGGCTTGAATGCACGAATGCTCCTTCTTGCCTTAAGTAAATCGATCAATTCCTGGTAGGCTACCATTTTTTACTCCTTTTTTAATCTTGTCTGCCCTGGCAGGGAAAGCCCGGATTTATGAGCCTGAGTTTTTTTGTGTTATCGCCTAACATACCAAAAGCAGATGCCAAAGTACAAGGGGCCAGTTGTTCAGGAGGAAGTTCTCCAGTGTCTGATGTTCTGAAGAGGTGGACATAGAAGTTCCCTCATTGTATTCGCAGAAGAGAGCCGATAATCCTTAAGCAAGGTCCATTTGAAAAGACATAGGATCTGACCTCCTGCCTCGCTGAAACGTATTATGCCGTTCTGCCTGCTGGAAGTTCACCTCATCAATGTGCGGCAATACCGATAAGAAAGCAAACCATTCGTTGTCAGTAACACCGACAAAGGCCTTCAACTGTTCCCCTTGCATATTACCAAAATATTAAGATTGCCAAGTCCTTATGTTTGTAAAGAACGCAGATTCGACCTATCTGCTGGTCTCTCCTAATCTCCCTTCCTAAAAATGCACTATTGCAAGACCTGATCCCCTGCCCCTTCAATCTAGCTGAGATGGATTTAAAGGCCGGATTGCAAGACCCGACTTCCCACTACGATGGGGCAGAAATCAGAGGTTAGTCGGGGATGTCAAATGTTGAGGCCTGTCCCTCTCATCCTATATGTATCAAGTAGAAAGTGACAAATGAAGATGTGACCCCTTCCTTCCCTAACCGAAGAGGGGACATCTTCGCTTTGCACTTAAGGGGACAATTTGCCTTGGCTTAGACAGGAAAAAGTGGCCTGGGGGAAAAACGGTTCAGATACAGTATGTATGAGCCCCAAAATACAGTGATTTCGCGCCAAAAATACAGTGATTACCGTATTTATTGCGAGGACCAATCCTGGTTATCCTTACAGTAAATATTCGATCGTTTACCAGTCTTAATAACCATAATTAGCTCTTGTTGAGCTGAGAAAGGAGGAACGGAGATGGAACGGTTTCAGTGTTTAAGTGCAATGGATTTCGTGAAGGATTGGGATACGTGGAGGGGTACGTTAAAAGAGGCGATCGCCGAGGCCCGTAAGTTCGGGGTATCCGATGAAACGATTAAGACCCTGGCGGTAAAGGCGGGGGACTTTCTCGCGAAGAAGGTGTGCCCGGCAACGAAAGAGGAAGAGCTACTGAAGGAAATGTGGGACATTGCAACGCCCGAAGAGAGAAAAACGATTGCGACCTTGATTTTCAAAATGATGAAGTAGGGTGCTGTTGAGGTGGGACTGTATCCATAAACAGGTTGAAAGATGTTTTTCCCAGCCACACCCTATCCCGAAACGTAGACAGGGCTTTAAAGAGCCCTGTTTTTTATCCATTTTGGAGGAATGAGGTGTATTCCATAGCCCTCAAGATGCTCATCGGCGATCGGGGAAAGTACCTGGGAATCATCATGGGATTGACCTTCGCCTCCCTCCTCATCACCCAGCAGTCCTCTATCTTCACCGGCCTTATGACGAGGACCTACGGGACGATTACCGATCTCTCCCAGCCGGATATCTGGGTCATGGACCCGAAGGTTCAGTTCATCGACGACGTAAAGCCGCTGCAGGACACTGAACTTTTCCGCATCCGCTCCATCGAGGGGGTGAAATGGGCCGTCCCGCTCTACAAGGGGCTTCTCAAGGCCCGTCTCGCAGACGGGAATTACCAGATCTGCAATGTCCTGGGGCTGGATGATGCCACGTTGATCGGTGGCCCTCCTTTCATGATCGAGGGAACGTTGAGCGATCTTCGCCAACAGGATTCCATCATCGTCAACGATGTGGGTGCCCGGACCCGGTTGGCCAAGCCTCCGAAAGTGCGAGGCGGAAAGCCCGAACCCCTGAAGATCGGTGATACATTGGAAATCAACGACCACCGGGCCGTTGTGGTTGGCATCTGTCGGGTGTCCCGGACTTTCCAATCCCAGCCGGTGATCTTCACAACCTACACCCGTGCCACCACCTTTGCCCCCCGGGAGCGCAAGCTGCTCTCATTTGTTCTCGTCAAGGCGAGACCTGACGAGAACCTGCAGGCCCTTTGCGAACGGATACGTCGGAGGACGGGCCTGGCCGCTTACACCGCCCAGGCCTTCAAGGATCTGACCTATAATTATTTCATGAAGTATACGGGGATACCCATCAACTTCGGGATCGCAGTCGCCCTGGGCTTCATCATCGGCACGGCAATTGCGGGCCAGACCTTTTACAATTTCACCCTGGAAAATATGCGCTACTTTGGCACCCTCAAGGCCATGGGGGCGACGAACTATGTCCTCCTGCGAATGATCCTCCTTCAAGCCTTGCTCGTCGGGGTTTTGGGATACGGACTGGGAGTCGGCGGGGCGGCCGTGTTCGGCTACACCCTGGGAGGAACGGCACTGTCCTTCCGTCTCACCAAGGATCTCCTGATATTTTCGGGATCTGCCATCAGCTTAATCTGCGTCCTGTCGGCTCTGATCTCGATCCGCAAGGTGATGCGCCTGGAACCGGCCCTCGTCTTCAAGGGCTAAACGATGAATGGAAAGGACCAGGACACTGCGGTTTTATGCCGGAGCGTGACCAAGGCTTACGTCACGGGACCGACCAAGGTGATGGCCCTCCGGGGAGTGGACCTCGAAGTGCGCATGGGCGAACTGCTCATGCTTGCCGGACCATCGGGGTGCGGGAAAACTACCCTGATTTCCGTGGTTGCTGGTATCCTAGACCATGACGAGGGAGAATGCCTCGTTTTCCAGGAGGACCTTCGGGCCATGGACCAGACCCGGAAGACGCGATTTCGGGGCCGCAACGTGGGCTTCGTCTTCCAGACCTACAACCTCCTGCCCACCCTCACCGCGGTGGAAAATGTTAGCGTGCCCCTGCTCCTTTCGGGGCATTCCCGCGCCGACGCCCAATCGATGGCCAAGGAGATCCTCGTGCTCGTGGGACTCGAGGAGCGACCTCACGCCCTTCCGGCCCAGCTCTCAGGGGGCCAGCAGCAGCGAGTTGCCATCGCCCGGGCGTTGGTCCATCGCCCGAGGCTTATTGTCTGCGATGAACCGACCAGTGCCCTGGACGCGGATACAGGCCAGAAGGTTATGGAGGTCCTGAGAAATACGGCCCTGGCGGAAGATCGAGCAGTGATCATCGTGACCCACGACAACCGCATCTTCAACTTCGCCGATCGCATCGCCCGCATGGAGGACGGACGAATCACCTCCGTGGAGTCACAGGTCCCGCATTGACGAGGAGAAGCCATGTTTCGGAAATATCTCTTGCCTCTCCTATCGGTGTCCGGATTCCTTTTCGCCGTCTGGATGGTGTTGCATGCGGCGAAACCGGTCCCGCCGTCAAAACCCATCGCCGAACCGCCGCGCCCTCCCTACACATACAAGATATCCGGTTCGGGAATTGTCGAGGCCAGCACGCGGAACATCGCCATCGGAACCCCTATTTCGGGAGTGGTGGCCAAGCTTTTGGTGAAGGTGTCCCAGAGGGTGAAGGCCGGAGATCCCCTCTTTGTCCTGGATGATCGAAAGGAACGGGCCGCGCTGGCCGTGCGGGAGAAGGTCCTTGCCGAAGCCAAGGCGAGGCTTGCCCGGCTCTTGGAGGCGCCCCGGAAAGAAGAACTGCCGCTAGCCCGGGAACGGGTCAAAGAGGCGGAGGCAAACCTGCAGGATCTACGCTATCAATTCCAGATCGCCGAAAATGTTACGGATCGACGGGCCATCAGCCTCGAGGATCTCAACAGACGCCGGTTTGCCGTCCAGGCGGGGGAGGCCCGTCTGGCTTTGGCCCGGGCCAACCTCAGGTTGTTGGAAGCGGGGGCTTGGAGTGCGGACATCGAGGTCGCAAAGGCGGAGATCTCCAGAGCAGAGGCGGAGGCGCAGGCGGCCAGGGTCGAGATCGATCGGCTCCTGATTCGGGCCCCAGCAGACGGAAATATCCTTCAGATAAACATCCGTCCGGGGGAGTTCGGTCAGGGCGGGGTTCTTCCCCAGCCCTTGATGCTGCTGGGAGATCTAAATCGACTTCACGTACGGGTCGACATCGACGAGAACGATGCGTGGCGCTTCCATCCGAGTGGAAAGGCTGTGGCCTTCATTCGGGGAAACCCCAAGCTCAAAACGGAGTTGACCTTCGAATACATCGAACCCTATGTAGTTCCAAAACGTTCTTTAACGGGCGACAGTACCGAGAGGGTTGACACCCGGGTCATGCAGGTCATCTACAGCTTCCCCCGCACAGCGCTGAATGTCTACCCGGGGCAGCTCATGGATGTCTATATCGAGGACAAAACCCGTCAGCCTCAACAGGTGCCCGATCCGGTTCAGCCGGGGAGAAAGGAATGAACCGAACCCCTGCAATCCTCCTTGCGATTTCCCTTCTTCTTGCCGGATGTAAGGCCGGGCCGGACTATAAGAAGGCCGATCCCCCTGTGCCGGTGCAGTTTGGCTCCCTGGAGCCGGGCATTGCGACTTCTGAACCCCTCGATGCCGAGCACATGAAGACCTGGTGGAAGATCCTCCGGGATCCTGTTCTGGATTCCGTTATTGAGCGAGCGGTTGAGGGAAATCTGGACGTGCGCATTGCCGAGTCGCGCGTGCGGCAGGCCCGGGCCCAGCGGGGCGTTGCCTCATCGAAATACTACCCGGAGGGCGAGGTCGACGGCAGCTATCAGAGATTCGAGACGACCGAGAACGGATCAACGACGGGAGCTGGGACTGCAGGGACGAGGGATCGAAGGTTTGGACTCTACCTGCTGGGGTTTGACGCCTCATGGGAGATTGACGTATTTGGAGGCGTTCGCCGGGAGGTGGAGGCGGCGGATGCCGATCTGGCAGCTTCCCGGGAGGCGCTGCGGGATACGCTGGTCACCCTCCAGGGGGAAGTCGCCAGGAACTATGTTGAAGTCCGGGTGCTGCAGCTGCGGTTGGACATCGCGCGAGAAGACGTGAAAGCCAGGCGGGAAACCGTCGAGCTGAACGAGGCAAAGTTCAGGGGCGGATTGATTCCGGAGCTCGATTTGGCCAGGGCTCGGGGAGCCCTGGCCAATGCCGAATCGACCATCCCCCTGCTGGAGAATGCCTTGCTTGCAGCCATGCATCGCCTGGCCGTGCTTCTCGGCCAGGAGCCGATGAGCCTAGTCAAGGAACTCAGCGTTAAAACCGACCTTCCCCAGGTGCCGGAGAACCTTCCTGCGGGACTCCCCTCGAACCTGCTGCGCCGGCGGCCCGACATTCGGCGCGCGGAGCGGGAGTTGGCCGCGGCTACAGCACGGATCGGCGTTTCCACCGCCGACCTCTTCCCACGGTTCTCCCTCACCGGCGCTTTTGGGTATCAGAGCCTCCATGTGGATGACCTCTTCGATCAAGGCGGTAATTTTTGGCAAATAGGTCCGAGGATTCGATGGAATATCTTGAACTTAAAGCGTATCCTTTCGAATATCGAAGCGAGCAAGGCCGTGCGCGATGGCAGCCTGGCCCAATATGAAAAGAGTGTCCTGACCGCGCTGGAAGAAGTGGAGAATGCCCTGGTGAGCCTCGTCCAAGAGAAGAGGCGCGTTGAAGTGTTGACCGATGCTGTTAGGGCAAATGGGCTGGCCGCCGATTTAGCGCTGGCGCGTTTCCAAGCAGGGCTGGAGAGCTACCTAGCTGTAATCGACGCCCAGAGTGCGCTGCGTGTTTCCCAGGATCAACTGGCACAAAGCAAACAAAATACTGCACTAGGGTTCATCGCGCTTTACAAGGCCCTTGGCGGAGGGTGGCAGCAAGAGGGCGCAGAACCCCAACGAAAAGAATAAACAGGCAAAGCCTTTATTCCAGGGTTTTATGGCTTTATAGCGTCTAACCGGGGAGGGACTGACGATGGCCGTGCAGGTGGGCAAAGAGGCCCCGAATTTCGTTGCCGAAGCGTACCACGGAGGGAATATCACGAGAGTCGAGCTCTCCGATTATCGCGGTCAATGGGTGTTAATCTTCTTCTACCCGGCGGATTTCACCATCGTTTGACCTACCGAGCTGGCGGCAGTTGCCGTCAAATACCCTGCTTTCACAGAGCTGGGGACAGAGGTTCTGGCGATCAGCGTGGATAGCGTGGACTCGCATCGGGAATGGCAGGAAAAGGAGCTTTCCCAGATGGTGAGGGGAGGAGCACTTTTCCCGATGTTGTCGGATCCCGAGGGAAAGATCGGTACCCTGTACGGGGTTTACGACCAGGACAAAGGCATGGACGCACGGGGGCGATTTCTCATCGATCCTCGTGGGATCGTCCAGGCCATCGAGGTCCTTCCTGAGGCAGCTGGCCGGAACATTGCCGAAATTCTGCGCCAGCTCCGAGCGCTGCAACACCACCAGGTAACGGGTGAATTCATGCCCTGCGGCTGGGAACCCGGAAAACCCACCTTATCCCAGCAGACGGGGAAAATTGGGCGTTTCGGCAACATCTGGAAGATGTGGAAGACCCGGCATGCCTTTTAGAAAAAGGGATTTTCCCCCTACCGTAAGCCCCTTGCGCCGTACTTTTGCGCCAACCTCACTTCACAATCCAGGAAAAAGACAGTAGCTTCGTCAAACTCCTCTGTGTATTTGATGGCGTCGTATTCGAGTTTTCTCCATCCCGGCGGGAGGCCCTGCTTTTTCCAATCGATTTCCTTCCCACACCAGTTACATCGATAAATCATCATACCCCCCTTGTTACTACCGTTTGGAATGATCAAGAAAATAAAATCAGAAGAGCTTGCTGGCAATTCCAATCAAATGCGGATAAATTTTGCAGGCAGGGTGAAAAATTTTCACAATCTGAAATTATGGGGATTTTGGGGATTGGGCTAGGCAAGTGGAGGAAAATTGGATGGGGAGAATAAGAGATCAATCCAGGATATCAAATGTTGACAGGGTGACCGAGAATTAAAATTTCATAAATACCACCCTAATGAAATCAAATAGTTAGCAACTTCAAATTCCGTAAAAATGCTATTCTCGGTCAGCCTGTCAAGACCTGACACCTATTCTATTGGAAATTAGAGTTTAATTGGAACGTCAAATCGCTTACCTCTTGCTAACATATCTAACGCCCTCAAGCCCCTTGAAGTCTTCATCCTGCGTCCATATCGTTGCATTATGCATTCGAGCTGTTGCCAATATCACACTGTCGGCTAAAGGAAGCTTCAAATCGACCCCTACCCTGGCAGCGTTCAGAGCGACAGCACTATCCATGTCCGCGACATGCCCCTGCTGCATAATAGCTGCCACTTGAAGGGCAGCCCTCTCATCCCGTTGCTGCAGAACACGTCTGAAAACCTCCAAGATGCAGATCGTCGGCACAAGAAGATTCGGGACATCTTCAATAGCCGGTGCAAAGAAATCTGCATTTGGAGCATCTCCGAAATATTCAAGCCAACCGCTAGAATCTACTAGGTTCATATCCGATCCTTCTCTCTCTCGACTGTGGTATCGATCCCTTTCAGAAATCCTCGCATCTGTTCCGGTTTCTT
>JBGVTJ010000172.1:0-8580 GCA_041862515.1 Thermodesulfobacteriota bacterium | reverse complement strand
CAACCATTCTTAGTGCTTCGATTCGCAAATACAATGACGTATTTTCTAGAGCAGGTTCTGAGCAAATACTCACTCCATTCGGCCCGAGCCTTTCGGCAGTGAGCTCAAGGCCGAACTGCTCATGGCCGAGGGCAGCACTAAGTCTTGAGGGCTTCGACTGAGACATGTCGACGAGCTCCCTTCGGGTCTGAGCCTCAGGGTCGAAGACATGTCGAGCCGCTCAGCCGAAGTCTAAATATGTTCGTAATCGAACTTATGAACCGAAGGACTAAGTGAAGCAAAACGGCCGCAAACCCAATGTCTGAGCCTGAAAGGCGATTTTTGGGTTTGCAGTGAAGCGAACTCTAGAATGGTCAAAAATTCTTTTCAGAGAGCGGAAGGGTATTTGGGCAACAGCCCGGTAAAATGTGACAACCCTGCGGATCTCTTTCTATTCCCTTTTCCCCCCTCCCCTCTCATTTCACCTTGACTTAAACACTCGCCTTTCCTATAGTACGCTACGTTGTTTCATGAGAATTCATTTAGTAGGCCGCATGGACGAAAAAATTACCAGCGGGTCTCCAGTATCAGATCAAGAGGGTCTTGCTGTGCAAACAAAGAAGGATCAAAGGAGGAGGGAGGTTGTCGTCCAGGCTCTTCGCCCTTATGGCACCACGATCTTCACCGAAATGACTGTTCTTGCCGATCGTTGTGGCGCGGTAAATCTGGCCCAAGGATTTCCGGATTTTGACGGGCCTGAGGAGATCAAAGCAAAGGCGGCGGAGTCCATTATGCGCGGACCGAACCAGTACGCGCCTTCCACGGGCATCCCTGAACTCCGCCAGGCAGTGGCCCGCAAAATGGAGCGTTTTTACGGGGTGGAGGTGGATGTGGACGAGGAGGTGACGGTCACCTCCGGCGCGACGGAAGGATTGTGTGCCACGCTGTTGGGCATCCTGGAACCGGGTGACGAGGTAATTTTACTGGAGCCGTGTTACGATAGCTATCCGCCCGTGGCTGCTATGGCCCGTGCCCATATCCGATACGTTTCCCTGCAAGGTCCCGACTTCAGGCTGCCCCGGGAAGAACTGGTTGAGGCCTTCGGCCCCAGGACCAAGGCTATCGTAATCAACAATCCTCAAAATCCCTGTGGCAAGGTGTTCAGCCGGGAAGAATTTGCCTTCATCGGCTCCTTGTGCGTGGAACACAATGTCTACGCCATCGCGGATGAAGTCTACGAGCACCTGGTCTACGACGGCCGCGAGCACGTGACTCTCCTCAGCGTTCCCGAATTCAAGGATCGGGCCTTTATCATTTCCTCCACGGCCAAGACCTTTTCCATGACCGGCTGGAAGGTGGGCTACGTGGTAGCGTGTCCAGAACTTTCCCGGGCGGTGGGCATGAGCCACCAATTCATTACCTTTTGCGGGCAGTCAGCACTACAGGAGGCCATGGCTTTTGCTATTAATTTCCCCGATAGTTACTATACGGAACTGCTCGCCGACTATACCCGGAGGCGGAACTGGCTCTGCGAGGCGTTGCGGGATGTTGGTTTCCAAGTCTATCCAACCGAGGGGACCTACTACCTTTTGGTTGACATCACATCGCTCGGTTTTGATGACGATCTGGCCTTTTGCCGTATGCTCCCAGAACATGCGGGTGTCGCGGCTATCCCCTGTTCCTATTTCTGGAAGGACCGGAGACGGGGCCGCCAGCTCGTGCGTTTCTGCTTCTGTAAAAAGGATGAGACCCTGGAGGAGGGAATTCGGCGGCTCAGGAAGTGGGTAAAATCAAGGTAGCGACATCCACCCGGCTCTCAGCCAATCGCGCAACCTCACCTTCGTCCCCGATCAAGAAAATCCTGGTTCCACTCAAGACCGTCTTGAGGAAATAGTGACCTGTTTCTCATTTCGGTCGGAACATTCAAGACGCTTCCTCGCACCTTCTTTAGTTGCTATTTGTGAAAGGATGGCTTTTTGGTCTAAAATAGAAAACAGTATGCAGAAGAGAACTCTTGGGAAAACAGGGTGGGAACTTTCTGTGATTGGCTTCGGAGCCATCAAACTCCCTCTCGTCTCTCAAAAAGAATCCGAAATTCTTCTGAACAAGGCCATCGATGGGGGAATAACCTTTGTGGACACTGCCGATTGCTATGGTGATAGCGAAGAGAAGATCGGCCTTGCATTGAAGGGAAGGCGCGAAGTATTCCGTCTTTCGACCAAAATAGATGAACGCGATGGCATTGGAGTACGTAACAAATTGGAGCGTTCCCTTCGCCGCCTCAGGACAGAATGTATCGATCTGGTTTCCTTCCACGATGTTCGAAGCTCTGAATACGATCGGATATTTGATAGCGGCGGGTTGGAGGCTTTGGAAAGAGCCAGAAGTGAAGGAAAAATTTTGGAAATTGGAATCAGCATACACCAATCCATACCGATGATGAGGAAGGTGGTTGAATCCGGGGTGTTTTCAGCTCTCATGGTAGCTTACAGCGCCTTTGATGAAGATCGCTTGGCTGCGGACCTTCTTCCGATGGCTCAGAAAGCGGGTGTGGGCTTAATCGCCATGAAGCCTCTCGCAGGAGGGAGACTGGTGGATCGCCCTTCGTTTCTCAAAAGCAAAAAATCCATCCAGGGAGAATCTCTCGCACAGATTTCCCTCCGCTACGTCCTCTCAAATCCGAATATCACCTGCGCCATCCCTGGAATGATGCGACTGCATGAGTTGAATGAGAACCTTCAAGTCGGAAGGCAATGGAGAAAGATGAATAAGGAAGAAATCAAAGCGCTCATGGAATTCGTGGGGGAAGCAGGAAAGGGGTTTTGCAGAAATTGTGGGTATTGCCTTCCCTGTCCAGAGGAAATACCCATCCCTGACATTTTCCGTTTCGAGAGCTACCATGATCGGTATGACCTAAAAGCATGGGCGAGAGAACAATACCAATCGCTGTTGGTGAATGCCAGTGCTTGTTCCGGATGTGAGCAATGCCTGAAGCTTTGTCCTTATGGAGTACCTATTCCGGAAAAATTGGAATGTGCTCATCGAACCCTGAAATGATCATCTCATTGATAATCAAATCAGGCAAACTGAAATGACCCACTCACCCAATCCACTCGGCTGATGGTTATTTGGCCTGCAAAAACCTCTTATACATACTCTCAACCTTCTTTCGGGTCACGTGGGGCTTGTGGGTTCGAAAACCACCTCCAAATGAATGAGGAATATGCATCAGCTCATGGATGAGTACCTTGGTCTGCTCTTCTTTGCTGAGCTTATCAAATCTTTCAGAGACAACCTCAATGACGTAATGGGGCCTCTGATTGAGGACTAGCTGCATAATTCTGGAAAGTCCGTGACAACGGGCTATTACTCTTCTGCTGCGAGAACCTCTACTCCTTATGCAAGCTATTCTAGATCCATCTACGTGGGTCATTTGAAGTCTATGAAGAATATCTCTTATCTCAGCGCCGATGTCCTCGGCCAATTCATACCGAATCATACGGAGCAAATAACCATAATTGAGGAGCAAAATCAATCAACAGAAACAAAGGGATTCACGCTCACGCTTCTTAGCGCTCCCTGAGAAAAATAAACCGTTTACATGGCTGGACTAACAGCCTGGATATGAAGCACTGATCTCATCAGTCATCGGCAAGGATCGTTTTCAGTGCCGAAAGCAACGCATCAACATGCCGCTGGGTGGCGCTCTGGCCCATCAGGCCGATGCGCCATGCCTTGCCCTTGAACTCCCCCAGTTCGCCGCCGAGGCTGATGCCGTATTCGTTCAAGAGCCTCTTCCTAATTTCCGCATCGTCCACACCTTTAGGCACAGCCACAGCCTTCAGCATCTGACGAATGTCGTCAAGGATTTCAAAGAACTGACTGTCCAAGTACCCGAGGGTCGGTATGGCCATCGCCTCGAGAACGCGCGGGTGAACGTCAGAGGGACCCGGCCCCATCAACATGCGTGGTTCTATTTCAGCTTTATTGATCATGTTCAGTTACTCCTCTCTCGAAATATGATGGACAAGGCTTTGTCCTTGGACATCACCTCCTCGCCCAGTAACCTCCATAGCTTTTGAGGACCCGACTCCATTCCCCTTTCTCGAATTCCTGATGTTGAGATCTTTTCGACAATATTATCCCTAACTGCTTGATCTTTTTTGAAAATAAAGAAAATTCAAATACCGTTTTGGTTTCCCTATTTTTCCCTTGACATTTTGAAAAGATTCAATGTATAAAGATTTTACACATTATGCAAACTTAAATGAAAGGAGGCAGCCATGCAAAAAGGAAAAAAATTCTTAGTCCAGCTTCTGGTTTTTCTTGTTGCAATTGGCTTTGCCCTTGCTGGGGGGCAAAAGGAGGGAATGAGTGCGGAGAAGGTTAAGCTGATCTACATGACAGCAGGGGATGTTAACATGCTGGCTTTAGGTCAGAACGTCATTGGGCCTCAGTTCTCAAAGAAGTATCCTGATGTTTCAGTTATGACCATCCACACGGGCCCTGGTAATGCGGGATCTCAGAGGATCTTCGAAAAGGTTCTGGCTGAAAGTGAGTCAAAGAAGGAAACATGGGATGTCGATGTGGCGATGATTCACCAGATCTTCCTGAAATGGGCGATGGAGAAAGACCTTCTCATGCCGTACGCCAAGGATATTGGAACGTGGAAATATATAACTTCACCATTCGCTAAATCCTCCCTTGGCGTAAATGTCGAAGGGTATGTCATGCCCATGTTTCACAGTCAGACTACCTTGGCCTACAATCCCGACCACGTAAAAGATCCTCCTAAGAGCTATGGTGAACTGGTCGAGTGGGTTAAGAAGCATCCAAAGAAGTTCGGGTACAACGGGATCAAAGGTGGAATGTCAGGCGTTTCCTTCACCGTCGGATGGGTCTACTGGAAAACGGGAAAACATGAAAAATATGCTGTAACCGGTCCATTTGAGAAGTCTGAGGTTGCTTCATGGGAACCCGCGTTCAAGGATCTTGAGGCTTTCAACAAGAATGTAACGTTCACGGCGGGTAACGTTGGAACCCTCGATGCATTGAACCGCGGGGAGATTTGGATGGGCCCTGTATGGGTTGACATGTTCTTTACCTTTATGAATGAGGGGAAGATGGATCCCAAGATGAGAATGGTCCTTCCTGAACCTGGAATGCCCGGTCAGCCCATGTACTTCGTGATTCCGAGGAAAGCCGCTCATCCTGAGGAAGCAAAGAAGTTCATTGAGTTTGTAACCAGTCCTGCTATCCAGGCCAAGGAGATAGTCCAGAGGTTCAACTGGTATCCTGGAATCGACGGCTCACATCTTAAGGGAGCGATACCTCAGGAGATATTTGACAAGATCTATGGTGACGTAACGCCTCAGGATCTATCCAACAAGGGACTGCCTTTTCCTCTGGCCGATTACTTCGACGCTATTCTCGAATCTTACGAGAAGTGGATTAGGTAGGAGAAACGGATTAAGAAGTAATGGAAACGAGGATTTCGGTAAGGAGGGGATTTCTATTCCCTCCTTACGTTTTTCTTTTATTCCCGGCAGTTACATTCATGCTCCTGATGTACGCGTATCCTTTTGTCGCCTCTGTTGCCAGGAGCCTGATAGATAATCAAGGTAACCTTTCCTTTGCAAACTATGCAAAGACCTGGGATCTATACCTGAAGGATGTTGTTTTTACCTTTGCTGTAACCATATTCAGTACACTGGTAACTGCTCTGCTGTCCATCCTCCTCGCTGTATATCTTCGCTTCTGGAACAGCCCGATTTCCAAGATCTTAGCTGGTCTCTACAAACTCCCGATCTTTATTCCCTTCGTGGTAGTCGCCCAGATGATGAGAAGCTTTCTCGCACCTCACGGGCTTTTAAATGTGGCCCTGGCCAAGCTTGGACTCATTAATATAGACTATCCCCTTCAACTCCTCAATTTTTCTGGATTGTCCTTTGGGTTTATCTGGAAAATGGTTCCCTTCACAGTGCTGATTGTCCACGGCGGTTTTCAGATGATTGACAACAGCTATATTGAGGCAGCCAGAAGTGCAGGCGCCACGCTGTTCAAGGTAATCACCAGAATCCTTATTCCCATGAGCAAGTCCAGCATATTGGTAGCTCTTGTTCTTGTATATTCACAAATTGTCGGTACATTTACGCTGCCATACATGTTGATTGGGGGGAAGATCCCGACAACAATTACCGTTGATATTGCCCATCGGGTCAACTATTTCAGGGACTTTGGTGTTGCCAACACCCTTGGGGTTTTCTCCTATCTTCTCGTTCTCGTCACCGCTCTTTACTATCTCAGGTCAACGGTTAAAAAGGTGGCCGAAACCGAACCAGCTGAGGCTTGAAAATGTTTAGGAAGCCCGTGTTTATCATTACAGCTGAAATAGTTCTCCTGGTCGTTTTATTCCTCGTTATCTTGGGGCCCATGATGAGCCTGCTGATCTGGTCGATCGCTGAAAGGTGGTATTGGCCAGCTTCGTTGCCTCAAGAAGTGGGCTTTGAGTACTGGAAACAGGCATTGGGCTTGCAGAAAAGCCTGGCCATCGGTGCGGTGAGCATTGTTCCTGCCTTCTTCTTGAGCATTTTCATCGCTATAATAGTGGTAATAATTTCAATGCTCATAGCAATCCCTGCAGGGTATGCTCTAGCAAAGTACAGGATACCCTTGAGCGGGGTTGTTCTCTTCCTGTTTCTCATGCCGAATGCGTTTCCACAACAGCCAATTTTTGTAAACCTTCTCCATATTTTTACAAGATGGGGGCTTGCGGGTACGGTAAGGGGAGTCATACTTGTCCATATTCTTGTTGGTCTTGTCTTCGGTGTATGGATTACAAACGCAACGTTCAAATCGATTCCGCCGCATCTGGAAGAAGCAGCGAGAAGTGTTGGAGCGAGCAGCACCAAAGCTTTTTTCAAGATAACCCTTCCCCTTGCTGCGCCCGGCTTGCTGGCAAGTGCCGTATTTGTGTTCATCACGTCTCTTGATGAATTCACGGGGACCTTCTTCGTAGGACTTCCCTTTGTGAACACTCTACCCATGACCCTGTACTCTGCCAGTGGATATAACATGCAGTTTGCCTCGGTTATTGCAATTATTCTGCTCATTCCGAGCATTTTCTTTATGACGTTAATACAGAAGATGTTGAAGGCAGAGTACGTGGGAGGAATGGGCTAACGAAAATGCTATAAACACATGTGAATTGGAGTTAATTCATCTATGCCCGGTCTGCGGTTGGTAAATATTGTAAAGAAATATGGTAAGTTAGCGGCTGTAGATGACCTGAGCCTTGAAGTGAAGGAGGGTGAACTATTGACACTTCTCGGGCCCTCGGGGTGTGGGAAAACTACAGTCTTAAGATCTATTTCGGGATTTGTTGCTGTTGACAGTGGTGATGTTTTCATAGGGAATCGAAGAGTTACAGATGTACTTCCTGAAAAGCGGGGGATCGGGCTCGTTTTTCAGAATTATGCCCTCTGGCCCCACATGACGGTATTTCAAAATCTGGCATTCGGCCTGGAGCTCAAAAAAATGCCCAAAGATAAGATCAAGGCAAAGGTAGAAGAAAGCCTTGCTATGGTAAAACTGGAAGGCCATGAGGACAGGTATCCGCGACAATTGAGCGGAGGACAACAGCAGAGAGTCGCTCTCGCGCGGGCCCTTGTATTGGAGCCTGATATTCTGCTTCTCGATGAACCCTTGAGCAATCTGGACGCTCTTCTACGGGAGCAGATGAGATTTGAGATAGCCCAAATTCATAAACAGTATGGCATAACAACCGTCTATGTTACCCATGATCAGACAGAAGCAATGGTGATCTCGGACAGGATTGTCGTTCTGGATAGGGGCAGGATGATGCAGCTTGGAAAGCCGGTTGATATTTACTCAAGACCGGCCAATAAATTTGTTGCCGGGTTCATGGGAACGACGAACTTTATTCACGGGAAAGTAGCGGATTTTTATGATGACTACATGGTGGTGACTACAGAGAGTGGTTTGTCTCTTTATGGTAAAGGAAGTGGATTGGAGAGGGGTCAGGAAGTAGATGTTGCCATAAGACCGGAAAATATTGATTTTATGCCGGCCTCCAAAACTTCGTCCGGAAAGAAAAACCTCAATGTCTTTGATGCAAAGGTGGTCAGAGCTTCGTATGTGGGGGAATTGATCGATTACCAGCTTGAAATTAAAGATTCCCTCATAAGAGCAAAGGGAGATGTCAGGAGGAGACTGGCTGAGGGCGAAACCGTCAAGATACATCTGGATCCCGACCAGCTTGCCGTCCTTCGAGGCTGATAAAAAGGGTTATCTCCCCCCTTTTTCACCCTGTTGTCAGCTTCATGGGTTTTGATGGAAACCCAAAAATCAAGGCCTAAACCCCTTCCCTCTTTTTCTGATCCTAATATTGATGATCTCGTAAAAAGTCAAAATTCGATGGCAAAGTAAAAAGCTCCAAATTCAAGGCGCGCAAATCCTGAGGAATGAGACGTACTTACAGTACGCTGCAATGACGAAGGATGCAGCGCAACGCAGCCCTTCGGCTTTGCTCAGGGCCGTGAGCATGTCGAACGGAAGTTGGACTTTTTAGGAAGCCATCAA
>JBGVTJ010000171.1:0-12861 GCA_041862515.1 Thermodesulfobacteriota bacterium | reverse complement strand
GCTCTTTATCGAAGAGGTATCTTTCCGCCTGTTCGATAACTTCGATGGTAATGCCGTGCTTTTTCCCCCACTCCTGCCGCAAGAAATCGATACCCGGATCCCCGGACAGAGTTCCGGCATTCATGAGCACGAGCTTGTCCGGCTTCTTCTCTGCTGCCCCAACTCCTCCCACGCCAAAGACAGAGAGGCATAAACTGACGAACATTACGCAAAATAACACTAAGAGCTTTTTCATGGTGACTCCCCCTCCTTTCCCTTATGTATGACCTGGTAGGTCATACCGAAAGCCTACCTAACGTGATTGATATGATTTCACCTCCTTTCCGCAGTCATCAATTTCAGGTAGAAGAATGCGATACCAAGGGTAATCAGCATCATTATCACAGAGAGAGCAGAGTTGTAGCCGAATACCAGAAAAGTCATCTTTTCCTGGAGAAGCATCGCCAGAACTTTGGTGGTTACCCCCGGTCCCCCCCCGGTCATGGCATACGGCAGAGGAAAATGACGAAAGGAAAACATCGTCTGTATTAACAGCACGACGAGGATTTGCGGCCTGATAAGGGGAACGGTAATGCTGAAAAACTTGGTGAAGAACCCCGCACCGTCTATCTCGGCCGATTCATAAACGTCCGTCGAAATTGATTTCATTCCCGCAAGCAGAATAAGCGTCGCGAGGGGAATTGAGCACCATAGATGCGCACCGATAATGGATGCCATGGCGTAGGCAGGCTCACCCAGGAAGTTGATCGGCTGATTGGTTACCCCCAAGGATAACAAGACGGAATTAACCAGCCCGAATTCGGTATTGAGGAGCCACCGGAAAGTGACACCTCCTGCGACCATGGAGACCATGTAGGGGAGAATCGCGACCAGCCTTACCCCGGATTCGAGTCGTCGAGAGTTATTGATAATCAAGGCGAAGATAAGCGCAAGGACAAGCTGTCCCACCACGCTGCCGGCCATAAATATGAAGGTTGCCTTCAGGGAACTGTAGAAATTGGGATCGGAAAGAATATTTACGTAGTTCCTGAATCCGACAAACCCGGTCCTGTTTCCGTAATAAAAGCCGCTAAAGCTGAGGTATACCACGTAGAGGATGGGAAACACGGCAACGAGCGCGAGCGTTGCTGCGCTCGGTGACAGTAAAAGGTATGCGTTAAACTTTCTTCTCGTGCCCCTGGAGAGGATCATAAAATTCCTCTTGGCAGATAGAGAACACGATGATAATATGACGTTCAAATCCGGTTGTCAAGGGGATACAAACGGGGGTTTGTTGACCACTGTCATCGGCCGTGGACGGCGAAAATGAGGTTGATAAAGGTAACTGGCTTTCCTCGCTACAGAAAAGTCTTTCAGCGTTCGGTTCTCGGGCTCCTGATCGCAATCATTACCATCTGGTCAGTAGGTCCCATATACTGGATTTTCATAACCGGCCTCAAAGACTCCGAAGAAGTTTACCTGAATCCACCCACACTGTACCCCCACAGGCTGACCCTCGACAGTATCAAATACATATTCACGGAAAGACCCTTTGCGTACTATCTCCGGAATTCGTCAATTGTCGCCGTTTGCACGGTTTTCATCTCCACGAGCTTTGCAACCCTCGCGGGATACGCGTTCGCAAAATATGGTTTCAGGGGAAAAGGGATCTGGCTTCTCTTGATCCTTTTGACCCGTACCGTTCCTCCCGCCTCTCTGCTTGTCCCCTTTTATGTAATGGGGAGGACCCTCGGTTTGATTAACACGCACATTATCCTGATAGCCGGATACGTCTATCTGACCTTACCGCTCAACATTTGGATCATCATAGGGTTTTTTGAACAGTTTCCCGATGCATTGATCGAGGCGGCAGAGATTGACGGTTGTTCCAGAGTTTCCGCCTTATTTAGGGTGGTGCTCCCCAGTGTCCTGCCTGCTCTGACCGCGGTGGGCATAATTACCTTTATGCTCGCCTGGAATGAACTTCTCTACGGCGTTGTGTTAGTCAATACAAAGGCGGCCAAAACCCTTTCTCCGGGCTTAACGGATTTTTTTGGAGATTTTCATATCCTCTGGAATCAACTGTCCGCAGCAACAGTGTTCGCCGTAATACCGGCAATTGTATTCACCCTGTTCTTCTCCCGTTATTTGATGTCAGGGCTCGTAAGGGGAGCTCTTAAAGGCTAGGAGGATGACCGTGAGTTTTGAAGGAATTGGTCGGATTCCGGGAAGAAGCGGACTATTTTCGGCCGTTGTGGTGGATGGAGTATTGACGCAACTGACTCCCATTTCGCAGCCACCCGACGGCGATGAAGAACTCTGGCTTTCCCCCGGGCTTTTCGACATTCAGGTGAATGGAATGCTTGGTTACAACCTTTCCGATGAGGATCTGACGGCCGATAGAGTCGCAGAGATCAACGAGGCGCTTGAGAATCACGGAATTATGCGATGGTTACCCACGATTACAACTCAAGAGCCCGCTATTGTGGAGCGCAACCTCGGCATTCTCAGAGAAGTTATCGAAAAAAACGTTGCGCCGAACATCCACTGTATCCATATGGAGGGTCATTATATCTCCTCCGAAGAGGGCTACCGGGGCGTGCACATGGAACGATTTATCCGTGACCCTGACCCGGAGGAATTCGATCGTTGGCAGAAAAAATCCGGGGGTCATATCGGTCTCTTTTCGCTGGCACCCGAGAGAAAGGGAGCAATAGAATTCATACGAAAGTTACGGAGTGAAGGTGTGAAGGTCGGGCTGGTTCACCATCATGCCGATCATAACACGGTTCTTGAGGCATATGCTGCGGGTGCGTCTCTCTCCACCCACTTGGTGAACGGCTGCGCAAAGATGATCCACAGACAACATAACATACTATGGTCCCAGCTTTCGATTGATGACATGTGGGCGAGCTTTATCGCCGACGGATACCACATCCCTGACTATACTCTTCGAGCCGTGATAAAGGCGCGAAAAATAAATCGATCCATTCTGACGTCAGACCTGGCACATCTGTCCGGTATGCCCGAGGGTGAGTACTTCAAGTATGACCGGACCGTTGTTCTGAAAGATGGCGGATTATGGGTTAAGGGCGAAGGAACCGACTTGTTAAGCGGCGCCGTGAAAACGTTAGAACAAGACTGTGAATATGTGGCTGCGCACGCAGGATTCTCAATCGAACAAGCCTTGCTCATGGCGTCGTTAAATCCCGCCCGGTATTTCGGTATTGAAAACCAGATGGACTTGTTCCCCGGAAGGAAATCGCCCCTGGTCGTTTTTTCGTGGAAGAACAATAAATTGTCAGTGAAGGAGATTCTAAAATAAAAAAAAGGGGGGTATGGGTTCAGCCTTCACTCTTGACAAATCAAGGAGGAAAGGTCGGTTTTATCGGAGAGAAAATGGCGTTTATCCATAAAAGAGGTTGCCCTGTCAAGTAAACAGTATCCCTTTCGGTTTAGGGGAATTTGACGCGGTTCTGCATGTGTATGAGTCATCGGCACGTTGGATTTTCACTCACAGAAATCGACCCCTGTTATGGGGTAGAGGTTTAGGGTGAGTCAAGGGCAATTCACCAGCAGCTTATTTGAAAACGGATGCGCGGCTATTATTCTCAAAAATTATCGGCGGAACGACTGAAGCTCTGCTATGAGATAGCCCCTCCCCGTGTTAGGCGCTATCTTGAGGCCGAAATCGAATTCGTCCTGGACAGAATCGAACCCTCCGCTCTGGTTCTGGAGCTTGGATGTGGATACGGCAGGGTCCTCAAAAAGCTGGTTGCAAAGGCAAAAGCCGTCGTTGGTATCGACACCTCACATGACAGCTTGCTGTTGGCGCGGGAAATGATTGGCGATAGGCCTTTCTGCCATCTTTTCGAGATGAACGCCATCGAGCTCGGATTTCACAATGGGCAGTTTGATATGGTCATCTGTATACAAAACGGCATCTCGGCCTTCAGGGTTGATCAGGGAAAATTGATTGAAGAGGCGATGCGCGTCACCCGTTCCGGGAAAAAAGTCCTCTTTTCCAGCTATTCGGAACGCTTTTGGGAGGATCGCATCGAATGGTTCCGCATTCAATCCGATCACGGGCTCATCGGGGAGATCGACTACGATGCCACTGGCGATGGTGTTATCGTATGCAAGGACGGATTCAGGGCCAGTACCGTTGGCCCGGATGATTTTATCTCATTGACCTCTGATTTTGACATGGTTCCCACGATAACCGAAGTGGATGATTCCAGTATCTTCTGTGAAATACCCGTTGGGTGATCGGAGAAAACATCCGCACTACCTCAGGGTTCAGCAGTGCCTCATTCAGGTATCGTAACCCCTTTTCTTTCTGCCGCCTTGAGGGCTTCTTCGTAACCCGCATCCACGTGGCGAGCGATACCGATCCCTGGATCGACGGTCAGGACCCTTTCTAACCTTTCAGCCTTCTCTGGAGTTCCGTCGGCCACGATCACCATTCCCGCGTGAAGTGAGTTGCCAATGCCCACCCCTCCTCCATCATGAAAGCTCACCCAACTGGCCCCGCACACGGCGTTGAGGGCAAAGTTGAGGAGAGGCCAGTCGGCAATTGGATCGCTTCTGTCCTTCATCGCTTCGGTCTCCCGGTAGGGGGATGCCACGGAGCCGCAATCAAGATGGTCTCGGCCAAATACGATGGGGGCCTTGATCTCGCCCTTTTGGATCAGATCGTTAATTGCCAATCCGAATCTGGCTCGATCTCCATATCCCAGCCAACAGATCCGGGTGGGCAATCCAAGAAATGGAACCTTCTCTCCTGCCAGGTGAATCCATCTACGAAGAGGCTCATCGTCGGGGAAGAGCTCCAGGACGAGCTGATCCGTCCTGTGTATGTCCTGAGGATCTCCAGAGAGAGCAGCCCAACGGAAAGGGCCCTTCCCCTGGCAAAAGAGAGGCCGGATGTATGCCGGAATGAAACCGGGGTAGTGGAAGTTCCCCTCCTCATCCCGGACCTTTACCCCCGCTTTTTCGGCCTGTGGTCTCAAACTGTTCCCGTAGTCGAAGCAGATAGCGCCCCTTCTCTGCATTTCTAAGATAGCCCCTACGTGCTTCCCGATAGCGTCTAAAGCCCTGTGCCAATATTCGTTGCGGTCCCTGTTCCTGAGTTCATCCAACTCCTCCAAATCTCCAAGAGGGATGTAGGTGGAGAGATCGTGAGCCGGGGTCTGATCCGTGACCACATCAGGCGTCACCCCCCGTTTGACCAATTCGGGGTGTACAGAGGCCGCATTGCCCACCAGCCCCACCGACAGGGGATCTCCTTTTTTCTTGGCCTCCATGACCCATTCCAATGCCTCATCAAGATCATGGGTGATGCGGTCACAGTAGCCCTCATCCACCTTCCGTTGGATTCTCTCGGGTCTAATCTCCACGTCCAAAACAACCCCCTCGTTCATCGTGACGGCCATGGGCTGGGCACCACTCATGCCTCCCATACCCGCAGTAAGGACCAGCTTTCCTCGAAGGGAAGTGGCGCTAAACTCTTTTTGGGCCAAAGCGGCGAGAGTCTCATACGTTCCTTGAAGGATGCCCTGCGTGCCGATGTAAATCCAGCTTCCAGCGGTCATCTGGCCATACATGGTGAGACCCAACTCATCGTAAAGATCGAAGTTTTCCTGAGTGGCCCAGGCCGGAACGATGTTAGAATTGGCCAAGATCACTCGGGGAGCCTGTGGGTGAGTTCGGGCAATGTAGACCGGTTTACCCGACTGGATGCAGAGGGTTTCATCTTCTCTCAGCTTTACCAAGGCCTTCACAATTCGGTTGTACTCCCGCCAGTTCCTGGCCGCTCTGCCCGTTCCTCCGTAGACGATTAACTCCTCCGGTTGAACAGCTACATCCGGGTCCAAATTGTTCATCAGCATCCTCAAAGCCCCCTCCGTATCCCAGGTTTGGCAACGACGGTCGGTCCCTCTTGGGGCCTTAATGGGCAGGGGGGGTCTCTCTTCATAATACATAGGTCTCGACATGGGATCTTCTCCTTTTTCCAAGATTGGTCAGTAGGGAATTGGAATAGCTCAAATCTGCTCCTACAAACGTGAAGTTAACTGGAGTTTCCTGGGTTTTAATGCAAATATTTTTATAAGTATTTGATTTTATGGGAAAAAGAAATTTCAGCACGTGACTCCGCTGTTTCTTCGCTTCAATACCTCCGAAGTGACCCTTTCGGGGTTCACAGGCGGGGAATATTTACCCCTTCCGGCCTCTAAAGGGCCGGCTTTGCCCTTTCCTTCGGCTCCGCCCCTCGGTCTGAGCTCAGGGTCGAAGACTCAGGACAAGCTCTGCTCACCCTCGATGGGTACCCCACTTCTCCAGCAGATTACGCTCAGAAACAACGGAGTCCCCTGAAAAACTCCGGAAACTCCAGACCCATTTTTATGTTGACAAAAGCGATGGGATTGTTTATAAAGGTCAGGTGGTTTGACCTGTCGCCATCAGGAGCCGTGGAAAACGTCCGGGGAAAATATCAATTTCCATTTAGAAACTTGAACACAGGGATCCCCAACGGGTCCCCGAGATGGAAGGAGGTGACGGGAGAGAAACATTCAAATACTCTAAAAAGGGGGGTGAGATCGGTTTAAAAGAGACAATGGAAGAGATGGGTTAGTGATGGAGAGAAAAGACTTTTGAGAAAAGGAGGCAAAAATGAAAAGGAACTCAAAGATTATCCTGGCGATTGCAGTTATGTTTCTGGCGTGGGGTGTCGTATCAGCCCGAGCGGCAGAGCCAGTCGCCATCAAGATCATCGATTGCGGTGGAGACCTCAGCTCCACCCGAAAGATCATCGAAAACTACAAGGCCGCTAACCCGGATAAGGCGAAGAGTGTGAGCTTTCTAAAAGCCCCCTCTCCGGAAGTCCCAACTAAGATCAAAGTTCAACAAGATGCGGGGAGGGTGGACATCAACCTGATTCTCACAGGCCAAGACGCCGCTTCGGTTTTGGTGTCAAGGGGGCAATTGATCAGGATCTTTCCGGAGTACCAGGACAGGTTCCCCGTGGGTCAATTCACGGATATCGCTAAGATTTTATTGGACGAAGGGGAGGGATATTGCATGCCCTCGGTGGTCTCCCACGGGGGGCCGCTCTTCATTTACAATCCCAGCAAGGTTCCCAATCCGCCCAAGACCGTTGAGGAATTCAAGGCCTGGGTGAAGGCTAATCCTAAGAAGTTTCAATATGCAAGGCCTGCCAACAGTGGTCCTGGACGTTCCATCTTGATGGGAACTCCCTATTTCCTCGGGGACAAAGATCCTAAGGACCCCATTAAGGGGTGGGATAAGGCCTGGGCTTTCATGAAGGAGATCGGTCAGTACATTGAGTACTACCCTACAGGTACGACGATTACCATGAAGGAATTCGGACAAGGGGCCAGATGGATCATTGCCGGGATTATGGAATGGGAGCTGCGTCCACGAGCGGTGGGGATGATTCCGAAAGAGAGCAAAATCTTCATTCTTCCAAACACAACCTTCGTCATAGATGGCCACTATTGGGCTATCCCTAAGGGGGTGAGCGAAAGGGAGAAAGAGGTAGTCCTGGACATGATGGCCTTCCTACTCAAGCCGGAGCAACAGGCTTACACCTATGAGGGGTTTATCGGTCCGGTGGTGAAAGGCGCGAGCGTTGACCTGGCGCCCAAGGATATTCGAGACCTGTACAAGGGTGTGTGGAGACCTGAGTATTCAGAGATCTTGACGAAATATCCTCATGCCCCCGCTCTCGGTGTAAAAGATTTGGTGGCGGCAATGGATAAATGGGATCAAGAAGTCGGTGCCAAGAAGGTACAGAAAAAATAGGATTTAGGGGGAGGGGAGCTTGCCACCAGGCATCTCTCCTCCCTTTTCGTTAAAATCAATTACTCACAGGGAGAAGGAAGGGATAGATGCAAAAAGAAGCAATCGGCACTCTGGATATCCAGATCACCAAAAGATTTGGTAAGAAAACCGTCCTGGATAACTTTACTCTCACTGTGGAAGGAAAAGAGTTCGTCACCCTGCTCGGCCCAAGTGGTTGTGGGAAAACGACAGCGCTCAACTGTTTGGCAGGGTTGATTGACCTCAGTGAGGGAAGGATTCTGGCGGATGGAGAGAGATTGGACACCCTCCCCCCCGAAAAGAGAGGGATCGGGATGGTCTTCCAGAACTATGCACTCTTTCCCCATATGCCCGTATTGAAGAATATCAGTTTCGGTCTGGAAGTTCAGAAAAGACCAATGGATGAAATCAAGTCCAGGGTAGAGGAGGTATTGTCCCTGGTCAGATTACAGGGCTTTGAAGAACGATTTCCCGGCCAGCTGAGCGGCGGTCAGCAACAGAGAGTGGCCATAGCCAGAGCGCTCGCCTTAAGACCGAGGTTGCTCTTACTCGATGAGCCGCTGAGTAACCTTGATGCCAAGCTGAGACAGGATATGAGGGCCGAACTCAAAAACTTACATAGCGAACTCGGGCTCACATTGGTTTATGTCACCCATGATCAAACTGAGGCGCTCTCCTTATCTGATAGAGTCGCTGTCATCAATGAAGGAGTGATCCAACAAATAGGGACCCCTATGGAGATTTTCGAAAGCCCCGCGAACCTCTTCGTCGCGGATTTCATGGGGTGCCAGAACTTTTTCACCCTGAAGGTGAAGGAAATTGAGTCCGATGGGAAAATTGCCGTCCTGGAACAAGATGGATTGGAGCTCAGACTTTCAAATATCCCTCAGCCTAAGATTGGCGATGATATCACCCTCACGATCCGGCCGGACGATATCCAGGTGGTAGACGCACCGTCCTTGGCAAGCCAAGCTCCAGTCGGGGAAAGGGATAACACAACCCCTGGTGTCGTCAGCGTGGTCCAATATCTCGGAAAAGAGAACGACATTGATGTCGTCATCCAAAACGATATGAAAATTCGAGTGAGGTCCCCTGTAAAAGTCGAACGAGGAGATAAAATCATCTTGTATTTCGATCCGGAAAGAATCATCTTCATCCCTCGATGAGGAAAGGACATGACCCATGCTAAGGTCTTACTATTTCAGACTGGGATTTAAAAATCTCGATAGAATGGCCCTCTTCCTCCTGTTGCCCTCCCTCCTCTTTCTTATAATCTTTTTCCTTTACCCTTTCTTTTACGGGTTGATCCTCAGTTTTACCCCTGAAAAAGGAAAACCTATTTATGACAATTTTTACGTTTTTTTGACAGATGATTGGCAGAGATCCACCATCTGGAAGACAATTCGGTTGGCCATCCCAATTACCATTTTGGCTATCCTTTGGAGCGTACCGCTTGCCTACACGATGAGAAGAGGGATCAGATTCGAGCGGGTCGTCACCACCTTTCTCATCTTGCCCGTCTCATTGGGCACGGTCCTCATCGCCGAAGGTGTCCTCGGTTTTCTGGGAGGTAACGGTTGGTTTAATCAATTTCTCATTAATATTGGCCTGATCGAAGAACCCCTCCGGCTTACGTATAATTACATAGGGGTGGTCATTGGTTTGTTCCTGAAGAACTTTCCCTTCTGTTTTCTGATGCTCCTCGGTTATGTATCTGGGATCAATCCAGAAATCGAGAACTCAGCAAGGATCCTTGGGGCCAGTCCGAGGCAGGTCTTCTGGCGAGTAATGCTTCCTTTGATGGCCCCTGGCATCACGATCGCGTTTGCCCTCGTCTTCGTGTTGGATTTTGCGGTTTTCCCCACGGCTATTCTTCTCGGACAACCGGCAGATGCGACCCGGACAATTGCCATTGCGGCATATCAAATGGCGTTTGAGCACTATGATATGCCCAAAGCATCGGCGATTGCGATGATCATGGCGGTGATCCAGATTATCTTTCTGGCCATTATCCTCGCATTCCGAAAAAGACTTTATCGAGGAACCTCATTGGGGATTGCGAAAGGATGAAACGATGAAAGTCGTGACGAGAAAAAGTCTTTGGTTACTCGCTTTTTATATGTTTGTCTTTGGATTCATCATCCTGATGTTTGGCATCATTAGCCATGTCGCTGTAAGTTCGTTGGCCAAGGTTTGGTTCGCCACCCCTCTTCCCCCCGGATTCACGACCAAGTGGTATGTTTTCGCATACAAGGAATTCCAGTTGCCCCATGTCATGTATGTGACCGTAGCAGTGGCTGCAGGGGTGGTCTTCATCGGTCTCTTAATCTCTTTCCCGGCAGCCTATGTATTCGCTCGAAAGGATTTTCCGGGTAAGAACTACCTGATGATCCTTTACCTTCTTCCTATCCTTGTCCCCCAGATGACCTATGGGATTCCCCTGGCAACGGCGTTTTCAAAATTCAGAATCGCGGGTTCCATCCTTGGTATCATTTTGGCTAACCTGGTGCCAATGATCCCATTTGGCATCTTTATCCTCACCCCCTTCTTTGAGCAGATTGATATCTCTATCGAATCCTCGGCCAGAATCCTTGGAGCCGGTCGCCTCCGGATTTTTCAGAAGATATTGCTCCCTCTCTGTATCCCCGGAATGCTCGTCGCAGGCCTTCTCATGCTCATCCAAACCGTTGCCAATTTTGAGCTCTCCTTCTTGGTCGCGGGAACAGAATCCCAGACTTTGCTGATCAATCTCTATTACGCGATCTTTGCCGCTGGGATGAGACCGATTTATGCAGTGGATGCTATGGCCGTCATCTACATGTTATTAGTCATGTCTTTGCTGCTGATCATCTTACGGTTTGTTCCGCCGACGCAGATGGTATTTCGTCTGGATAGGCGTTAGGGGCTGCTTGTGAATCCTCTGGATAGATTTCTCTCAGCTGCCAGGATGGAGGAGCCAGATGAGGTACCTGTTTCACTCCTCACCTCGGCCCGTTTTTTCTCCCGACTTTACGGGATCAAGGTCTTCCAGTTTTTCCACGATCCCAGGGTGATGTTGGATGCAACCCTTCACACTATGAAGCGTTTCCCTGACATCGTGTTTTTTCCGGGACTGTGGGCGGACTACGGCATTGTGATAGAACCCTCTGCCTTCGGCTCGAGGATCTTCTGGCCGGAGGACTATGCACCGTATGTACGGGGAGAGTTGCTTAAAAACCCTGAGGACATTATGGGACTTGAACCCCCTGACCCAAAGACAGATGGGCTCATGCCATTCGTGCTCGAATCCATTCAGTACATTCAAAAACATGCGCCGAAGAATATCGGATACCTATATGCTACTGCGCGTGGCCCATTTCAGGTCGCCTCATACATGCGAGGCCCCACGGAATTTCTGGTTGACCTGAGGGTGAGGCCGGACGTTGCCCGGAAGTTGATCGATGTGTGCACGGAGACAGCCATCCTCTGGCTCAACGCACAATTAGAGATAATCGACAATCCCATCGGAATCTTCGTGCCAGATGATAACGCTTCGTTTCTCTCTCCAAGCCTCTTCGAAACATTTGGCCTTCCCGCCTACAAACGGATCTTTTCTGAATTTGATGGCCTTCTCAAAGTTTATCACAATGACGCCGACTCAACTCATATCCTGGATTTATTGGAACAGTGCGGCTTTCACGTATTCAACTTCAGCCCGGCCACGGATATCGGAACGGTAAAACAGGGTATCGGGCAGACGGTTTGTCTGATGGGTAATGTGGACCCGGTCAATGTGATGCTCCGGGGGACACCTGAGCGGGTGGAGGAGGATTGTAAGAGGCGCATTCAGATCGGAGGCCCTGGGGGAGGGTATATCCTATCATTGGGTGGTGGTCCATCCATGGAGACACCTTTAGAAAATATAGAGGCCATGGTGAGGGGTGCAAAGAAATATGGAAGGTATCCCATTTCAGGAGCGTGACGAAAAGATGGATTCCGAGAGTCTGAGAAATATATCCCTTAAGCTCGAGGCGCTGGACATCCAGGGCACGATCGACAAGGTGAAACGGGCCCTGGATGAGAAGATACCCCCTTTTGAGATCGTGAAAAATGGACTGTCGCCAGGTATGGACAAGATCGGCGAGAAGTATGAAAGGAAAGAGTACTTCCTGAGTGAACTCAGTCTCGCCGCCTATATCATGAAAGGGGCCATGGAGCTCCTGGGCCCCCGCATGAAGGCTTCTACGGAGGGCAGTTTGGGGAAATTTCTCATCGGTACCGTGAAGGGGGACCTCCACGATATCGGAAAGAATATCGTTTCCATGATGCTCATGAGTGCCGGCTTTGAAGTGTATGACCTCGGAGTCGATGTGCCCGATGAAAAATTTCTCCAGAAGGCAATGGAGATCAAGGCGGATTTTGTCGGCATGTCATCGCTTTTGACGACCACCATGCCGAGCATGGGGAGCGTGATCGAACTGTTTAAAAGCAATGGGATCCGGGAACAGGTAAAAATCTTTGTGGGAGGTGCCGTGGTTACACAGTCTTTTGCAGACGAGGTTGGGGCTGACTACTATGGAAAGGATGCGATGGAATGTGTCCGAAAGGCCAGGAATTCGATCATAGCAAGAGGGTAGGAAGATTCACGGCATCAATCGAGGGGATCATTACTGGTATGCAGGAGGCCCGGGGGCCGACTTTTTGGCATGCGCCTCATACTCTTGAAGATGGGAATTACCCGACAAAAACCGAACTTCCGGAAGGAACACCTTTTTGACAAAATCCATTCATTTTAGAAATCCCTTTATTCCTGTTAGGAAGAAGAAGATCTTTGATGAAGTGTATGATCAACTTATCTCGCTCATCAGTAATGGAGAGCTGAGACCTGGTGACCAGCTCCCTCCAGAGCGGTTTTTAGCAAGGGAACTGAAGGTGAGCAGGCAGTCGATAAGGGAGGCAGTGAAGAAGGCGGAGTCCAAGGGTCTGATCACGGTTCGTCAGGGTGAGGGAACTTTTGTTCTCTCTGCAGCTTCTGAGTGGATGGAGAGTCCTCTTCTTATC
>JBGVTJ010000170.1:0-2119 GCA_041862515.1 Thermodesulfobacteriota bacterium | reverse complement strand
GATTTCCCCTTCAAAGATATTTCCCTTCAGCGATTCCTTAATGGGCTTTCCCTCCCGGATGACCATTACTTCCTCAGGTCGAATGAGAAAGTCCACTTCCTCCCCTGGGCTTAAACGGCCCTTGAGGTCAAATGTAAAGGTCAACCCTTTTCCCTTTATGGTGACCCTTCCGATCCCCTTGTGTGGGTCCAGATACTCGACGATCCCCCGGAAGATATTCCTGATCCCCAAGAATCGAGCTACCTTCAAGGAGTTGGGATGTTTATAGATCTCCTCCTTCATTCCCGATTGTACCATCCTCCCGTCAATGAAAACCCCTATCTTTTCTCCAAGGACAAATGCTTCCTCCAGATCGTGAGTTACATGAATGACGGTTACCTCAAATTCTCGCTGCACTTCTTTCAGCATGATCCAAAATTCGCTCCGGTTGGCTCGGTCCAGAGCCGCCAATGGTTCGTCCATGAGTAACACCCGTGGTCGAATGATCAGTGCCCTAGCCAGGGCAACCCTCTGCTTTTCCCCTCCACTGAGCTGCTGTGGAGCACGATCCAGGAGATGGGCGATACCCAATCTCCGTGCGTAGCTCACCACCTCCTCCTCGATCTGAGATTTGGCCACCTTCTTTATTCTCAAGCCAAATCCGATGTTCTCCTTGACGTTCATGTTGGGAAAGAGGGCGTAATCCTGTGGCACGTAGCTGATCCTCCGTTCTTCGGGAGGCAAATGGGTAACATCTTGGGAATCGATGTAAATCCGGCCTCGTGCAACCCGGTGAATCCCCGCCAAGGTCTCAAGGAGAATAGTCTTTCCCACTCCTGTCGTCCCCAAGAGGATAAAGTACTGCCCTTCGTCAATTTTGAGGTCAATTGCATCAAGCTCAAATTCTCCCACTTTGATATGAACGTCTTGGATCTCCACGAAATCATCCCCCGACGGAATCTAAAGGGAATATCCCCTTCCCGTCATTCTCCTCAAAGTGATGAGGGACACTGCGGAGAGGCCGATTAAGATGAAGGTAACCGCCACAGCCCTGTCAACTTCCGCTGAGGCGACATTCAGGTAGATGGCGATGGGCAGGGTCTCAGTCTTCATCTGCGTTGCTCCCGCAAGGGTCACGGTAGCGCCATATTCCCCCACAGCCCTTGCCCAGGCGAGGATCCCTGCGGCGACGACCCCGTTTTTCGCCACGGGGAGGGTGACCTTGAAGAAGGCCTTCCATGCACTGCATCCCAGGGTCCTGGCAACAACCTCATATCGTTCGCCGATGCTGTCGAAGGTGGATTTCATGAGTCGGAGGGCCAAGGCCGTAGCAACGCCGAACTGTGCCAGGATGATCCCCGGAACCTCGAAGACGAACTGGAGAAAATGCTTTTCTATGAATGTCCCCAACGATGTGTTAAAGAAGATCAGCAGCGCCGAACCGAATGCCACGGGCGATACCACGATGGGGATATCCAGGAGCGTATCCAGCACGTTTTTGCCCCAAAATTCCGTTTTTGATAGCGCGTAACTAGCCGGGATGGCAAATATAATTGCCAGGCCTGCGGCGACAGTAGCTGTGAGAAGGCTCAGCTTGATGGCGAAAAAGATCTCCCGAGATACGAGGGTAGAGAGAAGGGTCTTCCAGTCCACGTACACGGCCAAGCTGAGTATGGTGACCAGATAAAAACAGACTAACGCAATCAGGCAGCCCAGGGTGGCCGCCTTGAAGAGCTTGTTCCCCTCATCCCCTTGCATACCTTCCCCGTCCTTCTTACCAGTCAGAGGGAACCTCGTACCGACCTCCGATCTTGGCTTTGGGGGCGAAATTCCGTGCCTCGGCTTCGGTGACGATATACCCCCATTTCCTGAAGATACCCTTTCCCGCATCTGACACGAGGAAATCGATGAACAGCTGCGCTTCCCGATGGTTGTGGGAATAAGTCGAGATCGCAATCGGAATGGTGGCAATTCTGGGAACTTCCCGGGGTTTCAGGGGAATCGCCAGGATGCGTTTGGGATTCCACCGTTCAAAAACCCTCCACCCGATAGCGGCATCGACTGTGTTGAGAGCGACAATATGAGCGGTTTTTGAGCAACTCTCCACATACGTCTTGATGTTGGGTTTTATCCTTTGCTT
>JBGVTJ010000169.1:0-5113 GCA_041862515.1 Thermodesulfobacteriota bacterium | reverse complement strand
TACTTCGACTTATCTTTTGCCATATTCCACCTCCCACCAAAAGAGTTTCGAGAATCCTAAAAGAGCTTGAATCGACCGTCAAACTCCGGTTGTACCGTGACCTGAGTAAAGACTCTATCCTTTTCCTCCCTGATGGCCGCCATCATCCATAAGAACCCGATGGTGGTCCCAGGGCTGGCAACATTATAATGGTAGCCCTGCTTGATGGCCACGGCGTCTCCCTCCCAAACGGGCACAACCATCTCCATGTCTCTGAAGTCCGTGTAATTGAGATGGATGCCAAAGTTCGGTCCGGGCATGTCGAGGTAAAGGTAGATCTCCTCCTTCGCCTCTGAGTGGTCATGGGGCGGCCAACTCGTCCAGTTCCCGTCCTTGCTGAATGTCACCCCCGCCAGCAGTCGTGCGGCCTGAACGTTTTCCTCGCCGATGAGCGTGTGAAGGGTCCGTTCATAGGGTACAAATCCAGCCTGCTTCACCAATTTCGGATCTTTCAGTACCTCCTCGAATCGCACGAGTTGAACGGGGTACTTCTTGCTCGCTGGTGCAGCAATCTCGGCAAGATCAAAGGCACCAGTGCAAGCAACGGCGAACCGAGTATCCCTAGGCAGATAGAGGGCGTCGTACTTGCCCATGGTATACTTCTCACGCTCAACCTCGACCGTCCCATTGCCTCCCAGGCAAATGAGCCCAATCTCCTCATCCTGAGAATCTACATCCAATCTCCCCCCACCTTTTCCCATGATGATGCGGCCATAGCGTAAAAACTCAAGCCCGGTATTGTATTGATGAATGGTTCGACTTCTTCCCTGAACCCGGTGGGTTCCGCGAAATAGCCATGCATGGGCCATATCCTACCCCCTTTCTCCGTGCCTGACGGAATAACCATCTCCATGGAATTTCTGAATAACTCGCCCTTCACATGCTCAACCAGCCTCCATCCACATATATCGTCTGCCCGGTGATGTAATCCGAGGCATCGGAGGCCAAGAAAACCGCAGCCCCGGCCAGGTCCTCTGGATCAGCCCATCGGCCCAAGGGGATGCGACCGGTAATCTCGGCAAACCGCTCCTTATTCTGGCGGAGCGGTTCGGTGAGTTCCGTGTTCACCCAGCCCGGTCCAATGGCATTGACCAGGATGTTATATTGTGCCCAATCATTTGCCATGGATTTCGTCAGTTGTGTTATACCCCCTTTACTTGCCGCATAGGCGGGAACACGCTTTCCCCCTTGCACGGCGATGAGGGAGGAGGTGTTGATGATCTTTCCCTTCCTCTTTTGAGAAATCATTACCCTGGCAACTGCCTGGGCAAGGAAAAAGGGACCCTTCAGGTTTGTATTGATCACCTCGTCCCAATCACTTTCCAAGAAATCCTCAGACGGGTTACGCCGAATGGTCCCTGCATTGTTGAAGAGAAAGTCGATCTTCCCAAACTCCTTCACCGTGTGACTTACGAGATCCTTAATATCTCCCATTTTTGATACATCCGCCTGAATGGGAACCACGGGTCCTCCGAATTGTCCGATCTCTCGTGCCGTCTCTTCCAATCTTTCTTTCCTTCGACCGACAATCACGATCTCGGCACCGGCCTGCACAAGACCAGTAGCAATGCCCTTCCCAATTCCCGATCCACCCCCTGTAACGATTCCACTTTTCCCCTTCAAACTAAATTTTTCCAGGATCATCTCTTCCTCCTTCACAGTGATCTTGGGAATATCTCTAAGGATATCCGATCAGTTCATTGGCCTCGGACCCGGAACCTTCTCATCTTCTCCACCGTATATTGGGATAATGGCATCGGTCATTCGCTCAAGCTTCTCCGCTATCCATATCGGAGAACTTGATACGCATCCGGACTATCTTCGTCGGTAAATTCCATCCACAATTGTGCATCAACAGTCCCCGCTCTCAATCGATCTCTTCTTTTTCAGCGGCCATCTGCGCCTCCCTCTCCATCGCTTTTTTGATCCGATAGTAGGACGTGATGATAACAAAGAGCGCTATGATAATAAAGGCAGCGCTGATCGGCCTCTTGAAAAATATCAGTGGGTCGCCGTGGGAGATTATCAATGACCGGCGCAAGTTCTGTTCGGCCATCGGTCCCAGGATCAAGGCCAGCAGAATCGGGGAGCACGGGT
This sequence comes from Thermodesulfobacteriota bacterium, assembly GCA_041862515.1. Classification (GTDB taxonomy): domain Bacteria; phylum Desulfobacterota; class BSN033; order WVXP01. The sequence continues at coordinate 2,977 of JBGVTJ010000169.1, read as the reverse complement.
ACCCGTAGTACTCCATAAAGTACGCGATGACCCCGATAATCAGAGAGAGGCCAACATCGAAAAAACTGAATCGCATGGCATAAGAACCAACGACACAGAGAAAGAAGATGATGGGCGTGAGGATCTTTCGATCAACATTGATCATCCGTGCAAAGACCCGGGCGCCCGAAAGGCCAACCAGCAGTAAGATGAACTGGGCCATGATCATTCCGGCAAAGATGGGATAGATCACATCCAGGTGATCCCTGAAGAGCATGGGGCCGGGCTGAAGGCCGTGGATGGTAAGAGCTCCTAGAAGGACTGCCGTGACCGCATCACCCGGCACACCCAGGGTCAGCATGGGGATCATGGCACCGCCCGTTGCGCCATTGTTTCCCGCCTCAGGGGCAGCGACCCCTTCCAGAATTCCCGTTCCGAACTTCTCGGGATGTTTCGATGACCTCTTGGCCTCGCCGTAAGCAACGAACGCGGCAATATCGCATCCGGTTCCGGGGATACTCCCGATGAAGGTCCCCATAAGCGCCGATTTCATGATGGTTTTGAGGCTCTCCCGAATCTCCTTCAATGTGGGCAAGATATTCTCAACCCTGGATTTCACTGCGGGCAGAATCAGGATCTTTTCGATGTTGCGAAACACCTGGGCATATCCGAAGAGGCCGATCAAAGCTTGGATGAAGGTAACGCCGCCCAGTAGGTTCTGGGACCCGAAGGTGAACCGGGGGGCCCCGGAAAGGGGATCGAACCCGATGGTGGTGATCAGGAGGCCGAAGAGGCCGGAGATGATGCCTTTCAGGAGCGAACGGCCGGAAATGGTAATGATCATCCCCAGTCCAAAAATGGCCAGGGCGAAGAATTCGGGCGGGCCGAATTTCAGGCCGATTTTGGCGATTTGGGGGGATAGAAAGGTCATGATAATGGCACCGGTAATACCCCCTAAAAAAGAGGCAACCGTTGACATCCCGATGGCCTTTCCCCCCAACCCTTTCTGGGAAAGGGGATACCCATCCAAAAGGGTGGCGGCTGCAGAGGGTGTCCCAGGGGTCCTGATGAGGATGCCCGATATCGACCCTCCGTAGATTCCCCCACAGAAAATCCCCAGGAGCATGAGCAGTCCCTGGACCGGCGGCAGCCCAAAGGTGAATGGAATAAGCAGCGCGCACCCCATGGTTGCCGTCAGACCAGGCAGAGCCCCCACGATGATTCCCGCCGTGATCCCCACAAAGACGAACAAGAAGTTGGTCGGATTGAGCATCACCGTGCCAAACGCATGATACAAAAGCTCGAAATCCATCGCACATTCCTTTTGAGTTAAGTAAGATTCCAGCGAGTTCTCAGAAAGTAAACTCGAACATCCCCGTGGGCAAGGGGATCACAAGGAAATACCGGAAGATCGCCCAAACGATCACTGAGGCCGCCATGGAGCTCATGATCCTAATCGTGAGGCCCTGTTGTCCGAGAAACGTCATGAGAACGAAGAGAAAAACACTGGTCCCCATGGCAAAACCGATGCCCTGCATCAGAAAGAGATACCCGATGCACATCCCAATGGCGATAACCATCCGGAGAAAGCCGCGGATATCTATTCGGTCCGTCTTGGGCAATACCTCGCCTCTCATCGCCCTGATGATCAGAATAATCCCACAGAGGCCCATCAGAACGGACAGGATTTGGGGAAAGAAATTAGGCCCGTAAATATAGATCTCTTTCTCACGATATACATTGGCGTACCAGAAGACCCACGTACTGAGTATGATTAAACCAATTCCGACTCCGATATCCGCCCTTTTCATAGTTACTCCGTCCATTGTTGAGGGTATGGGAAGCGGCTCACTTGGCCGCTTCCGATACCTGATTCATCACTTCATCGGTTTGAGAAGATTCACGGATTTCAGGGCGGGCTCCAGGGTCTTTTCCATCCCTGCCAGGAACTCCTTAAATCCCTGGGGATCCTGATAGACCAGGGGTAGCCCCAGTTCATCGGCCAGCTTCTTAAACTCGGGATCGTCGAAGCACCCTTTGAACCCCTTGATCAACACCTTCATAGCATCCTTTGGGACACCCTTGGGAGCACCTAATCCTCGCCAATCGACGATCGGGTTTGGATTGGGAAACCCCGCCTCGGCGATGGTCGGAACCTCTGGAAAGAGCGGGTGCCGTTCAAGAGCGTTTACGGCAAGGATGCGGACTTGTCCAGCCTTGTAGAGCTGGAGCACCTCATCGATCCCCGTCGTAGCAACGTCGATATGACCCCCGATAAGGGCCGTTCTGGTGGGAGCCGCCCCATCGAATGGCACGTAGTTGAACTTGACCTCATTCATGGTCGCGATGGAGGCCAGGGCCAGGTGCCATCCTCCGCCTGCCCCGCTGTGCCCGGCGGTGACGATTCCCGGATTTTTCTTGGCGTAGTCCATCACCTCTTTCAGCGTTTTCCACCTGGACTCAGCATCCACTGAAATTGACGCAGGGCTTTGGTTGACGAGCTGAATCAGGGAGTAATCCCGGTATGAGAGGTTTGCCAATCCCATCAGCCGAAAGGTGCTCAACTGGAAGGTGATCATGCCGACGGTATAACCGTCAGGCCTAGCGGTTTTAACAGCTCCCATTCCCACGGCTCCCATTCCCCCGGTCTTGTTGACCACATTCACGTTCACGCCAAAATACTTCTTGGCGTTCTTGACCAGTGCCCTGGAGATCGTATCGGTACCCCCGCCGGCTGACCAGGGACAGATCAGGACGATGTCCTTGGCGGGAAATTTGGCCATCCGATTGGTACCCGTAAAGGCAATGAGGACGGCTACGATGGGAAAGATCAATCCAATTTTTCTCAACATCATCTCTTTCCCTCCTTTCATGAAAAAGCACAAGAAACGGGCTTACTCTTTCTTTCCCTTCAATCACCTCCTTTCTTACACGATATCCTCCAAATTGATCTGCTGGGCATATTTGCGATCCACCTCAATGCCCTCCACCGGGTTTC
>JBGVTJ010000168.1:0-12847 GCA_041862515.1 Thermodesulfobacteriota bacterium | reverse complement strand
GTATGGCAAATTCGACGAAGTTTCGACCTACATATCCCATGTGGATGGGACATGGATCACCATCCCCGCGCCAACGGGCTCGCACAGCTATCCCATGGTCACCAGGATGGATATGTGGAAGCAGTACGCTGACATCGATGTGGTAGACATCTTCCCGCCGGATGTCGCGCAGCGCAAGGCCAGCAAGGTGAAGAAGTTCACCTATGACGCGTTTCTCAAGGCCTGTGAAAAGGTGCATAAAGCAGGCTACTCGTACGCCGGTCCGATAAGCGAATGCAGCGACGCGGATGATTGGCTCTGTCCACTGTTCCTCTCCTTCGGGTCTGTGCCTGTGACTGAAAAGGGAGACATCACCATTGAATCCGATGCCACCCTCGAGGCGCTCGATTACATGCAGAAGCTCTGCGAATATATGCCGAAGGAGATCTATGGCTGGAATGACGCCTCCAACAACCGCTGGATCATCTCCGGAAAGGGTTCGGCCATTCAGAATCCACCCAGTGCCTGGACGGTCGCGCTGAGAACGAGGCCGGATGTGGCCGCACAGCTGTGGCACCATGACACCCCCAGAGGACCCAAGGGGCGTTTTCGCGGATGTCTCTTCATGACCTACGGCCTGTGGAAATTCTCCAAGAACAAGAAGGCCGCCAAGGATTTCATCAAGTGGTTCCTGGAGAGTCCTCAGCAGTGGAAGCTTCTCCAGGGAGCGCAGGGATACGACATGCCGCAGCTCAAACCCCTGGAGGCCCATCCCGTCTGGAAAGAGGTAGGGCCGCCAACCGGGGGCCAGTACAACTACATCCGCAGGGGAGACGAACAATATGTCGTTGGTGGCTATCCGGCACCCGCCCATATTGGCGTTCAGATCTACCGGAAGTACCTCATTCCGGTCATGACGGCCAAGGTGACAACAGGGGAGATGAAACCGAAGGAAGCCATGAAGTGGTGCGCCAAAGAGCTGGAGGAGGTTATGGGGTAACGTTTTCCATCGTCGGGGGAGGATTTCCTCCCCCGACGAAACCCGTAAGATCAAAATGCAATCGAATCGGAGAATTGAAGACAGGCCGAAAGGCGCTCGCCTTCTGAGCACATTGAGCTCGAGGCGGTTTATGGGATACTGGATGGTATTGCCCCTCGTTCTGCTGATCATCGGCCTTGTGGTGTACCCTTTCTTCTACTCCATCTTGCTCAGCTTCAAAGACAAGGGGGAAACGAAGTTTGTTGGCCTGAGGAATTACGAAAGACTCATCAACTATGGGACATTCTGGCTCGTTGTGGGCAATTCCTTTCGGTTTACCCTTACAGCGGTTTTTTTCAAGGCTACCCTCGGGTTAATGCTGGCTTTGATCCTCAACAATTTGCCCTTTAGGGGGCAGCGTATCTGGCGAGGGGTTTCCTTAATCCCCTGGGTAATGCCGCTGGCCTTGAGCTCGTTGGGCTGGTGGTGGGTCTTTGAGCCCACCCACAGCGCCCTTGATTGGGTTCTCGTTCAGCTGGGCGGCACGCCAAAACCCTGGTTGAGCAACCCCTTTTGGGCGCGTATAGGGTGCATTATAACGAACATCTGGTTTGGCACGCCCTTCTTCATGATCATGTACCTTGCAGGCCTGAAATCTATTCCACAAAGCCTGTATGAGGTTGCCGAAATCGATGGGGCTCGGGCCCTGCAGCGCTTCCGATACGTCACATTCCCTATGCTGGGGAAGTTAATTGCCATAACGGTGATGTTCTCAACCATCGTAACCTTCGCGAATTTCGACATCGTCTGGATCTTGACCCACGGCGGGCCTCGATATACCACACACATGTTCGGGACGTACGCCTTTAACATTGGAATTGAGACCGGCAATCTTCCCCGTGGCGCAGCAATCGCGCTATTCATGTTTCCGGTTCTGGGCATCTCCGCCTTCTTTATCCTGCGCAACATCGCTCGGGGTGAGACATGATACGGTCACTGGCTCAACGGAAAAAGATGAAAGTGAGGCTCTCGTACCTCGCTTTAGTCCCCTTCCTGGTCTTTTTCATGTTTCCCCTGTACTGGATGCTCATCACCTCATTTAAGACGGATACCGAGATCACGAGCCTTAAGGGGATACCGCTGATCATCCAGTCAAAACCCACATTGGCTCACTACAAGAAGATCTTCTTCAAGGAGAAGCTCCCACTGTGGTTTAAGAATTCCTTTATCATAACGGGCCTGGTGACGCTTATCACCATGCTCATCAGTATTTCGGCAGCGTATGCTCTTACGCGGATGCGATTTTTTGGATCTCAGCCGTTAGGGATAGGTACCTTTTTAACCTACCTCGTTCCTCCCACGCTCTTATTCATACCCTTTTACAAGGTTGTTGGCACCCTGGGCTTGCTAAACACCAAGTGGTCCCTTTTGTTTATCTATCCAACGGCTACCGTCCCCTTCTGTACCTGGATACTCATTGGGTACTTCTCCGCTATTCCAAGGCAGCTGGATGAGGCGGCATTTGTGGACGGGGCCAGTTATTTCCAGATGCTTACAAGGGTCTTTCTACCGGTCGCCACCCCAGGATTGATCGCTGCTACGATGTTCGCCTTTACCGTTTCCTGGGCTAATTTTCTCTACCCTCTGGCCTATATCTATAGGCACGATGAGCAGGTGCTGACTGCCGGGATTTATACGTCGCTTATCAAGGGGGATGTCTATTTCTGGGGAGAGCTGATGGCGGCGGCACTGGTGGCATCCGTGCCGGTGGTAGTCCTGTTCGCCTTTCTCATGGACTATTACATAGCCGGATTGACCCAGGGCACGATAAAATAGATGGACTCTTAGTGTATTATTCTTGAACAATCTATTTGAGAGAATGGAATCTAGGTGCCTTGGGGAGATAGATTTATAATATGAAGGGGGTAAAAAATGGCCAAGGTAGTTATCGAAAAACTTTCTAAAAACTTTGATAGAGTGGAGGCGGTCAAGAATTTCGAGCTGGATATCGGTGATAGGGAGTTCGTGGTGCTGGTTGGACCATCGGGTTGTGGTAAGTCAACCACTCTCAGATGTGTTGCGGGATTGGAGGAAGTGACCGCGGGGGAAATTTACATTGGTGACCAGATGGTCAATGATCTTCCGCCCAGGGATCGAAACATAGCTATGGTATTTCAGGACTATGCCCTGTATCCCCACATGAGTGTATATCAGAATATGGCCTTTGGGTTGAAGCTCAGAAAATACGCCAAGGCTGAAATCGCTCAGAGGGTGAGAGAAGCAGCACAGATTTTGGGAATTGAGGAGCTTTTGCATCGAAAGCCGAGGGAATTATCAGGAGGGCAGCGTCAAAGGGTTGCTGTTGGGCGGGCCATCGTGAGAAAGCCATCAGTTTTCCTTTTTGATGAACCATTGAGCAACCTCGATGCAAAACTACGGGTTCAGATGCGAGCAGAGCTTTCAAAGCTCCATCAACAATTGCAGACCACCATCATCTATGTGACCCACGATCAAGTTGAAGCCATGACCATGGGGACGAAAATCGTCATCATGAAGGATGGGGAGATTCAACAAGTGGGAACCCCCATGGAGGTCTATGAGTATCCGGTGAATCTGTTCGTGGGAGGGTTCATCGGGAGCCCGGCCATGAACTTCATTCCGGCAAAGATCGTCTCAAAGAACTCAAAGCTCTATCTCGACGCGGGAAGCTTTGAGCTCTTGGTGCCGTCAAAAAAGGAGAAGTACCTCCAGGGCAAGACAAACGAAGAGGTGATCTTCGGCATGCGTCCTGAAAACATGCAAGATAAATCCTTTGCCGAAAAGAGCCTCGAGGGCAGTCCCGTCAAAACAGTAGTCGAGGTCGTCGAGCCCCTGGGGAATGAGGTTCAGCTTTTTGTGACCTCTGGTGAACACAGCTTGGTTGCCCGCGTTGATCCGCGGACGCAAGCAAGAATTTCCGAGGAGATCGAACTGGTCTTAAATATCGATAAAATCCATATCTTCGAAAAGGAACCCCCCCACTTCAGGGTAAAAACAGAGGAACGCTCGTAAAATTCAAAGCCCTATTGGGATGATCGCCCTCGTAGTCCCACCTTACGGCGAATTGTACTCTTAATAAGCGGGTAAGGAAAAAATGAGAAAGATTTTGAGCCTGTTTCCCCTTGGACTGATACAAATCGCGAAGCTCCCCATTCTATGTATGGTGCTCCTCCACCTGTTAGCTATTCAACCGTCGGCAGCGGATATTAGGGTGGTTACTATAGCTGGAAGCGGGGACTACTCCTCCACGGATGGTCCGGCCCTTGCGGCGCGGCTCGCCGATCCTCTCGGTATAGCCGTTGATCCTGCCGGGTCCATCCTCTTTACTCAGGCCGAGACGACGATTGTTCGAAAGGTTACCCCGGATAAGAAGGTTATCACCATCGCCGGGAAAATACGGAGAGGACACAAGGATGGGCCGGTTAAGGAGGCGCTCTTTAAGGAAGCAAGGGCTATCGCCGTAGCCAAGGATGGAACCATTTATGTCGGAGACCACACCACTGTTGGAATCAGGAAGATAAGCCCCGAAGGGATGGTGAGTACCATTGCCGGGCCCATGCACGGCCGGTTCATCGATATCAAACCGCATGAGAGATCCTACTGGATAGGGATCCAGTTCTCCTTCGATCCAAAGGGGAATATCATTTTCGGGTCAACTATGTATCCCACGTATGTATTGAGGCTTACCCCTGATGGCACGGTATCAAAAGTTGCCGGAAACGGCAGGAGTGGATATGTAGATGGCCCGGCGGAGAATGCCGAGTTTCGTATGCCTTGTGGGATTGCTGTAGCACCTGATGGGAGCGTATATGTGGCCGATGGACATGCCTCCGGAGGTGCCATATACCAGCCGGGAAACAATGTAATTCGGAAGATCTCGAAGGGCATTGTGTCAACCGTTGCCGGGACTGGGAAGGCCGGCTTCAAGGATGGACCTGGAAAGGAGGCGGAGTTTAGCTCCCCAATGGGTTTGGCTGTTGACGCAAAGGGAAATCTATATGTGTCGGACTCCGAAAACCACTGCATCCGCGTGATAAAACCCGATGGAGTGGTGAAGACGATTGCTGGAATCCCGGGAAAATCTGGGTTTGCAGATGGTCCTGGCAAAGCTGCACAATTCAACGGCCCGCGAGCTATCGCCTTTGACGGAAGCGGTAATCTCGTCGTTGCCGACCTTGGTAACAATCGGATAAGGAAGGTAATTATCCCATAAGAAGATCATCCCGTGCCATACCGTCAAGGGTGGGCGTGCTGTTTCATATCCCACAATACCTTTTCTCCATTTAAAGGCTTTTTGGTCCGCTTGATGGGTGGCTATCATCTCAGGCTCATTAGCCCCTCAGCCGACACTGCCTTCCGTAGGAGAGTTCCTGAACTACCAGCTTTCTTGGATGAGTGGGGAGGGGGATGAAGTCCCATTCACTTTTTCCTTTCCGTGATATTGACATTCACTTTTGGGAAAAAGATAATGGGAGCACTATGGTTTTCTCGGGGGATAGCTTGCGCGATTGGACAGGATGTAAACCCCAATGGATTTCCCAAGCCACTCTAGGGGAGAGGGAAGCGCAGGTGAGACGATTACACCGGAAGATCTGGAAAGAGGGGACATCAGCTAGACTCGGCTTGCAGGATAATTGAATGACATAGCGCAGAAAAATTTTGAAAGGTAGCACTTTCATTGGATCTGTTTGACCTTTCTGGACGTGTTGCCATCGTTACCGGAGGTTCTAAGGGTATTGGTTTCGCCATTGCAGAAGGTCTGGCATCATCTGGAGCTCTCGTGGTAATCGCGGCAACCAATTCCGACGTAACGGCAGCGGGCGCAGCAAAGATCCGGGCAGAAGGGTCACAGGCTAAATCGATTGCGGTCGATGTAACAAAACGTGACTCCGTTCAGGAAATGGTGGCTCAGACCATGGAAGACTTCGGTCCATTCCGCTGGGTCGATTGGGAGATGAGCCCGAGAGGGTGGGGGCCTCTTACTTTCCTCTCAGAAAGCCGGTAGCTCTATTAGGGGTCCATGATCATACGAGATTTTGGTTTCCCATCACGGCCACTTAGATGCGATTGGAGGAGAACATGCGCGTCTTAATCACGACAACCTCGTTCATGGATACGCCCGGGGCTCATCACGATCTCTTAGGGGAACAGGGGTATGAGAGGGTCACAGCCAAGGGGCCGCTGAATGAAGATCAGATGATCGATTTAGTGGGAGATCTGGATGGCATAATTTGCGGCGATGATGCCATTACCCGAAAGGTGATCCAAAAGGCCTTGCCGAAGCTCAAGGTTATCAGCAAATACGGTATCGGTGTGGATCGGATCGACCTTGAGGCCGCCCGGGAACTGGGTGTACCCGTGACGTATACCCCGGGAGTGAATGAGGTCACAGTGGCCGAGCATGTCTTTGGGTTGATGATCTCCCTGGCCAGGAACATTCCTCAGGAAAACCAATGGGTAAAGGAAGGGCAGTGGAAGCGAATCACAGGGCATGAACTGTGGGGGAAAGCCATAGGAATCATTGGAATGGGGCGGATCGGCAAACAGGTAGCCAGAAGGGCGTTGGCGTTTGAGATGAAGGTGTTGGGATGTGATCCGATTTGGGATGATCCCTTCTGCCAACAGTATTCCGTGGGGAGATGCCTGATGGCCGAGGAACTTCTTCGGCAGGCCGATTTTGTCACCTTACATATGAATCTCACCGCTGAGAGCCAGTATTTCATTAATAGGGGGCGATTGCAGTTGATGAAGCCAACTGCTTATTTGATCAACTGTGCTCGTGGGGCACTAGTCAACACGGCTGATCTCCTGGAGGCCTTAAGGAAAGGGAGGATTGCGGGTTATGCGGCTGATGTCCTGGAACATGAGCCCCCTGATCCCAATGATCCCTTGGTCAGCTGCGGTTTGGAAAACGTCATCCTGACCCCACACATCGGTTCCAGAACCTACGAGAGTGTAGTTCGACAGGCAACCATGGCCGTAAAGAATCTCGTTGCCGTGCTGAAGGGTAAGAGGCCATTAGCTCGGGCAAACTAAGTCCTTCGATTCATAAGTCCGAAGACGGATTTATTTAGACTTCGGCTGAGCTCAGTCGAAGCCCTCAGGACTTAGTGCTGCCCTCGGCTATGAGCCCTCGGCGTGAGCTCGGTCGAACGCTCGGGCCGAATGGAGTGAGCAATTTCCCAGACTCAATTTGGTAAAATACTCCACCGTATTTGGGAATCGAAGCACTAAGGAGGTTGGGATGGAAAAGCAAGAAATTGGTTTAATAGGGTTGGCCGTAATGGGGGAGAATCTCGTTCTCAATATAGAGAGCAAGGGGTATTCCGTTTCTGTCTATAACAGGACTACGTACAAGGTGAAGGTATTCTTGGAAGGGGAGGCCTCGGGGAAGAATATCCGTGGGACCTACTCGATTAAGGAGTTGATCAACTCCCTGGCTTCCCCTAAACGGGTCATTTTTATGGTTAAGGCCGGGCCTGCCGTAGATGAGCTGATCGATCAGGTAAAACCCTTCCTGTCAAAGGGAGACATTATCATTGACGGTGGAAACTCCTTTTTCAGGGATACGGAACGACGGCACGAAGCCTTGGCTCCGGAAGGTATTCACTACATGGGGACGGGGATCAGTGGCGGAGAAGAGGGAGCACTGAAGGGCCCGAGCATCATGCCGGGCGGGCCTAGAGAAGCCTATGACCGCCTGGCACCTGTGCTGACCAGGATCGCTGCCCAGGTGGACGACGGACCCTGCTGCACCTATATCGGTCCCTCAGGGGCCGGCCATTTTGTGAAGATGGTACATAACGGGATTGAGTACGGTGACATGCAGCTCATCGGCGAGGCATACGATATCTTACGAACTGCTCTGGGTCTGGAACCTGCGGAACTGACCGATATTTTTGCCCGTTGGAACGAAGGGGTACTCAATTCTTTCCTCATTGAGATTACGGCGAAAATTTTTACGAAAATCGATGAAGAAACAGGGAAACCTCTGGTAGACATGATTCTGGACAAAGCAGGCCAGAAAGGCACGGGAAAATGGACTTCCCAGACGGCCTTTGATCTTGGGGTGCCCGTTCCGACCATCAATGCGGCTGTAGAAGCGAGAATTTTATCGGCGTACAAGACAGAACGACAGGGGGCAAGCAAAACCCTTGGGGGCCCACAGAAGCGATTCGAAGGGAAGAAGAAGGAATTGATCGATGCGGTCCATGAGGCCCTATACGCCAGCAAAATTTGCAGTTACGCCCAGGGAACGGCCATGATGAGAGCGGCGTCAGAGGAGTATGGTTGGAACCTCAATCTCTCTGAAATCAGCAGGATTTGGAAAGGGGGGTGTATTATTAGGGCCCGGTTCCTGGATCTCATTAAGGAGGCTTATTCCCACCGACCCGATCTTCCTAACCTGCTTCTCCATCCGGAATTCAGTGCCTGGATATTGAAAGCCCAGGATTCCTGGAGAACGGTCATTCAGACGGCGAACCGGCTCGGAATTCCCTGCCTCGCTCTCAGCGCTTCCCTCAATTACTTTGACAGCTACAGGCGGGATCGGCTGCCACAAAATCTCACCCAGGCCCAGAGGGATTTCTTCGGTGCTCATACCTACGAGAGAGTGGATAGGGAAGGGGTATTCCACACGGAGTGGAGCGAGCACTGAGAGCGGTTTGAAAGAAGAGAGAGCCATGAAAAAACCTTACATGATTCCCCCGGAAGAGTTGAGAGCCTTTGGCGAAGGGGTATTTAAAAAAGCCGGTCTTCCCGGGGAGGATGCAAAGGTGGTTGCCGAAGTCCTTGTGGAGGCTAATCTCAGAGGGGTAGATACCCATGGTATCTACCTCGCTAACCTCTATGTACGGCGATTGCAGAAGGGTTTGATCAATCCAACCCCCCGATTTCACTTCGAAAGGAAAAGAACAGGGGTGGGGATTTTGGACGCGGATTTCTCACTGGGCCAGCTCTCGACCCTTGAAGCTGCTCGAAAAGCTGTAGAGATGGCTCAGGACGCCGGTATAGGGACTGTCGCGGTGAAAAACTCCAATCATTTCGGAGCGGCCGCCTACTACGCGGAGTATTGTGCGAGACGAGACTGTATCGGTTTGGTGATGTCCGATGGGGAATGTGACGTCATTCCCTTTGGGGGACGAGAGAAATTCCTCGGCACCAATCCGATCTGTTGCTGTATACCCGCTGGAGCCCACCCTTGGTTTTGCATGGATATGGCCACCAGCGAAGTGGCCTTCGGAAAGGTGCGTGCGGCGGCCGAAGCCGGGAAAGCAATTCCACCCAACTGGGCAGTGGATCGGAAGGGGAAACCAGTTACCGATCCAAGCCAGGCGTACGCCGTCGTCCCGATGAGTGGAGCCAAGGGATATGCCATTGGCCTGATGATCGAAATTCTTTCCAGTTGCCTGACGGGAATGCCCTACGGGCTCCACATCGTTCGCAAGTTTGATGACTGGGAGAATAGAGCTTTCATGGGTCATTACGTTCAGGCTATTGATATTGCAGCTTTCTGCCCGGTGGATGCATTCAAACAGCGGGTAGATGAACTATTCGCTGAGCTGAAGGCTCAACCGAAAGGCCCCGGGGTTGAGGAGATTCTCATACCGGGAGAGCCTGAGTGGCGGACCAAAAAGCGGCGAGAGAAGGAGGGGTGTCCGATCAGGGAAGAAGATGTAAAGCTCCTTCGGGGATTGGGTGAGGAGTTAGGGGTGCCATTTCCCGCGTGAAATGCATGGCCCAAGGGAAAGAAAAAGGAGGAAATTTTGCCATGACCCTTTCGATTCGAGATCAAGCATCCTGCCAATTTGACCTGGTGAGCCTCGGGGAATGTATGATTCGTCTGAGCCCTCCTGGCCATGAGCGCTTAGAATTTGCTCGGCAGCTGGAGGTATGGGTTGGTGGCGGGGAATACAATGTATCTTATGCCTTGGCCCGTCTGGGCCTCAGAACTGCATGGGTGAGCAAGCTTCCCCAGAATCCCCTGGGACGCCTCATCGTGAATCATGGGAGAGCCGTCGGAGTTGATATGCGGCATGTGGTTTTGGTTCCCTATGACGGCGTGGGAAAGCAGAACCGCTGCGGGCTCAATTTTACGGAGGTTGGAACAGGGTTACGGTCCAGCGTCACCATGTATGATCGGGGCCATTCGGCGGCCTCTCAGATGCGTCCTGGCGAAATTGACTGGGAAGAGCTCTTTCAAAAACAGGGAGTTCGCTGGTTCCATTTGGGGGGGATCTTCACCGCCCTGAGCGAGAGTGCGGCGAAGGTAGCGGCAGAAGCGATGGAGTCGGCGAAAAAGGCGGGCACCATCGTTTCCTACGATCTCAACTTCCGATCGAAGCTCTGGTCCAGCGAAAAAGCCCAAGAGATCACCAAGCCCTTGGTTCAATACATGGACTTTGTTATCGGAAATGAGGAAGACTTCCAAAAAGTACTGGGTTTTGAGGTGGAGGGAGTGGACGAGAAACTCCTTGAGCTCCCAGTGGAAAACTACAAAAGGATGGTTGGTCGGTTGATGGAGAGTTTTCCCCACCTGAAAGGTGTCGGCACAACGCTTCGGGAGGTTGTCAGCGGGCTTATCAATCATTGGAGTGCAATTCTCTTTTATGACGAAACGTTCTATGAGTCCCAGCGTTACGAGAACCTGGAGATCGAAGATCGGGTAGGGGGAGGGGATGGTTTCTCATCAGGGTTGATCTATGGATTTCTCAACGGTAAGTCGCCGGCCGAATGTGTCGAGTTAGGGGCAGCCCATGGAGCCATTCTCCAGAGCACCCGAGGAGATACGAGCATGATTACCGCGGATGAGGTCCTTCATGTCATGGGCGGCGGGACCGCGCGAATAAAAAGGTAATAAGGGGGAGTCGGTGTATTACGTAGACGAAGTGATTAAAGCCTTTGGAAGACAAGGTGCTAAACACCTGGAGGTAGATGAGCAGAGATCCGTGACTGGCTCTCTGGAAGCCCTTTTGATTGGCGAGAGGATATTGTCTTCCTCTCTGTGTAGGCTCAAAAATGGCTTATTGGGTATGGTGGACCGAGATGGAGATGCGGTGCTTTTCGGCGTTTCTCAAGCGGGCAAGGTCCCCTCGTGGTTGACTCGCTTCCAGGGTGACTCCTCTGAGGTCCAGGGATTGCGGGTGTTGATGGCAGCATTGAGTCCGCGGAATGCCGCCGCCTTGAGAGAGATCGTGCCCTATGCCCGCCCCCAGACCCTGGGACTCAAACCGGCATTCGGATTTGGGGATCGGATTGGCTATGCCACCCCCGGGCACGCCATGGCCGCTGCCCGTGCTGAAGGGAAGATTCTACCGGTTTTTGCCCAGCAGTCAATTCGAGAGATGTCCCGGACGGAGCGGACAGCCAATCAGGTCTTGGATGACGCAAGCTGGGGGGTTTTTCGAGCTGGATGGATCGGGCCCTTTGGGGCCGATGCGGATCACCTCAAGACGAAATCCGATGCGGACCTAATGGCCAAAGCTGGCTTCGTCTTCTTCACCATTGATCCTTCGGAATTCGTGGATCAACAAGCCAACGATTATGACCGAAATCAAATTGAAGAGAGGTTTCAGGATCTCATCGATGGTAAGGTTGAGGGGGCATCGAATCTCATTAAGCTCTATCGGGGGAGAACCTTCGAAATCGAGCACGGGGAGGGAAAGATTCGCGTGACCTTCGAGGAGCTCCCGTTGAAACGTGCAGCGGTCAAGTACGGCCGGGCTCTGACCCACACATACGAAATGGCCCGTCACGTGGCAAAACGCATGGGTTCGAGGCCTTTCGAATTAGAGATTTCCGTTGATGAGACTCCTCAGCCCACCTCGCCGCTGGAACACCTCTTCATTGCCCTTGAATTGAAACGGCATGGCACCTCAATCGTGAGCCTCGCTCCCCGATTCGTCGGTGATTTCGAGAAAGCCATTGATTACAAAGGCAATCTGGCGCTTTTCGATGAGTCGTTGAAACAGCACATGGCCATTGCAGAGCAGTTTGGGCCATACAAGATCAGCGTTCACAGCGGGAGCGACAAGCTCAGCATATATCCGAGCTTTGGACGAATCTGCAAGGGACGTTTTCACATAAAAACAGCAGGGACCAGCTATCTTGAGGCCCTCCGGGTGGTTTGCCGCGTCGACAAGGAGCTCTTCAGGTCAATCGTTCAATTCGCCAGGGAGCGCTTCGAAACAGATCGGGCCACGTATCATATCTCCACCGGATTGGACCTCGTACCCGAGGCGAGTGACCTCAAGGATGGGGAACTGGAGAAGGTCTATCTGGATCAGGATCATGGTCGCCAGATTCTCCACGTGACCTTTGGGTCAGTATTGACCGAAAGAGGCGATAATGGTTATCGGTTTCGGGAAAGAATCCGAACAATCCTTCGACAGAATCAACAACTCCACGAGGATGTATTACGGGGCCATCTGGGAAAGCATATCCAAATGCTCTTGATGGGTTAGTTTTTGGAATGATGAATAATTGATTTCGATTTCTGTCCCGCCGGATCCAGTACTTCTTTCAAGCTGTCCGTCAATTCCCTGGAGCTTTAAGATGATTTTTTAGGAGCCATTTCCAGGCTAGATATTCCAGTATTTTTTCCCCGCCGTTCGGAAAGCGAGAGGAACTTCTCATGCCTTATTTCCCCCATTGATTCTTATTTATCCAGAAAATTGGGAAGGTTAGGGAAATTGGAGGGTGAGAGCAGGTGGTCTTTGACCAAATTTGATGGCTTCGTAAAAAGTCCAACTTCCGTTCGACATGCTCACGGCCCTGAGCAAAGCCGAAGGGCTGCGTTGCGCTGCATCCTTCGTCATTGCAGCGTACTGTAAGTACGCCTCATTCCTCAGG
>JBGVTJ010000167.1:0-7820 GCA_041862515.1 Thermodesulfobacteriota bacterium | reverse complement strand
GACTTCTCTCGATGGCATGGTGGATCTCGTTCAGAATATCATTGATACTGTAAGGGAGAAAAAACCGGAGGCTGTGATAACATGCCATGGTGGGGCGACAATCACCCCGCAAGACGTCCAATATGTTCTCGAAAAAACCGAAGGACTGGACGGTTACGTCGGGGGATCAACGGCCGAACGATTACCCGTTGAGAAATCGATCACCGCGGCCGTCAGGGATTTCAAAGACATCAAGCTTCCGGCAAAGGCCCGCTAAAAGAGGCCGATGGCGATGCCTTTTATCGCGAGGGATCGAGGAATAGAAGATGAAGCAAGGAAACGGGAAAAGGATCGAAGAGGCGGGCCGCAAAGCCGTGGAATGCAGACGAAAGGGATTTCATTGTAGTGAATCCGTTTTTACGGCGATAAATGAAACATTGATGATTACGGACCCGTCTATGGTGAGAATAGTAACGGGGTTTCATGGCGGTGGGGGAACTCATCGAAAAGAACCCGGGATTAACCTGACTGAGGCCCTGGAGGCAGTTTCCTCGGGAAATGACCAACGCACCGGTGAGGAACTGCCCTATACGCAAGTGGGCCATCTCTGCGGGGCCTTGGCTTCCGGGATCATTTGTATCGGCTTGCTCCACGGCAGGAGGTCACCGACCGACGATTTGACATGTGTGGATGAACTCTGCTATGAACTTCACCGAAGGTTCGCGGAGGAATTTGGCGAAAAGGAGTGCCGTCCTCTCCGCGAGAAATGGATCTCCCAGTGGCCGGGCCATACCTGCGAAACAGTCTATCGGAGAGGGGCGGAGATGGCAGTGGAGTTGATTCTGGAGGCCCCACTATTAATCCCCGAGTGTCCCAAGAAAATCAAAAGCTGAACCCACGACGGATTCGGATACGAAGCCCTCTGGCGAGAGGGATTTCATCGAGAACGAATACAGCACCGCTCGGGATGTTTATACAGTCCTATTTCCTACCTCTAAATCATCTCACTTTTTTCCCCGATGCCGGCTTCTTTATCTTCCGCGTGATTCCGCCAGCGAGTTCCTCGTATATTCTCATAACGGCAGTAGCGTCACTTCGATCCCAACCGTTGTATTGTGCTTTGAGCAATAACTGGTAATATAGTCCCCCCATCGGTACGACAACACCTAACTGTCTCGCCGTCTCAAGGGAAATACCGAGGTCCTTGACGGCTAATACGAGGGGACCCTTCGGACTGAAATTACCCCTAACCATGTCCGCCCCACGCGATATGAGCAAATCGCTTGCGGCAGCACCGGAGGTCATGACGTCCAACATCACGTCGGGGGCAAGGCCGGCCTTGAGACCGAGCACCAAACCTTCTATGGCGGCAGCCTGATTGAGGTATAAGGTATGGTTCACGATGAGCTTCAGCATGGCCCCGTCACCGTTCTTCCCAACGTAGACCGTTTTCTTCCCAATCTTATCGAGAACGGGCTTAACCTTTTTGAAGGTCGACCTCTTCCCCCCGACCATGAAGACCATGTTACCCACCTTGGCCTGGGCGGAGGACCCCGAGATAGGGACGTCCATCCACTCGATTCCCCTTTTCGCCAGCCTCTGCGCCATGGCCTTACTCTCCCATGGGGGGACCGTGCTGGTGTCAATGATAATCTGCCCCCTTTTTGCCCCCTCCAGAATCCCATCCTCTCCTTCCACAACCTCTTCTATGATGCCCCATTTTTGGAGGGAGAGCACGATGAGATCCGCTCCCTTTGCAGCCTCCTTCGGGGACTTTGTTGCTTTCAGACCGAGCGGGACCAACTTGGACATCTTCTTCTCAACGATATCGAAACCGGCTACAGGGTACCCCGCCTTTATGAGTAGAGTGGCCAACGGTGTTCCCATCAATCCGAGACCGATAACACTGACATTCTTTATCCTCATTGTCTCCCTTCCTTCCTCAGAACAGAAATGGTCTTATCTGAATACATCCATAGAGTTCCCAGCTTCAATCGACGAGAGCTGACGGAGAACGGCTATCAGGTCTTCTCCTTAACCTCCACGAAGTCGGCTGAGAGGGGCGGACAGGTGTAGAATTCGAGGTAACGAAAGTCCTTATCCGACCTGTTTATCGTCGTATGTTTTTCCCCCGCAGGGATATGGAGCACATCACCGGCCTTGATAGGGACTTCTTCGCCCTCTATGATTTCAGTTGCCTCTCCGCTTATGACGATGATAATGGACTCGCGGTTGTTGTGATAATGGTAGGGTACCTGGCTGCCGGGAACGAGTAGGCCGAATATTCCACCGAGGCTTTTGGCGTTATGCTCCGCGGTCAGAATTTCGGGCCGATACGGCTGGCCAGGATTTGGATTCTCCTTTTTGATATACTCCTCAGTCTTAAATATCTTCATCTCATACCTCCTCAGTTTCACATTAACGGCTGATCAAACACAACCTCAGAGCCTCAAAAGCACGCAAATCTCATATAATATCAAGGAAAGCTTTGTCAAGGTATTTAACAAAGAAAGCGGGAGAATCTCCTTCCTCCTGCTTCCCACCTCCTCGTAAAACCTCACGTCCTCCTCGGCAGCAAGAGGTGCTCCAGTATGAGGACCAGCAAGATTCCGACCACCAGGCCGTTCTTCAACAATGCATGCACCGTGGCTGGAAAGGCCTCAAAAAATGTTCCCGGGAGAATGGAAACCAGTCCTCCCATGAGCACGGGAATCCCTACAACCATATAATCTCGTCCATCCAGGGATCTCCCAGATCGGGTGATGATAGAGATACCAGCCCCGATCTGCGCGGCCATTGCGGTGATCATGGCGGCTCCCACCACCGATGTGGGAAATGAGGCCAGAATGGCCAAAAATTTTGAGAAAAAGGCGAGGGAGAATAACAGGCCTCCGCATACGGTAACCGCAAACCGGGTCCCCACCCGAGTCACAAGGACTACACCAGGACTGAAGGCAAAGCTTACAGTCCCGACGACCCCCAGGATCCCCGCTCCAAGTCCCCCGAGGCCCGTGACGGCAATCCCTCTGTTTACCCGACCCATCATCCCCTCTTTTCCCACTACCTCTCCCATGCTATAGATACTCCCAACCGCGTTGATGATCACCGCCACGTATGCCACGAGAAAGGTGATGGTGGCCGAAAGAGAGAACTTGGGAAGGCCGGGGAGAAACGGTCGTGGCAGGGAAAACCAGTGGGCCTCTCTCACTCCGATGACATCCATCCTGCCCAAGGCCCACATCAAAAGGGTTCCTAACATGATGCCGAGAAACAGGGAAATGGTCTTTGGAAATCCGGTAAACCAGTTGCTGAACAGGGCGATCGCCACCATAACCAGGACGGAGACGCCAAATACGGAGGGATCCCCGTGGGGGAAACCTCGCCCTGCACCGATAACCATGGGCGCCAGGTAGGGAATGAGGGTGAGGGCGACGAGGATAAGGATTACCCCGATTACGTTGTCGGTGAAGAATGGTTCTAAATATCGTACCAGTCCGAAGACGCTCAATAGGACGAGTAGGAGAGCTCCCGCCATCATCCCCCCCTGGATCGTCGAAATCCCATAGGGGGCCAGAATGATGAAACTGAGGAGGAGGGCTGAGGCCGGCCCGTCCAACAGGGGGTAACGATGTCCCCATAAGGTCTGGAGGATCATTACCGCACCCACTGTTACCAGGAGCCTTTGAAAGAACAGGACTTCTTCACCCCCGTGAAGACCCAGGTATTCGGAAGAGATCGTGGAGAAAATCGTGAGGCTGGGAATCATGATCAGAGCCCATTGGATTCCGTAGATGAGGCATCGTTTCCAGGGGGGGATGTCATCCAGATCATATATCAGGTCAACTGAGCCTTGCATGTAATATCCTCAAAACATGATGCGCATGTTCATTCGAGGCCAGCAGCTTTGTTCGTGGAAGATGGCACTTGTGTCTGCGTATTCCGTAGCCAGCACTGGCCACTGCCGGCACTTCCATCTCATTACTGTGGGTACGTTTGTATTGTCAATGTCTATCTCAAGGAATATGGCACTGGGGTAAATGATCTTTCCACGAAAGAGCAACCCCTCGTCTCGTTGTCTCATGAGGCGACACCTTGGACCGGCATCGGATAATTCTTGTTGCTGCGCGAGACTGGCAGGCCAAATGGGTTTACCTCGTGGTTACATACTTGGAAAAGTCAAAACCCGTTTCCTCAACGAATGCCCCTATCAATCTTCGCGTGAGAGGACCCGGAATCGATGCCCTCGGCCGAAAACCATGTACTTCCCGCACCGGCAAGGCACATATGGCACTGGAGGAGAGAAAGAACTCTTCCGCTTGGGCGATGTCGTACAGCGTAATATTTCGCTCTTCGAGCGGTATGTCCAGGCGAGACGCCAGCTCAAAGACTACCTTGCGGGTAATCCCCTCCAGGATATTCCGTTCTGGCGGGGTCCAGAGGATGCCGTCACGGGCGATAAAGAAATTAGCTGTGGAATTCTCCGCCACGTTTCCATAGATATCCAACATGAGCGACCGGGCATCCGCAGCGTCCGCATCGAGTTCCGCCAGAATCTGGTTCATTTTGCTCGTTACCTTAGCCCGCGTCTCCAGACACTCCGGCGGGACCCTCCTCGTGGGAACCACGGTTAGCTTAACACCTTCTTTGTAACAATGCGCAAAGGTCTCGACCTGCACGGGCCGCCAGAAGATACATACGGTGGGAGGTCCCGCATCTCGAGCAGCCATACTCGGTGAGTCCATTCCACGCGTCACCCAATGTCCCACCCGGTAAAACCCCTCCTCTCCGAGGCGGCCGAAGTTGGCCTCCAGGAGGGTAAGGGTCGCCTTCTCCATCTCTTCTCTGCTTATCTCGGGATCGACCCGAATGTAGCGAAGTGATCGGTAGAGTCTATCCAGATGGTCGCCCAAACGGAACAACCGGCGCTTAAAGCAGGGAGTAATCTCATATACCCCATCCCCCCAGAGGAATCCCCTGTCAAAAGGAGAGATGCGTGCCTGGCTCTCCTCCAGGATCTCGCCGTTCAAATAGATATATAGTTCGGGTGACATCGTCTTCGACCTCCTTTGGCTTACTTTCTTGCCTTCACGCGCCTCACCGTCACCCCTCGGGAGGGAATCTTTTTTGCGGTCTTTTTCTTTGTGGGGGTTATTTTTTTGGCGACCTTTTTCTCACGCTCATGTTTCCGAACCTCCTCGCCCCGAGCCACGGCCTTCTTCCCGGCGGCGGATTCGGCCTTCCACAGCGTGCGGTGGTGAAGGAATTCATCCTCGTCCCAGACGTGCTGCGTCCCCTCCCCCATGAAGACCACGTAAACTTCGCAACCGTCCGGGTACTCATAGGGCCCGTGAGGTTGGTCCCAGCCGAAGACATAGTCGCCCGGACGAAGGTCCTTACCGGCCACGCACATCCGACCCCTTGTTACCAAAATTGAGTGCCAGCTCTTGTGGCTGTGCCGAGGTTCGACGTAGCCCTTGGGGAATTTCACCTTCAGGTCGATCCGCCTCATGACGGGATCGTAGCCGAAAATCTTCATCTTTAGGCCCTTAGGCAGCGCGAGCAGTTCGTTCGCGGCAGCCTCCTCCCACTTGACGTCCTTGTCATACTTGGCAACGAAGCGGTTGTCGGGCTTCTTGCGCCCAAGCTTCTTTTTGAATGACATGCTCACTCCTTCCTTTGCTTTTAGTCGATGAACAGTCGGAGAAGGTAACTAAAGCAGGGTTTCGAGTCAAGAGAAAATGTACCAAGAATCTAGAACTTTCCCCCCCTGCCGTATACGATTCTTTTGTTCTGTTTTTAAGGGCTACAAAAATTCTATTCCCTATCATTTTAAGGGGCGCTCCTCTGCGATGTACGCAATTCGACGGGTCGCTAGACCTCACTGACGAGGTACGGAGATTAAACGAGTAACTTTATCGCCATTGTCAAAACAATGACGAAAAACAATCTTTTTATCCAGACGTTTCCAATTTTATCCGAATAATGAGCTCCAACATAGGAGCCTATGAAAGCGCCAATAAACATCGGAACCGCAAGAGAATAGCGGATCGCTCCATTGATAGCAAAGATTGACGCAGCCATAGCTGTCATGAGCAAAGCTGCTATTTTTACCGTTGCTGCACATTCCAGAAAGGTTTGCCTGAACAATAATATTAAGATATAGGATAAAAAGGTAGCAGTTCCTGCACCATAGAACCCTCCATAGATTCCAAGAAAAAAGCTACCAACAGCTCCAATAAGATATTCGTGATTTCTTACCATATGATTGGTCTTTTCTATCCCCATTTTAGGCTTGACAAATATGATAAAAAACAGAATGAGGATAGTTATAATTGCAATTGCCTGTTTCAAAATTACCTCATTGATTTGGAAAACGAGGTTCGCCCCTAAAAGAGCGCCAAGCATCGTGGGCACACCTATGATGAAACCGATTTTATAATCGATCATTCTTTTCTTATGAAACTCATACCAACCAGCTGAACCGATACCTGTCATTCCCAGCCTATCAGTGCCAATTGCGGTATGTGGGGGTAAACCAAGAAGAATTAATGTCGGAATTGTAATTAAACTTCCGCCACCAACCAAGGTTCCGAATGAACCGGCAATGATACTAATAAAAAAAACGACTAATAAATTCACCATTTCCATCATGCCTATCTCTGTTTTAGGGAACAGAAATCCTTTATAATTTTGTTATCTATCCTTACATAGTATTACCTTACCAGGAGTGGAGGGAAAGAGATATTAAGCGGGGGAAATGGAAAGAGGCTTTAATCTTCCTTCCCGCAGGAAATTGTGGAAATTCTAGGGGCACACCTTACTCCGTGCACTGTTTGAGATCCTCTTCCGTTACCTCGCCCAAATATACGTAGCCGGTCTCCTCGACGCTGCCGGCCCCAATATAGACGCCAATGACTTCGATGGGCTCTTTCTCGCTCATATTATACAGCCAATGCTCCACGCCCTTGGGAACATAATGAAAGTGGCCCCCACGAACCTCCACCCGGTCGTCTCCGGCCCCCGCTACTCCGTAGCCGCTCACGATGGAGTAGATCTCATCGCAGTTGTCGTGTCGGTGTTTCTTGTGGATAGCGCCCGGCATGAAGCGGGCGTGGAACATGGTGGTTGAGCTCCCTTGTCTTTTGCTGATCGGCAGGCGAAATTCCGTGATGCTCCAGCCGGCATCTTCATCCATCACTTCGGGATTTACGTCATCAAGGTGAACCAAGGGATATCGAATCGCCATAACATCTCCTCTCCAAAAGTGGTATTAGCAAAGGAATTTAACCGACGAGTCTTCGCCGCCCTTGTTGGAAAGCTATCCTTTTCCCACATTGAGCATTCGACTAAAATAGGCCTTAACCCCCTAAATGTATAAAAAAGGATGAACTGAATTCAACCGAAAAGAAAGTTTCCAGCGTGTTGAGTATCGTCCTGTTCCCCATATGGGTTAGGGGATAACCTCCCCTTTACCCACAGGCTCACAGATTCGCCAGATCTTCATAAAAGGAGATGATATCGGAATTGTCCCATTCGCCTCTCCCTTTTGCTACTTCGGAAGCAAGGGCCTGGGCATGGAGGCTGGAAAGTACTAAAGGAAAATCTAGCCTCTTCCCCAAATCGAGCATGAGCCTCACGTCTTTCAGGTGAAAGGCGAGTTTCCCTTCGGGTGGCAAGAAATCTTTCTCAATCATCTTGGTTCCCTTCATATCCATAGCCTTGGAATAGGCTCCCGATTGTTTAAGCACTTCCAGGAGTCTATGTTGGTCCATACCTGCTTTCTTACCAAGGGAAAGTCCCTCTGCCAGAACCATGCGATTAAGCCCAAGGACCAAATTAAC
>JBGVTJ010000166.1:0-24455 GCA_041862515.1 Thermodesulfobacteriota bacterium | reverse complement strand
CTTTGAAGCGATCTATATTATATTTCTCATAAGCGAACACCGTTGTCCCTTCGGTTGCTCGGGTCTGTTGCCCAAATTCCCTTTCGCTCACTGAAAAGAATTGTGGACCATTCATAGTTCGCTTCACTGCAAATCCAAAACTCGCCCTGTGGGCTCAGACATTGGATTTGTGGCCGTTTCGCTTCACTAAGAATGGGTAGCCAAAATTCTTTAATGTTCGCTCCAGGGAACCCGGACAACGTCCTGTTCTGATGTGACCCTTCTCCGGCAAATATCGCTCATGAATAGCGGTGCCCCCCCAGAGACTCAGGAAAGTCCAGTCAATACAATCATTGAGGATACGCGGGCAATTTGTTATAATTTCCAAGTATAGGCTGACCTCATGCGAGCCGTGGTAATCCTGATACTGGCTATGAGCCATTGTCCTCAGTTAATGACCCCACTAAGACCAAAAAAGAAATGAATGGCCTATGGAAGGTTTCTTCAGAAGGCTTCTTCGTATTGACCTGAGCAGCCAAACTTGGGCGTGGGAAACGATCCCTGGCGATCTCATAGAGGATTACCTGGGAGGAAAAGGAATGGGAACTCTTTTTCTCGCTCAGGAAACTCCCCCAGGGATTGACTCGAACGACCCGAAGATCCCCATCATCTTTTCCAACGGATGCTTTGTTGACCTCCCAATTTACGGTTCCAGCCGTTATGGGGTCTTTACCAAATCGCCCCAGACGAGAGGCTACCTCGAATGCTATGGGGGTGGAATGACAGCGGTTCTCATTTCTCGAACGGGGAATGATGTTATCGTCATACAAGGGAAATCCGTAGGTCCTGTTTTCCTTGAAATCTCCCATGAGGAAGTTTTTTTTCGAGACGGATCGTCCATCTGGGGCCTTCCCACAGATCAAAGTGTGAAAAGGATGCTTAACGCAGTGGGAGAGCCACAGGCTTCCGCCCTTGTTATCGGCCCTGCGGGAGAGGTAGGGGTGAAGTTTGCCATGGTAATCAATGAAGGAGGACACTCCTTCGGACGGGGAGGTCTTGGGGCCGTCTGGGGCTCCAAGAAGCTGAAGGGGGTGGTCTTCCACGGTACGGAACATCGCAAACCTGTAGATCTTTCGAAGTTGAAGGCTTTTTACAAGAAGATGAGAGATGAGGGGAAGGGAAAGGAATTGACCCGTATGTTCCGTACTTATGGTTCGCCCATGATGGTGGGGATCATGAACACCATGAGGGCGTTTCCCACCCGCTATTGGGAAGAGGGGACCGTTCAAGGATGGGAACGTCTCACAGCCGAACACCTCAGGGAAATCTGCCAGGTGAAGTCTATCTCGTGCCCCCATTGCTTTCTGGCCTGCGGAAAGCGAACGAAAGTGAAGAAAGGTCCCTACAAGGGACTCACAATACCGGGCCCTAATTATCAGACGGTCGCAGCTTTTGGAGGCCTTTGCCTAATTCGCTCCCTGGAGGAAATCCTCAATTTGAATGACTTATGCAATCGACTTGGCCTGGATACGGTGAGCGCTGGAAATGTAATAGCCTTCGCCATGAAAGCCTCACAAAACGGAAGATTGGATCTCAACCTTCCTTTCGGCGACACGGAACGTACTGAGGAGATACTCCGAAAGATAGCTTGTCGGGATGGTCTCGGCGGAATCCTGGCAGAGGGAGTTCGAGATGCTTCACGTATCCTTGGATTGGAAGATCTTGCCATCCATGTAAAGGGTTTGGAGCCTCCCGGATTTGACCCTCGTTCCTTGAAAGGAATGGGTCTGGCATATGCCACTTCCCAGAGGGGAGCCGCCCACCTCCAGAGTCTCTTCTATCTCGATGAGATCAAGGGGAAATACAAGACCGAGGATATCCGAGAACGGGTGCGGGCCTTGGTAGAAGTAGAGGACAGGATGACCCTTTTTGATATGCTGCTCCTCTGTAAATTTTATCGGAATTATCTCGAATGGAACGATATTATCTGTCTCATCGAGGCAGTGACTGGAAGACGGTTCCGTGAGGGGGAACTGCGCGAGCGGGCCTCAAAGATCCTGAGCCTATCCATGTCCTTTAACAGGCGGGAGGGAATTCCTGTTGAGGAGGATACTCTTCCGGGGAAATTTTTCAAGAAGGCCGGACGGGATAACATCTCCCTGTCGCCTGAGGAACTGGAGATTATGGTGGCGGAATATCATCGGCTCCGGGGATGGAGAGGGGAATGACCCGAGCAGAGGGCAAATGCATGAAGGATTGGAAGGAGTAATTCGGCAAGAGACTCCCCCTTCTTCAAAGAAAGCCCCTGCTTCAAGGAATAAAAGGATCAATATCGAGTCGTCTCTTAATCCTCCATTGGAGGGTGTCTCCGAGAAGAGTTTTCGTGAATAAGGATATCCCTCAGTTCCAGTTGAATATTCTTCATCCCCTGCCACTCGTTGATCTGAGGGACGAAGGCAATCCTGATTCGTTGCGATTCCAGGGGGTAGAGGTGCCCCATCTGGAACCCAATGGCATCGTAAATAGCATCCTCCTCAACCTTCAACTTCAAATTGTTCTCCCCCACTATCCTGGAATCCCGTACCCTTATTTCCCTTGAGCAAAATACCGGCTTGGGGTTAGAGGGGCCAAAGGGTGCAAGAAAGGAGAGTTCTTCTATGAGATTCCTTTGAATAAGCGGGAGAGCTACCTCCGAATCGATTCGTACCTTCGGAACAAAATCACTGGGTTTACAGCCTTGTGATACGAGCTCTTCGAACCGACCCTTAAACGCCTCGATCTTCTCCCCTTCAATAGCGAGTCCGGCTGCCAACCGATGGCCCCCAAAGCTCACGAGCAGAGGGCTGCACATCTTTATCCCCTCATACATATCGAACCCCTCGATGCCCCTCCCTGAACCCTTTCCACGATCACCATCGAGGGAGATCAAGATGGTTGGCCTGTAATACTGTTCCACCAAACGGGAGGCAACAATTCCGATGACCCCTGGATGCCACGATTGAGAAGAGAAAACTAATGAACTTTTTTGGAGTAGGCGGTCATCCCCCTCGATCCAACCGATGATCTCCTTCAAAATATCCTCCTCCAGCCGCTGTCGCCTGCTGTTTTCCAGGTTCAGCTCCCGGGCTATCCTCTCCGCCTCTTTCAGATCTTGGGTCACCAAGAGTTCGACCGCCCTTTGGGATTCCCCAAGGCGGCCGGCTGCGTTGATTCGGGGAGCCAGTTTGAATCCAACAGTTCCCGTTGTGATGACACTCTCCTTCAACCCACAGATCTCTTTCAGGACCTGAATGCCAAGACGGCTCGCCTCAGTCAGTTCCTCCAAACCGAACCGAACGAAGATACGATTTTCATCCAGAAGGGGAACAAGATCACCTACCGTTCCCATCGCCACGAGGTCCAGATACCTCCTCAGGTTGGGAACTTCTCCATCCTTCCACGCGCCCCGTTCCCGCAGCTTGGACCTGAGGGCTATGATTAAGTTGAAGGCCACACCTACGCCGGCCAATGATTTGAACGGGAAGGAACAATCCCCCTGCTTCGGGTTGAGGACGGCACAAGCAGGGGGAATCTCGTTGGGGACTTCATGGTGATCCGTGATGATGATGTCCACTCCCATCTCCTGAGCCTTCTTGACCACATCCATGTCGGAGATGCCGCAATCAACGGTAATGATCAAATTCACCCCCTGTTGGGCGAATTTCTCTATGATATCCAGGTGGAGGCCGTAACCCCTCTCGATTCGGGGGGGGATGTAATAACGGTGCGGAAATTTCAGGGATTGAAAGATGAGGGTCAAAATGGCTGTCGAGGTTACCCCATCGACGTCATAATCCCCATAGATTAGGACTTGGTCTCGCTTCGAAAGCGCCTGGATAACCCGATCCACAGCCTTGTCCATATCCTTCATGAGAAAAGGGGAATGGAGATGGGATAGACTAGGATGGAGGAATTGATATGCCTGATCGATTTCACTGATGCCGCGGTTTGCCAATACTTGGGCGGTAAGAGGGAAGATTTCCAATTCCTTTGAAAAGGTTTCCTGAAGCGATGGATTTGGAGGGTAAATTTCCCACTTTCTCTTCATGGTGTTCTTAGACTTCCCACCAGTTCATCAATGTGTTGTACTCCTTTCCTTACACGATGGGCTTCAATGCCATCGACGATTTCGACTCAGGCATGGGAGTTGACGAAGCTCGCCGTCCCTCCTTGGACGGCGCCGCCCCCGGCCTCCTTGGTTTCTGATGGAGAAGAATTCATCGACCTATATTCGGTTCAACTTCAAAGTCATGATGAGGGCATCTTCGCCGTTATCGGCATAATAATGGGGCCTCAACCCCCGTGTTCGAAACCCCATTTTCCGATACATCTCAATGGCAGGATGGTTTGAGGAGCGAACGTCCAAGGTTAAAGTTTTCACCTTCTTCGCACCGCAGAAGTCAATGAAGAATCGCATCAAATGCGTTCCCAAACCCATGCGACGATAATCCGGGTGTACGGCGATATTCAGTATATGGGCCTCACCGTGGAACAACCAGCTACAAATGTAGCCAACAAGGATGTTTCCAGTTCCATCGAGACTCAGCTTTCCGACGAAATTGTGGGCAAAATCGAGGGATAATTCCGACTTAAACATCTCCTGACTCCATGGAATGGAGAAGCAAAGGCTCTCGATTATTACCACATCCTTCAGGTCAATTTCAGTCATTTCTAAAATCCTAAGCCTATTGGTATCCACTACTGTCCACTTTCCTCCATTTTCATCTCATCCAGCATCTTCTGTATGATACCCTTTAACTCGGGGTCCTTTGAGTGCTTCAGCACCGTCTTGTAAGTAGCCTTTGCCTCCGTGATCTTTCCCAACTTTCTCTGAATATTCGCCACCTCAAATTGCGCCAACTCATACCACGGCGTTTGACCCTTAAAATTCCCTTCGATGGCCATGAAGTTCTCCATGGCCTTTGAGTAATTGGCCTGCTTGAAATAGATCTCTCCGCGGCGAAAATGTGACTCAGCCAAGACCCGTTTGTCATCTGTTTTCAGGGCAAGGGTATAGGTATCCAATGCCTTTTCCTCGTCTCCCTCGTTGAAGTAAATGGTCCCTAATCGGAAGGCGGCTAGAGGGCTTAAAGGACTGCCGGGAAAATCCTCGATAATCCGGTGAAAAACCTCCTTCACCTTTTCCACGTCTCTCCGCAATATATAAATTTTCCCCAGATTGAATAGAGCATGTGTTGTCCACTTCCCCGTCTTGTTGGCCTTGATTATCTGTTGATAGCTGTGAATGGCAAGATCGAAATCTTCTAATTTCGATGATGCCTCTCCCCTGATGAAGAGGAGTTCCTGTATGTTTTTGAAATCGGGGTATTCAAGGGTCAAAATTTCAATGTTCGTTAAGGCCTCCTTAAATTTTCCCTCATGGAAATAGCATTTCGCCATTTTGAATAGGGCATTTTCTCGATATTCGGGAATATTAATCAGGTTGAAATAGTAGGGGAGGGCCTCTGAATATCTATTTTCGTGAAAGTTGACTTCACCCAGGATGAGTTGGGACAGGCTCTTCTCCCTTTCGTGGGTGGGAAGTTGCAAGATTTTATGGGAAATTTTGGCGGCTTCTTCGAATTGTCCCACGTTGAGATAACACCATCCCATGTTGAGAAGGGATTTCCCGAATGTGGGACTCTTGGGAAAATCCTGGACCACTCCTTTAAACTCCTCGAGGGCCTCGGTGTAGTCCTCCTGTTGAAGGTACATTTCCCCCATACGGAGCCGAACTTCGGGGAGCAACTTCGAGTCGGGGAATCTCTTTTTGAACTGCAAGTAAGTCTGGATAGCTCCCTGTACATCCCCTGATCGATATTGGGACCAGCCTAATCCAAAGAGCACATCCGGGGACAAGGTGTCCTTTGGAAACAATCGGGAAAAAGTGAAATAGGCTTGCCTTGCTTTTTCAAAGTGAGAGAGCCTCAACCGAATTTCAGCGAGCAAAAAGAGGGCTTCTCGAAAATAGGGTTTCCGAGATGAAGCCGGATTGATTATGACCTTGTCCAGTTGGTCTTCCGCCTCCCTATATCTTCCTTGGTTAAAGAAGATGAGGCCGAGAAAGTATTGGGCTTGAATTAAGGTGTCCTCGGCAACGGGATAGGACATCAATTCTTTCAGGTAATATTCCGCCTCTATAAAGCGTTTCCACTGCACGTAGATGTTCCCCAGATCAAAATATGCCTCGCTCAGATGCTCGTTTTTGTGGTGCCGAAGAACAAATTCCCTGTAATATTTCACCGCTTCCTCGTTGTTGCCCAATTCTAGCCATGTCCTTGCTAGCCAAAAGAGAGCGTTCCCCTTATGTTGGAAGGAGGGAAATTCACGAACGACCTTCAGGAAAACCTCCTTGGCTTCAAGGATCTTTCCCTGGAGATAATAGGTCCTTCCCAGGAGGTAGTAAACCCAGTCAATGTTGGGGCTACGGGGATAGGATTCGATGTATGTCTCGAACTGATTCTCCGCAAAACCATAAAATTTATCGTTAAAGGCGCCGATGGCAATGGTTAAAAGCTTCTCTCGGGATGGTGATGCAGCTGAGGCGGCACCCCATTGGATGGGACAATGGAGGAAGGAAAGGATTAATAAGAGTAAAATTGTTCTGGACGGCATGGTTTACTACTATTAGGCTTTCAACAAGATATTCCGCACCGCTTCCATTTCTTCTGCCGTATTGACGTTAATGACGGATCTCATATCAGGATCGAACTCCCTTATCTCTATTTCCTCGATATATCTCACCCTAACCTGTTGAAAGAAATTGACGATTTTTAGGTCGTTTCGGTCAAGAGATTGGCTCATCGGGTTTAAACATTTCTTGGAATAAATCGCGTGTAAGGGGTGGAGTCCATCATGAGTTTTCGGAACGATAACATCGTATTCGTCCCGTTCTTTCCCCATGTATTTGATGACACGTGGATTCAAAAATGGCATGTCGCATGCAGAACAAAAGGCATGATAGTTGGATGAATGAAAAAGCCCCGTGTATAGGCCTCCAAGGGCCCCCTTTCCCAAAATGATATCCCTTCGGAGAATGGCCTCATATCTTTCAAAAGGGAGGACATCATTGGCCACGATGATGATTTCCGAAAAGATTTCCCTAAATATGCGATAGACTCTCTCGAAAAGGGGGATTCCTCCCGAATCCATGAAAGCCTTATTTTTCCCCATCCTTTGGCTTTTTCCGCCTGCTAAGATGATACCCGTCATGCAAAATCCTTGTCCCCTTAAGCCAGTTAATAGCATTTTTTGTCGTCTAAATCAACCGAAACTGGAGTTTCCTCAATTCCCGAGGAAAACTGCTTCCCTGACCGCAATGTGCACGAGCAATGGGGCACCCTCCGGGGATGAGCGGGCTTCGTCGTGAGCCCTCGGCGTGAGCTCGGTCGAACGCTCAGCCGAACTGAAGGGGAATACCCATTCTTAAGAGTACGGAAGGGATAAGTACTCGTCGCTTCGAATCCCGAAAGCGTCAGAAGCACTGAAACGAAGGGATAACGGTTTTTCTCCAGAAACTCGACATACTCAATAAACCAAACAAACCGGGGAAACTCAAGAAACTCATGAGGCTCCCGGCGGTGGTTTCTATTGACACCTAAGAACGTTTTATGGTAGGTGGAATTCTATTTGTTGGTGATAGAGATGAAGATCGGCGTGATTTCGGATACCCATCTCAGAGAGCCATCCAAGGAGTTGGAAAGGATTGTCCTAGCCCACTTCACTGACGCGGATATGATTTTGCATGCAGGGGATTTTGTTGACCTGCGCATAGTCGATTTCTTCCGACGATGGAATGTGATCGCCGTCTCCGGGAATATGGACCCTGGGGAAGTGAGGTCTTTGCTGCCAGGAAAGAGGATCATCGATGTTTCGGGTTTCAAGATTGGCCTTATCCATGGATGGGGATCCCCCATTGGCCTTGAAAAACGCATCAAAGGTGAATTCCCACCCCTGGATTGTCTTGTATATGGTCATACCCATTACCCTGCCAACCACAATAGGGGAGGGCTCTATTTTTTTAACCCGGGTTCGCCAACTCGATCCTTCACCGGCCCCAACACCATTGGCATCCTGTCCCTGGGAAAAGAGATCAAAGGGGAGATCGTCAAGGTTTAGCCTCTTTCGACAAGTTTCAATGTGGGGTGAGGTTTGTCGCGAATGGCAAAACTTTCCGCATAGTTATCGGGTATTCGGGGCAGCATTGAGAGGACGAAAATGGTTGACAAACATCGCTTCTTTGACAATAATAAGTTATTCTAGTAAAATGAGAGATGATTGATGCAATACTATGAAGCGTTAGGACTTGAGAGAGAACCCTTCTCCAGTTCACCCGATCCCGCCTTTTTCTACCTTTCAGATGATTACCGTGAATGTCTCCAGAGACTAGAAATCTCAATTCGATTAAGAAGAGGGTTGAATATCATCTTGGGCGAAGTTGGCACTGGCAAGACAACCCTTTCCAGGGTTTTATACCGAATGTTTCAAAGGGAAAGTCGGGACTTTATCTTCCATTTCATCCTCGATCCCAGTTTTCCCACAGAATTCCAATTTTTCAGTAACTTGGTAACATTGTTCGATATCACGCCATCTGGCCGCTCAACCTTCGAATACAAGGAAGCAATTCAAAACTACCTCTTCCAAAAAGGGGTTGAGGAGGGGAAGACCGTAGTGTTACTCATTGACGAAGGTCAAAAATTATCAAGGCCCCATCTGGAGATATTGAGAAATCTCCTCAATTATGAAACCAATGAGTACAAATTGCTCCAGCTCCTCATTTTCGCCCAGATGGAGTTTTCCAATCGAGTAAAGGGGGTAGAGAATTTTCTCGATAGGGTGAACTTGAAATATGTATTTCTCCCGTTAAATGAGATAAATACGAGGAAAATGATAGACTTTAGATTAAGAATTGCCGGCCTCAACAGTGGAAGATCGCTATTCACTGACGATGCCTACATGGCAATCTATATGGAGACCCTTGGCTATCCGAGAAAAATTATCAACCTTTGCCACCACGCCCTCCTCACTATGTTGATAAAGGAAAAGGAGATTGTTGACGGAGAAATTATTCGCGTAACGGCAAAAGCGAGAGGAGGTCAAATTTGAGCGAAAGGGAGAAGGATATCGCTGCAACCAATCGGTTGCTGGAGGTGATTCGAGGCAAGAGGGATTTCGAATCTCCCCCCAGAGATCG
Organism: Thermodesulfobacteriota bacterium; assembly: GCA_041862515.1. Taxonomy (GTDB): domain Bacteria; phylum Desulfobacterota; class BSN033; order WVXP01. The sequence continues at coordinate 15,244 of JBGVTJ010000166.1, read as the reverse complement.
CGAACCTCCCCTACCGAAGGAATTAGAACCCGATGGGTTGCTAATACCTGAAAAGAAGAAAGCCCGAAGTTCCTTCTCCCTCTTTTCTAGCAAGACTGTGGGATTGGACATCGGATCTCATTCGGTAAAATGTGTCCAACTAGAAAAAAGGGGGCCGACAGCTTATCGATTGCTTTCTGCTGGAGCTTTCGAGATTGCACCGGAGGGGATTAACCTTGAAGAAGATCCGAGAAAAGCAATCGTGTCGGCCATTAGAAGAGCCATCGAGGGAATAAATCTTAAAAAAACGGCGATTATCACCGCCATTGGCGGGGTGTCCACCGCCATCAGGCAGATTGAACTCCCCTTTATGACGGAAAAGGAGTTAGCTTCGGCCATAAAATGGGAGGCACGAAATTACATTCCTTTCGATATTGACGATGTCGAATTAGATTACCAAATCATCAATACATCCAAGGCCAGCAACAGATTGGATATTCTCCTTGTATCCATCATTAAGGATTTCGTGCGATATCACCTCGAGCTGCTCAGGGAAATCCCCCTCGATCCGCAGATCGTCGATGTCAATCCATTGGCTCTGGTGAATGCTGTGCTGTTCAATGAGGAAATTGAGAGAGATGAATTCGTCGTACTAATGGACATTGGAGATAAAAATACCACCTTGAGCGTCTATAGTGAAGAGGGTCAGTATTTCGTACGGAACATTATGATATCTGGCAATGATTTTACCGATGACATTATGAAGGGAAACGGACTCTCCTACGCAGATGCCGAGAAGTTCAAGAGGGGCGAGGACTCAGTTGGCCTGATTGAGACCATCAAACCATCCTTAGACAATTTGGTTAGGGAAGTTCGAAGGTCCTTGACCTTTTATGAAAATCAGGCCAAAATAAAGGGGTTCAGCAAAATCTTCCTCACGGGGGGGAGTGCGCCCCTGAAGGGTTTGGATGGCTATCTGAGTACTGAACTTGGGTTACCCATAGAGATACTCAACCCCTTTCGAAAAATCAATGTGGAGCGAGCCTCCTTGTTATCCCCATTCGGGAACGACCTTTGCAAGTTGACCTTGGCAGTTGGCTTGGCGATAAGGGGGTAAATGGTGAGATTTCAGATCAATATATATAGGCCGGGGAGAAAGCCGAAAAAGGTTCCCAAGCCAAAAGGGGAGGAGAGACGTATATCTGTAGCAATCCTCATTCCCTTGATTGTTCTCCTGCTCCTGGGAATCAGCTTCGCCTATATTGAGGTCTTCTCTCCATCGTTGGATCGAAAGATTCAGATGAATCGCGCTCGGAAGATCTACCTGGACGGTCAGTTGAGCCAAGCGGAGAGGGATTTGGAAAAGTCTTCCAACGAGGCAGAGCTCCTTTCCAAACTGCACGTTAAGAGGGTATTATGGTCCCGTAAGTTGGCTGATCTCAGCGGGGTCATGCCCGAAGACCTATGGCTTACCGATCTTTCGATCAAGACAATAGAGAAAAGGCAGAAGGCATCAAAACAGGTCGAGAAGGAGACGTATCTTACCATTAAGGGTGTTACCTTGCCCATACCCGGCCAGGAACCCCTTGATAGTATCGCCCAACTCATACTAGCGTTGAATGGCTTAAAATCCTTTAACCAGGACTTCGAATCGGTTAAACTCGTCTATACCCACCTTTCCAGGGAGAAAGATCGCGATATCATGGAATTTGAGCTCTCGAGCAAATTGCGCGACAGCTCTCCGCTCAGGAAGGAAAAGGCCTCAAGATGAGATCAAGCATTTCCATAAAGGGCATGATAATGGCCTTGGTGATTTTTTTCGTCGCAGTCTCATCGCTTCTCTACTTCTTCCTCTATCTGCCCAAAATGAACAAGGTCAAAAAGGATATGAGGACGATATCCCTCCTCAACGGGAGAGTTGAAAATGCCATTCGGGGGGTCAACGAACTCCAAGAGAAGATCGAGGGATTCAACAAGGACGAGGTGAATGTCGACTTTTTCAAACGGCACCAAATCCCCCCGGAGAGGCGGACACCTACCTTTCTCGAAAAAGTGAATGAATTGGTCAATCGTCTGGGGATCAAAACCATTATGGTGAAACCCATGCCCGAAGAGGAATCCCCCGATTATATCCGGTATCCCTTTTTGGTCGAAGCCAAATCCAAATACGAAGAAATCATCAAGTTTATCGATAGCCTCGAGAACAGTTTTAAACTCAATTTGGACGACCTTCACATTGAGAATGATCCCAAGGACCCCCTGTGGCATCGCCTCAAATTCACCGTAAGCACCTTCGAATTGAAAGGCACGGAATCCTCGTCTTTTAATGAAAAGGGGAACCTGAAAGGTCCTCCACTTCAAATGGTGGTGAGGAACGATATTACGGTGAAGAGGGATCCCTTCTTGGAGAAGGAACTGAGGAAGGAAAGGAGGGTTGTAACAGCGTCCATTCCTAAGATACGGCGAAAGAGGCTGCCCCCTTTGAAACTGAACGGCATCATCGATATCGCGGGAAGGAAGGTGGCCATCATGAACGACAAGATCGTGAGAGAAGGTGATTGGATTGCGAAACACCGCATCGTCCAGATTGGCGAGGATGAGGTAATCGCGGTCTACGGGAGCAAAAAGCGGACCCTCAAGATCGAAGCCTTAGTAAAATCTCAACAGAGGTAAGTGCTTATGAAAAGGATTCCTTTTCCTATCGTCCTATGTATGATCTTTCTCTTCGCCCTCTCCTCAAAGGGGCTAGGCCAGTCTCCCCAAGTCAAAGATCCTTTGGAAAGCGACCGGCTCTTCTCCTTGAGGGTAAGGGATGTTGATATTCGGGATGTTTTGACCATCATCGCCGAAGAGTATGGCTTGAATCTCATCCTTTCCCCGGCGGTTTCGGGAAGAATCACCTATGATATCGAAAACACCTCCTTGAAAGATGGGTTTAACGCCATACTCAGGAGCAGCGGCTTAACCTACGTCATTGAGGGGAATATCATCCGGGTGGACGAGCAGGCGGAATTGCGGAAGAAGCTGCAAAATGAGCTGGATATCTATAAGGCACGCCACGAGCTGAAGGAAGCCCAAAAATTGGAAGAACCCTTGGAGACGGCCTATGTCAATCTCAACTATATCGGAACGACCCTCTCCAAGGAGAAGGGGAGGGAGACCACCGATTTGCAAGATGCCATGGAGAAATTGTTGAGCCATAATAAGGAGAAAGGAATCGATAGGGGGGCCAATGTCAGTATCATCAAGAAGACCAATACCTTGGTCATCACCGATGTTGGGGAAAACGTCCGCGAAATTGCGGAGATGGCTAAAAAATTAGATCTTCCAACGGGACAGGTGAAGATCGATGCGAGGATCGTGGAGACGAACCGCGATTTCACCCAGGAATTGGGCATCAAATGGGGCGGCCAGGCTGTGGATAACAAGAAGAAGGGTACCCTTACCTTCGGGGGCACAGCGGGAGGGGATATCGTGAATCTGCCCGCGGCAAATCCCACGGGCATCTTTAACCTGGGTTGGCTCTCGACAAAAGTGGCACTTCAACAGCTGGATATTCAACTCTCTGCCTTCGAGGAGACGGGGGATGTGAAGATCATCTCCAAACCCTCAGTCCTCGTGGTCCAAAATCAAGAGGCGGAGATATTCGTGGGGGAGAAAGTCCCCGTTGCGGAGGGGTTTGATGCCGAGACAGCTCAGGTCAGCGTTCGGCTGGAAGACGTGGGTACGAAGTTGAAGATTACTCCTCAAATCACCCGGGATGGCTCAATCTTTATGCTCGTTGATTTGGAAACGAGTGAAATTTCAGGTACAACCACAATCCAGGGGCAGCTCTATGACACCCTTGGAACAAAGAGGGCGACCACACAGGTCCTGGTAAAGGATGGGGAAACGGTAGTCATCGGAGGTCTTTTGAGCACCCGAAAGGAGGCCAATCGAGGTCGCATCCCCTTTATGTCCAGGATTCCCCTTGTAGGCCTCCTCTTCAAGAGCAAGGAGGATATCTCGAAGTATCAGGACCTCATGATCTTCATTACCCCCCAAAGCGTCACCCAGTTAGGCGGATGAGGAAGGAGAACCACCAAAATGAAGGCGAACTGAACAATGGCCTCTCCTAAAAGCTACACATTGAGCTACAAATCCCTCGGCGCCTTGTTAGTCGAAAACAAGGTGATCACTCAGGAGCAGCTCGAAAAGGCCCTCGATCGACAGAGAAAGAAGGGGGGTCTTTTGGGGGATATCATCGTAGAAATGGGCCTCACCTCCGAGATCCAGGTCCTCGTGGCCCTTGCGCAACAGCTCAACATCCCCCACCTAACCCCCGATGAAGTTATCTTTATCGATCCCGAGGTCATCAGGCTTGTCCCCGAGCGCATTGCGAGACAACGTATGGCTATACCCCTCTCCTTAGAGGACAATAATAACTTGACCGTGGCCATGGTGAACCCCTTCGATATCATCGCCATCGACGACCTCCGCACTATTACCAATTATAAAATCAACACCGCGATCATATCCAGATCGGGGCTTGAAATCCTCATCAATCGATTTTATGGTGCCAGTGGCGTGGAGTCGAGCCTGGAGGATGTTTTAAAGGATGTATCGGAAACCCACCTTGAGCTCAAGAAGGAGCTCGACGATGAGCGTGAGGTTAACCTGGAGAGGTTACGGGAGCAAGTGGAAGAGGCTCCCATTGTCAAATTGGTGGATTACGTCATCTCGAACGCCATCAATGAGCGGGCAAGCGATATCCACATCGAGCCCCAGGAGACCCGGTTGAGCATTCGCTACCGGATTGACGGAGTGCTCCACGATATCATTTCTCCGGCAAAGCCGCTCCACATGGCTATCGTCTCCAGAATCAAGATTATGTCCAACATGGATATCGCCGAAAGACGCCTTCCCCAGGATGGCCGTTTTACCATAAAACAAGGGTTTCGGGAGGTTGACCTGAGGGTGTCCACGTTGCCCACTGTCTTTGGCGAGAAGGTGGTGATGAGGCTCCTGGAGAAGGGGTCCTTATCCCTGGACATGGACGGCCTAGGATTCGCCAGCGGCCAATTGGAAATTTTCCGGAACTATATATCAAAACCCCACGGGATGGTTCTCCTGACGGGACCCACAGGAAGCGGAAAGACGACCACCCTCTATTCGGCCCTGACGGAGATAAAATCCACTCAGACCAATATCGTTACGGTGGAGGATCCCGTGGAGTATCAAATCAAGGGGATCTACCAGGTTCAGGCCAATCCCAAGATAGGCCTCACCTTTGCCAATGGTTTACGGTACATTCTTCGCCAGGATCCGGATATCATCATGGTGGGTGAAATCCGGGACTTGGAGACGGCTGAGATGGCCATTCGGTCCGCCCTTACGGGGCATCTCGTATTCAGCACCCTCCACACCAATGACGCCGTAGGAACCATCGTACGGCTGATCAACATGGGGGTGGAACCATACCTTGTCTGTTCATCTCTGAGTTTGGCCGTCGCCCAGCGCCTGGTGCGGAAGATCTGTCCCCACTGCAAGGAGTCCTACACGCCAACCAAGGAGATGTTGCGGAGCCTCCGAATTGATGGAAAACCTCAAAAAGGACTTCTCTTTCAGCGCGGTAAGGGTTGCCATAGATGCAAGGGTACGGGCTACTACGGCAGAACTGCTATCTGTGAGATGTTGGAGATGAAGGCTCCAGTTCGAAATGCCATCCTCAACGGGGCTGATATCGAGGGGATGAGGCAGGTGGCCACTGAGCTGGGGATGACCACACTCAGGGAAGGCGGTTTGCAAAAGGTAAAAGACGGTATCACTACCCCTGAGGAAGTCTTAAGGGTGACAATCGAGGAAGGTTAGGGAATTGAGATGCCACTGTATTTCTATACGGCCAAGAGGAGGGACGGAAGAAACGTAAGGGGCGACCTGGAGGCAACCAGTGAGCTGGAGGTAATAGAGACATTACACCGTCGAGATCTTACCGTCCTCGACATCGCGGAGAAGAAAAGGGCTCCGGAAAAAGGCCTTGGGGCACGGTTCTCGATGAGTGCCCCCCTTTTCGGAGGTGGGGTCAAACACGATGAGGTTTTACTCTTTGCGAGTCAAATGTCGGCCATGGTTGAATCCGGCCTACCCTTGCTTCGATGTCTGACGAGCTTCGGCAATGAGGTTGAGAACCCGCGATTGAAGAGTGTGATTGATTCCGTGAGCATTGATGTCGAGGAGGGAAGTACTTTTTTCGATGCCCTATCCAAACATCCAAAGGTATTCAGCAAACTCTTCGTCAACATGGTTAAGGCCGGAGAAGCGAGCGGACGATTGGATCAAACCCTTGCTCAACTGGCCAGTTATTTGGAGAGAACTGCGAACCTTCGGAGAAAGGTGAAGGCAGCCATTACATACCCCCTTTTTCTTATTGGTTTCACGGCATTCGCCATTATCATCCTGGTAGCCAAGGTAGTTCCGGTATTTCAAAAGATTTATTCAGGGGCTAAGGTAAACCTTCCGGCCCCCACTCGGATATTGATAGCCAGCAGCGTTGCTATTCGGGATTACTACTGGCTTCTCCTGTTGATCGCGGTCGGAATCGGCCTTCTTATTTATGCCGGGCTTCAAAGGGAAAGGGGACGATTTTTCTGGGATAAGCATAAGCTCCGGATTCCCATCTTAGGACCATTGATGCGGAAATATTCCCTGACCAAGTTTACCAGGACATTGGGGGTTTTGATCAATAGCGGAATCCCCATTTTGGGTGCTCTTGATCTGGTTGCGGAAACGGCGGATAACCTGATGCTGGAAAGGGCCATTCGCGGGAGCTCAATGTCCATTGAACAGGGAAGTGGGTTTGCCGAAGCCCTGGCTGAAAGGAGGGATGTGTTTCCGGAGATGGTGGTTCAGATGTCCGCAACAGGTGAGGAATCGGGCACATTGGACAACATGGTAAGCAAAGTGGCAAATTTCTACGAGCAACAGATGGAAGCGAGCATCACTATGCTCACAACCCTCATCGAGCCTATCCTCGTCATCTTCATTGGAACGGTAGTGGGAGGAATTCTGCTCTCCATCTTCCTTCCCATATTCAAGATGGGGAGGACAATGCACTAATACGGGAACGTTCCGTCCCTGTAATCGGAAGTTCGATTCTGAATATCACGCCTTTGCTTTTCCCTTCCATCTCGTTCATTACCCTGATACGGCCTCCGTGAGCGGTGACGATCTGTTGGGCAATGCTCAACCCGAGTCCGATGCCTCCGGGTTTGGTCGTGAAGAAGGGATTGAATACCCTTTCGCTGTCTTCGAAGGAGATGGGGTCTCCCGTATTGAAGACGTCGATCATGACGCACTGCTGCGTTGAAGCAGCGGACCGATGGAGAGCGGCAGTGTCATCCTCTCTCTCATGAGATGGCTGGACGAGGCCCGTCTTAACCTTAATCGTTCCTCCTTCCGGGGTTGCCTCTAACGCGTTATTGATGATATTGAGGACTGCCTGGGTCATCTTATCGCCCTCAACGGCGATACGCGGTAATCCTCCTCGGTATTCCTCCATGAGAGCGATCTTTTTTTCGGGAAATCCCGTTTTCGCCAAGGAGACTGTCTCCCGAACGATTTCTTCGATGTCCTGGTCTTCAAACTTGAAGGTTGAGGGTTGGGCGAAGGTCAGGAGTTCTTCCACGACTTTATTCAACCGGTCGATCTCTTTAATGATTACCGCGATGTATTCGGCCTTTCCTCCTTTCCCGATGATATCCTCCTGCAGAAGTTGGGCTAAACCCTTCAGAGAACCGAGAGGGCTTCGAATCTCATGGGCCAATCCGGCCACAAGGCTTCCCAAAGCGGCGAGTCGATTGATTCTCTCCATCTCCCCTTGAATTTCCTTGATCTCTCCCAAGTCGCGGAAGCTGGCCACCACCTCCAGCAACTTTCCCCCTTCGCCGCTCAATAGCGCCGTTCTGATCTTCATGCCCAACGTCTTCCCCTTATCCGTCATGACTGTTACATTTTCCAGTGAGGTTGGCATTTCCTTCTCGATACCCCGGAGTATCATTTCCGTGAGGCCCCCATTTGTCTCATGAGTGGGGAAAATATCCGTGAAGTGTCTCCCCACCACTTCCCGGGCGTCATGATCGAAGATGGCCTCGGCTGCAGGGTTAAAGGTCGTAATAATTCCATGGGAGTTGATGGTTACTACCGCTCCGGCAGAGGTCTCCAAGAGGTATCGGTTTAATGAGGCAACCATGTGATTGTACGCCTGAACCAGTTGGTTGATCTCCTCTGGGGGGAAGAGTTCCAAGCTTTGGCTGAGATCTCCTTGCGCAACGGATTGGACTCCTCTGGTTAGTTTTCTGATCGGTTTCTTGATGGCGTAGGTAAGCACTATCCCCGAGAGGCAGGCAACGAATCCTCCGATCAAGACGTAAATCCGCATCTGTTGGGTCGCCGCCTTGACCTGGGCGATGGGGATGGTGGGGTTCTTGCGACTGAGGAGTTCTCGTCGATTAATCTCAATAGCGAGGAATCCCGTAAAGAGGACCAAGAGCGTAGTGAATACCTGGATTGCGATGAAGATACGGATTCCAACCAATTTCGACCTTATCTTCATAGGCTGATTAATCCCCTTGGTCCAAAAGGTATCGGACGAAGATATCGACCAATTCCGGATCGAACTGCTTTCCCTTCTGCTCCTTGAGAACCGCAATAACGTGATCTTGAGGCAGCGGTCCTCGGTAAGGGCGTTCGGTAGTCATGGCATCATAGGTGTCCGCTATGGCAATGATCCGAGCACCCAACTCGATCTCCTTCCCCAGTATTCCATCCGGGTATCCAGTTCCATCGAATCTCTCATGGTGGTGGCGAACGATGGGCCGGGCAGGCTCCAAAAAAGGGATCACTCGGATGATATTCTCGCCCTTAGCCGGGTGTTCCATGATCTGTCTATATTCGTTATCGGTGAGACCTTGATCCTTGTGAATGATGGCATCGGGGATCCCGATCTTCCCGATATCGTGTAACACGCATGCGTATTCAATGGTGGAGATGGTTTCACTCGGCAATCCGAGGCGCCTGCCCATTTCAACGGCGTAGGTTTTCACCCGCTCGGAGTGCCCCCTTGTATACCGGTCCTTCTCCTCAACCGCCGCGGCTAGGGCCTTCATAGTGCGAAAATAGCTCCTCTCAATCTCGATGCTCTTTAGTTGATTGTTGATGGCAACAGAAGCCGTATCGGCGATAAAATCTAAGTTTTCCAGGTCTTCCTTGGTAAAGGGTTGGTCCCCAAACCGATTCGTGACGTTAATGATCCCTAAGGAGAGGTTGGTGGCCTTGAGGGATACTTGCATGAGCGGAAAGCTCATAAAGGATTTATAATCCGAGTACCGATCCGATTCCCTCTTCATGGAGCTGATGTCATCGACTATGACGGCCTTGCCCGTTTCCAGAACTTTGCCCGCAATTGCCTCCCCCTTTTTTATCCTCGTCTTTCTCAGTATCTCTTCTTCCAATCCAATGGCACCCTTGATGGTGAGGTATTCACCCTTTTCGTCGAGCAACATGATGGATACCCTCTTGCTGAACATGAAGTCGGCCACGAAATTAACCACGGAATTCACCACGTCCTCCAAGCTATCCATTGAATTGAGCTGGTTGGCGAATCTATAAATGGCGAAGATGGTCTTCGTCTGTTCACGAACCTTCAGCTCTAAATTCCTTTGATACTCCTTGATTTGATCATTGAGCTTTTTCTTTTCAACGGCCCTCTTAACGGTATTGATCAGGATTTCCCGTTCAATAGGTTTGGTGATATAGTCATATGCCCCCAACGTAATGGATTCCTGCGCCGTATCTAAAGACGGAGCGCCCGTGACCATAATAACCGGGACATCTCGGCGCTGGCTTTGCAGCCTCTTGAGAAGTTCGAGACCATCCATCTCCTCCATACGGATGTCCGAAATGACCGTATCGAAGGAGTTTTCCTGAAAGAACTTGAGCGCATCCTTGGCGTTATCGGTCGAGGTTACCTCATATCCCTCCCTCTCCAGACGCTTTTGGATGGATTTCCTGATAGTCAACTCATCATCGACCACGAGGATCCTCGACCTATCCATGAGTTGGGCCTCATTCGTCATCTTCAATATCTCCTTCATATACGGGAAGGTCAACGGTCACCTTGGTATATTCTCCCTCTTTGCTCTCGAAACGGATAGCGCCCTGATGTTCCTGGATGATGTTGTAGCTGATGCTCAGACCCAAGCCGGTCCCCTGTCCCTGTTCCTTTGTGGTGAAAAAGGGGTTGAAGATCTTATCCACATCTTCCTCCGGTATGCCGATGCCCCTATCATGAAATTCGACACGTACATACTTCCGACCGTTCTCCTCTGCCTGATTGGTTCGGATAAGGAGGGTTTTGTCTTCATGGGGATCGGGATATTTCCGATTCAAGGCGTACCGGGCATTGCTGAGCAGGTTGATGAAGACCTGTTCGATTTGATTGAAGCTTCCCCTGACCGGGGGCAATGCTTCCCCGATCTCCTTGACGACTTTTATACGATCGAGCTGAATCTGATGTTCGGTAAGGTTGAGAGAGGAAGTGATGACCGAGGAAATGTCGAGGATCCCGTAGGTCTTCGAATCCCTCTGCCTGGAGAAGTTGAGCAGGTCCTGAACGATGGTCTTAATTCGCTGGCTGTTATCGACGATTTCCTGGATTTCCTCCTGTTGTTCCTCGCTCTCTGCGGGGATCTCCTCTTGGAGAAACTCGGCGTTGCTGATGATACCCGACAGGGGATTGTTGATCTCGTGGGCCACGCCCGCAGCAAGTTCCCCCAGGGAGGCCATTTTATCTGCCTGAATGAGCTGCATCTCCATCTGTTTCTTCTCGGTCACGTCCCTAACAACGCTCAGATATCCGATTATCTCCTGCGTTTCATCGGTCAACGTGGTCATTACACACCATCCATCAAAGGAATGCCCCTTGCTATTGGAATAGGTAATCTCACCTTGCCATCGTCCCTTTTTCACGGCGGATTCCTGCATGTGTTTGATGAAATCGGGATTCATCTTGGGCGAGTGAAGCGTGTTCAGATCTTTTCCCACGATTTGGTCCTTACCGTATCCGAACATCCGCTCCGAACTTTCGCTCCAGAGGGTGATCCGTCCTTCTCGATCCGTGGTCACAATGGCATCATCAGCCGCATAGAAAACCTTTCGCAAGTGTTCCTCCGATTTCTTCAGGGAGGAAAGCATCTGGTTATATGCCTGTACCAGCTGCGAGAACTCGAACTGACCCGGTACATCGATGGTCTTGGTGAAATCGCCAACCGCGGCCGACTGAACGCCTTCGATGAGCTGCTTGATGGGCTTGGTGATGGCCAAGGTGAGTGCGATCCCCGACAGACATGCTACAAACCCCCCGATCAATACCTCGACGCGCATGTTCTCAAGCGTCTTCTTTACCTGTCCAATGGTAGGAGGCTGCCTTCGCCTTAGGAGGACTTTCCTGTTGATTTCAATGGCGAAAAATCCCGTAGCGAGGACGATGAGGGTTGTGAAGACCTGGGTGAGGATAAATAATCTTAAGCCTAATCCGCCAAATCTCTTCTTTTCCATGATATGGCCCAACTCATTGATTTCTCTCTTCTATTTAAATCGAATTGTAGGTCCAAAATGTCCCGGTGTCAAGAAACAAAGGGAAGATCTCTGAAAAGGTCGCTCTTCGCTACTCAAAATATTTTTTCGACCATTCTAAAGTTCGCTTCACTGCAAATCCAAAACTCGCCCTTTGGGCTCAAACATTGGATTTGCGGCCGTTCCACTTCACTAAGAATAGTTACCGAAAAAATCTTAATTCGCGCTCAGAACTTCCTTTTCCAGTTTTTCAGTGATCTTAGGAGCTATAGATATTATTGCAAATATTTTGCCAAAATGCTAGAATTATTGCAATTTTGACTATTTTGGGTTGGGGACTGCTCCATGGTTAAAGAGAGGATATTAATCGTAGAGGACGATGCCAGCATGGGATTTTTCCTCTCCGAGGCGATGAAAAGGGAGGGATATCAGGTGGATGTCGTCGCCTCTGGAGAGGAGGCCCTGGAAAGGGTCGCCCAAGATCGGTTGAGTTTAGTCATTTTGGACCTGAAACTCCCCTCAATGGATGGAATGGAGGTTCTGGCCAACATTAAGGTGACCAACCCGGAGCTGGTGGTAATAATGATTACCGCCCACGGCTCTAAGGATATTGCCATCGAGGCAATAAGGAAAGGCGCCTACGATTACTTCACGAAACCCTTCGATATCAACGAGATGAGGGTGGTGGTGAAGCGAGCTCTGGAGAGGGGATACCTTGAGGATGAACTCAGACAACTGAGGGAGACGGTCGAAAAGAGGAGGGGATTTTACAATATCGTCGGAAACAGCAAGGAAATGAGGGATGTCTTCGATATGGCGGAGACCGTTTTCGATAATGACATCACCGTACTGATAACTGGGGAAAGTGGGACGGGAAAGGAATTGATCGCCGAGGCCATTCATTACAATAGTCCACGGAGGGCAAAACCCTTTGTCAAATTAAACTGCGTTGCTATTCCGGAAACTCTTCTTGAGAGCGAGCTCTTCGGATACGAGAAGGGGGCCTTCACCGGCGCAACAAGGCAGAAGCTGGGGAAATTTGAACTAGCTAACCACGGGACCCTGTTGCTGGACGAAATCGGGGACATGAGCCTTGCAACTCAGGCCAAGCTATTGAGGGTGTTGCAGGAGAGGGAAGTGGAAAGGGTAGGGGGGACCAACCCCATAAAGGTCGATGTCCGGATCATCGCGTCTACTAATCAGGATCTTTCTCAATTGGTTAGGGGGCAACGCTTCCGGGAAGACCTCTATTTCAGGCTCAATGTCCTTCCCATCCATATTCCTCCTCTGAGGGAACGCAGGGAAGATATCCCCCTCTTGGTGGATCATTTTGTTAGCTTATCCAAGACAAAGTTTCACAAGGAAATCGAACGGTTTTCGGATGATGCCATTAATTTATTGATCAACTATTCCTGGCCCGGAAACATCAGAGAGGTGGAAAATGTGGTTCAGAGAGCCATCATCTTGTCCAAGGAACGAGTCATCCAGGAATGGAGCCTACCGCCGGAGATCAGAAAGCAGAAGAAAGAAGCCTTCTTTGACATGGAGAAACTGGAAATGGATCTCCCACTGAACGAGAAGGTGGAGATGATCGTCTTCGATGTCGAAAAAAAGTTCATCACGCAGGCATTGGATAAGGTTAGTTGGAAAAGAGAGGAGGCGGCCTCTCTCCTCGGGATAAGCCTCAAGACCCTCTATAATAAGATGAATAAATACGGTCTTTTGGATCAAATCTCATGAGCCGAACGACCGAGGATGGAAAGGGATTACCGGTAATTGATTACCGATTTCCTGAGTGATTGGCTATTTTTACGAAGGAAAAGGAAGAGCACTTTAATTTATAATGTAAATTCAATAATAATATCAATACATTAGAATTAATGTAATTATTTGCCGAAGGCCTTGAAAATTGGCATGGTAGTTGCTTCCTAAGGGTATCAGAAGGTTTTGAATCATACTACGGGTAGAGAGGAAGGAAGCTATGAAAAAGGGAAGGATCAAAGGGAACAGAGGTTTTACCCTTGTGGAGCTGATGGTGGTCATCATCATCGTCGGCATTCTAGCCGCCATTGCCGTCCCCCTGTATACGGGATACGTCGAAAGGGCACGGGTAACCGAGGCGACCAGCATCATGGGCGCCATCATTACCTCTCAAAAGGTGGAGAAGCAGAGGACTACTAGTTTCTATGATGCAGCGGATCTGGCAACTTTTAAGAGCAAGGGAATCGATATCAGCGATACGGAATTCTTCACCTATTCGACCACGGCCGATCCGTTAACCGGGGCATTTACGGTTAGGGCCGATACAGTGGTCGGCCGATTCGGTCCGGACCTGGGGTGGATCACCTATACAAAGAACCCTGATGTCATCGGAGTGTGGGCTTCCGATGGCAGTGTGATATTGCCAGACATGTTGCCAACCAACCCTTAATGGGTCAATTTTTCTACACTTCATAAAAAGGGAAGAATTTCTCCCTTTTTCTTCTTCGGGCGGTGGTCCCATCTGAATGCGAAATTTAGCTAAATTTTTAATTAATAAGGCTTCCATACCGAGAAATATTCTGAGGAATCCAAAAGGGCTCTCCCTCCTCGAGACCCTCATAGCCATCATCATCTTGGCCCTCGCCCTCGCCTCCATCAGCTATTTCTTCTCGACCGCCAGGGGAAATATCGAAGCCTCTGGCCACATGAGATCCGACCTCGTCTTGGCCCAGGATAAGATGGAACAGTTGAAGGATTTGGGATACTCACACCCTGATTTGAGCGAAGGGACCCATTCAGACGAGGTAGACACCGTTCCAGAGCGACCAGGGCCTGAGGTTTATCGTGAATGGAATGTTGAGCTCAAACGCGACCCTGCCGACGGCATAGCGGATGATGATGATTACAAGCTTGTCGACTTGAAGGTCTACGACCAACGGCTGAACCCCGGAAATGAAACACCGAACGATCCAAACAAATTAGTGGCTGAAGTGAAGACCTACATTTCCCCGTAAAGGGGTTTCCCACCATGAATAAAAAGCCAAAACGCTTCCCCGGGATCTTTGGCTTTGACAAGAAAAACCAGCGTGGAAGCGTGCTCATCGAGCTGGTCGTCGCCGCCATCATCTTCGCCCTCGTCGTGGCGGCCATCGCCTTCTATTTCATCTATCACGTCGGAACCATTGATAACGGACGGGCCCAGCTGACGCTGCAGAGGGTCGGAAGCCGCCTCATGGAGGAGATGGCCCGGGCCCTTCGAGAGGGGAAGACCACAGACCTCGTGGAGGGAAACCCTCCCTCTATTCAGCTCATGATCACTTACCCGGATGCCCGCACGAAGTGTTTCAGCTTTGACGCTACCAATAAAGACATCAAGGAAGGGCCTGATTACAATAACCTGACCTCCATGGAGGTCTTGGATGATAGCCACACCGTGGGCAGTGAGACCCGTAACCACCGGATCTTATCTGACACCTTGGAGTTTAACAAAGAGGGTGATCGGGTGACTATTCAGTTCAAGCTCATCCATGATATGGAGACCGAGGATGCGGGAGATGATCTGGACATCGAATTTGGCTCAACGGTGAAATTGAGGGGATAATGGGGAAACAGCCTTCCCGGCCACGGGGAAAGGGTATGATTGCGAAGGGATTTTTACCAAGGGGGAAGGGCG
>JBGVTJ010000165.1:0-7827 GCA_041862515.1 Thermodesulfobacteriota bacterium | reverse complement strand
CTGCCGAAAGGCTCGGGCCGAATGGAGTGAGCATTTGCTCAGATCTTGCTCTAGAAAATACGTCATTGTATTTGCGAATCGAAGCACTAAGAATGGTTACCAAAAATTCTTTACTGTTCGCTCCAGGAATTTCGGCAACAATCCCCTGAGATATAACGATAATGATCACCTAACAAGATGAAGCGCGGCGAGATCTTGTTCAGGTGCATCACGTGGTAATGTGGCCCAATTATGGGATATCTATGAAATGGGTCTTGAGGTATTTGCAGGCCTCCTCAAGACTCGGCAAAATTTTTGTGCAGTATCTGACCATCCATGGGCTGCAGTCTTTAAACGAAAGCGGAGAAAAGGCAATCACGAATTTTCCGAGATGGTGGCTAGCATAGAAAACCTCCATACTTGTTCCTATGCTCGGTTTGCAGTAATTCACAAGGACAATGTCCGCATCACGAATATCCTGTAAATCAAACTCAACAATCT
Source organism: Thermodesulfobacteriota bacterium (assembly GCA_041862515.1). Taxonomy (GTDB): domain Bacteria; phylum Desulfobacterota; class BSN033; order WVXP01. The sequence goes on along the minus strand of JBGVTJ010000165.1, from coordinate 7,347 downwards.
CATTGGCCGAATCTACCTCTTTGTCGCGAAAATTTCTCCGCATAGGATCCAATAGTCTAAAATGCGATGAAAGCAGGGATTCAGCAATATCCCGCCACCTGCGAGCTACACCTTCGTGCTCATCCATAATCGGACCACTGAGATAAACGGTCTTCATCTTACAATCTCTTCCTTTGCCACATAACGGCCAAGCTCAGCCGCCCTGAGCGAGCAAAGTGTATCGAACCGGTCATACACAAGGCTCGTCTTGTCAGATTGAAGTGATTGCAAAGCCTCCGTCCACAACGAGATTGCACCCTGTGATGAAGCTTCCCGCTTTCTCAGATGCCAAAAGGAGTGTTGCACCGATCAACTCCTCTGGCTCACCAAACCGTCCCATGGGTGTATGCCCAAGAATCGAATCCACACGGGATTTGTCCAGTATGGCTCGGTTTATTTCAGTCGGGAAGAACCCGGGACAGATCGCATTAACCCGGATTCCATGAGGTGCCCATTCCCGGGCCAGATTTTGTGTCAAGTTCCAGAGCGCCGCTTTCGTTAGACTGTAGGTGAAGTTTCGACTCAAAGGTCGAATGGCCGACATGGATGCAACATTGATAATGGAGCCACCTCTTTTCTCCGCGATCCACTGTTTGCCGATAGTCTGGCATCCCAGGTGAACCGTTGTCAGGTTGATCTTAATCAAGTTTGAGAACTCATCATCACTGATTTCAGTATACGGCGTAGGAGAGACCATGCCGACCCCGTTCACCCAGATGTCGATTTTTCCAAACCAGTCAGAGACTGCGGGTACGATGCTTTCCACTTCGGCCCGCACGGTAACATCGGCCCTGAAAAATCGGGCAGATTCAGGCCCAGCACCCCAGTTCTTGAAGTGGGCCTCCGCTTTGTCCGGATTCCGTCCCACCAAAACAACCTTGCACCCCGATTGCCAGAGTCCCCTGGCCATGGCACCACAGAGGGATCCCGTGCCCCCGTTGACGACGCCCACTTTTCCCTCGAGGTCAAATAAATCTCTCAAGAATTCCTTTCTGGTGTGATGCGTGGTAGCAGCTGTCATAATTCATTTTCCCCTTTCAATGGTTTTCACGAAAAGCTTAGCGAGTTCTTCCCATTCCCTATAGACCCGCCCTACTCTTGCCCACTACCTCCGTGTTCACTACGGAATCGGGGAGCTTTCCGGTGAGGACAGAAGAAACGTTTTCCGCGGCACGTCTTTTCAACTCTGATTTCGACTCCTCGGAATAGAATCCGATGTGGGGAGTAAGAAGCACGTTGTCCCTCTTCATGAGGGGATTTCTCGTATCGGGAGGCTCCTTCTCCAGCACGTCGAGGGCCGCTCCGCTGATCCATTCCCGCTCCAATGCCTCGATGAGAGCCGCCTCATCTACCACAGCCCCCCTGGATAGATTCATTATCAAAGGTTTGCGCTCCATTGCCTGAAACTGATCCATTCCAAAAAGGTGGTAAGATGATTCCATCAGGGAACAGTGAATCGAAATAAAATCCGATTCAGCAAGGAGCCTCTCGAAGGAGACCAACTCAATTCCCTCAGCCTCGGTGATGTAAGGATCATGTCCGATCACCCTCAGGCCGAAGGCGGATACTCTTCTGGCCACCGCCTGACCGATCTTCCCGCAGCCCACAATGCCATAGGTCATACCTTCCAGACGGTGGATGGGAATGGCAATTCGAAAATCCCAGGTCCCTGATCTAATGGATTGATCCAGATAATTCACCTTTCTCACCCAGGAAAGAAAGAGGGCCAGGGTGTGGTCGGAAACCTCGCCAGCGCAATAGGCTGGGACATTGGCAACGATGATCCCGAATTCAGTGGCAGCGGACAAATCAATTCCGTCTACCCCCACACCATACCGGGAAACGACCTTGCACCGAGGTAAGCCTTCTAACACCCTCCTGGTGAGGGGAGCGTATTGATTGATGAGACCATCGGCATCATGACACCGGGCCACGATCTCCTCCTCACCCGCTATTTGCGCCCACTCCAAATCACCTTCGAATTTACTGAGGACAGCCCGTTCCTCTTCGATGGATCCGTGATCACAGTCTATAATGACAACCTTTGGATGTGCCACAGCCAATAACTCTCCTCAATCCCAAACAGCGCTTACAGAAAAGATAGACCGATTACCCCAAGAAAGAAATATTTTCCCCATTATCCTTTTCTGGAAGGGGAATGTCAATATGAGTATAGCGTGACTTAAGGAGGTTGCCATTATCTCCCATTCTGCTATACTCTTTGACGAAAAAAGGTTTTGAGGAATTGGTTTCTCGGAGGGGGAAGGTAAATGACATTGGAACGTCGTGTTGCCCTCGTAACAGGGGCAGGGAGAGGGATCGGCAAGGCCATAGCGTTGGCTTTCGCTGGAGAAAAGGCGCATGTGGTTATCAATGATATTTGCCCAAAAGATGAGTTGGAGAAGCTGGCGGGTGATATCTCCGCCTTAGGGGTGCAAAGTATGGCCATACAGGCCGATGTGACCCAATCTGACCAGGTCAAAGAGATGATCGGCCAAATCGAAGAGAACTTTGGGAGACTCGATATTCTGGTCAACAACGCTGGAATCATTCGAAGAGGAACGATAGAGACCGTCACGGAAGAGGATTGGGATCAGGTCATCCGCGTCAATCTGAAAGGAACTTTCAACTGCTCCAAGGCCGTAGTTGCCATCATGAAACGCCAGAGGATGGGGAAAATCATCAATGTTTCATCGGTCGCAGGGAAAACGGGGGATATTACGTCAGCTCCAGGTTACGGACCATCAAAAGCCGCTATCGATGCCCTGACCAAAACATTGGCACGGGAGCTAGCCCCGTATGGGATCAACGTTAATGCAGTCGCGCCTCATGCGATTGAAACGGAAATGAGCGCCCAGTGGTCAGAGGAAAAACGGAAATCCATCATCGAAGCCATTCCCCTGAAACGACTGGGCACACCTGAAGATGTTGCCCAAGCTGTCCTCTTTCTCGCATCGGATAACGCCAACTTCATCACTGGGGAGATACTGGATGTAAACGGCGGTTTTCTTATGGATTAAACTTGATGATTTCGTAAAAAGTCGGAATCAGACGGCAAAGAAAAAAGATCCAGATGCAAGGCGCGCGAATCCTGAGGAATGAGGCGTACATAGAAGTACGCTGCAATGACGAAGGATGCAGCGCAACGCAGCCCTTCAGCTTTGCTCAGGGCCGTGAGCATGTCGAACGGCAAATGGACTTTTTACGAAGCCGTCAAACTTTGCTTTGTCATACCGAGCTCGGTGGCCGTGGTGGTGATAAACCGAATTGCTTTCACAGCTCACGTCCCGTTTGGTGCTGCATATTATCTTGGTATGTCAGAGTTATTCGAAAAAATGTTGATATGAAACCTCTTTACCCCTTCTAAATCAGGCCATGAGAATATATCCATCGTGCATCCTCAGGGTGCTACGCTATAATGAATTCATGAGAATTACCCACATTTTTGCTTGACACGCAAAGCTTCTTCAATCTATAATCCCCGTCATCAAGAGCGAGTTTTTATAACTATCACGGTCTTATCATCCTTTCATAAGCCGGTTACCGTGTATATCAATATGGAGACCCTGAGAACTGTCTGGCCTCGTCAGATCGAAACAGAGCTGACTGCAGTGCCGAAGCATAGCGTCATTTGGAACCGGGATCTGTGCTCTTTCTTGGCCTTTTTCCCGAAAACCTCTGTACCCTGCATACCTCCTCTGAATAGAACGGTTCTTAGAGAGGCATCTTCCAGAACTGTCAGATCAAAGGGACGCGATAACTCAGCCGAGAAAGAGAAAACCCGCGGAAACCTCTGAATTGGGAGCATACCGTTGGTACTCTGCCGAAAGGCTGTCCCGGGATCGCACGCTTCACGGGGAAGCGGGTGGTTCCAGATAGTAACCGAACGTCGGGAATATGTGGAGTCCGCGGATTATTCTGGCGGCTTGTGAATTTACGGCTTGCCGCTTTAGGGAAGGGGGTGATAGAGCCCATTGTTTCATGAGTTTGTTGTTGAAGGGGGAGAAAGCCCCAGATTGCAGGTTGGAATGTGAAGGTAGTCTTAAAATTTAACCTCACAAAGGGGAAGGAGATTGCCATGAAAAAGAGAAATTTTATCATCGCGTTGCTGGCGGTCCTACTGGTCATTCCCATTGTAGTTTCTGCCGCACCAATACAACTCACCGTGGCTGAAATCCACCCGCAGGATTATCCTACCACCCAGGGACTGTTTAAGTTCGCTGAGCTCGTAAAACAACGATCAGGCGGCCAAATTCTCATTGATGTCAAGTTCGGGGGAGTCCTGGGCCAAGGCGAGAAAAAGGTTGTTGAGCAGGTACAGTTCGGCGCTCTCGACATGGCCCGGATCAGCATTTCCCCAGTGACGGAGTTCGTGCCAGAATTGGAGGCCTTTGGTATGCCCTATATCTGGAAAGACCAGGCGAGCATGTGGAAGGTGCTGAAAGGAAACACGGGTAAACGGCTTTTGAAGGCTGTGGAGAAATACAAGTTCTACGGCCTTAACTATTATGAAGCAGGAGCCCGTTCCTTCTACAATTCCAAGCGAGAGCTGAAAACCGTTGATGACCTAAAGGGGCTGAAGATCCGTGTCCAGTCAAGCCAGCTCATGCTCGACCTCGTGAAGGCCATGGGAGCGAGTTCAGTGGCCATGGCCTTCGGGGAAGTCTATGATGGAATCAGCAAGGGTGTTATCGATGGCGCGGAAAATAACTGGCCCTCTTATGAGTCCACGGGCCACTACGAGGTGGCAAAGTATTATACCCTTGACAAGCACACCCAAGTTCCAGAGATCACCGTAGCCTCCAAGATCGCCTTTGACAAGAAGCTAAAAGCCGCGCAGAGAGAATTGATCATGAAAGCGGCCCTGGATACGGAGGACTACGTGATCCAGAAGTGGAACGAGCGTGTGCAAGCATCCAAGAAGAAGGTGATGGGAACGGGAAAAAATATCATCACGGAATTGACACCCCAAGCCTGGGAGGGGTTTGTCAAAGCCGTTCAGCCCCTGTATGACAAGTATGGCGAGAAGCACAAAGCCATCATCAAGGAAATTCGTGCGGCACAGTAAAAGATAGCCGATCTGGGGTCCGTTCCCCGCGAACATCGTTGGCCTTTTGGGAGTCCGGTTCGGGGAACGGACCTTTTTCGGGAAAAATTGATGTTGGTTCTCTGTAAAAAAATTTTCCATGCTCTCGAAAGGTTCCTCGAGCTCCTTGCGATGGGGATGCTCATGGCCATGACGGCCATCATCTGCTATCAAGTGACCCTGCGTTACGTCTTCAATCAATCCCCATCCTGGTCCGAAGAGATTGCGATTGTGCTCATGATCTGGTTTGGCATACTGAGCATTCCCATCGGAGTGAGACTGAACATCCATATCGGCATCGAGTTCATCTTCAATAAGTTCCCCCTCCGGGCACAGTGGATCATCTCACGCCTCATCTATGTTTTAATCGGGGGTTTTGGGGTAATCATGGTGGTATCTGGTACCGAGCTTGTGGAGTTTATGCTGATGTCCACCCTGCCAGCGACGAAACTTCCGAGTGCCGTGGAATATGTGGTGACCCCGATCTCGGGACTCATGCTAATTTTCACCGTCCTGGAGCTTCTGTTCATGCCCTACAAGGATTATGTAGCTCAGGTCCGGACACGCTTTGAGGAGACTCCGGAAGTCACTCAATGAATAAGCCATGAAGGTTGATGTTTTAGGAATTACCATTCTGACGGGAAGTTTTTTTGCACTTTTGGCGATCCGGATGCCTGTGGCGTTCGCTCTCGGAGTAGCCTCTGCCGTAACGGCCTGGTATCTTGGCCTTCCTCTGATGATCGTCGTCCAGCAAATGACCAAGGGGCTTGACTCCTTTTCCCTCATGGCCATTCCTTTTTTCATCCTGGCCGGCCAGATCATGGGCATCGGGGGAATCTCCCAGAGGCTGATTGCCATGTCCAACGTCATTGTTGGGAGAATCCGTGGGGGCCTGGCCATGGTCAACATTTTCGCCTCCATGTTCTTTGGAGGAATCTCCGGATCGTCCGTGGCGGACACGTCGTCGATCGGATCGATTTTGATCCCCATGATGAAGAAGAACGGATATGACGGGGATTATTCGGTTGCGGTTACCATCACGTCGTCGGTACAGGGAGTAATCATTCCTCCGAGCCATAATGTGATCATCTATGCCCTGGCGGCTGGCTGGGTTACGGTAATGATCAAAGGCGTACCGCAGCAATTTTCTCTTTCCATTGGCAAACTTTTTCTGGCCGGCGTCATTCCGGGTGTCTTCCTGGGGATGATGCTGATGATCATCTCGTTCTATCTCGCTGTAAAACGGAACTACCCCAAGGAAGAGGCCGTCGGGTTTCGAGAAGGAGTGCGCCGAGTTGTGGATGGGTTCTTCGGGCTTTTGACAGCAGTAATCATTCTGGGAGGGGTGGTATCAGGGATTTTTACAGCGACGGAGTCGGCCGCTATCGCGGTGGCCTACGCGTTCATGGTTACGTGGATTATCTACCGTGAGATCAACTGGAGAAACCTCCAAGCGATCCTCCGCGAGTCGCTAAAAACCCTGGCCATTGTGGCAGCCCTCATCACCACCTCCAGTGCCTTCGGATACATGATGACACGGTTGGATGTCCCCCGGCTTGCTACGGAATCACTCATAAGTCTGACCAATAACCGTTACGTGGTCTTCCTCATTGTGAACGCGGTGCTTCTGATGCTTGGTATGATTATGGATATGGCGCCCTTGATCCTGATCACGACCCCTATCCTGCTGCCCGTAGTAGCCCATTTCGGTATGGACCCCCATCATTTTGGCATTATCATGATGCTCAACCTCGGAATGGGTTTGCTGACGCCGCCCGTGGGTTCAACTTTGTTCGTCGGCTGTGCCATTGGAAGAGTTCGCATTGAGGATATGGTGCGTCCCCTGATCCCCTTCTACATCACCATGTTCGTGACCCTGATGCTCATCACCTACATCCCGCAGATTTCCATGTGGCTACCGGGGCTGATCTCGAAATAACTCATCCTTCATAAATCTCCTTGCTCTTCGTTTGCCACGTCGTTAGGAATTAGTTCCTATTGTACACCACGATTCGATTCTCGCTAGCTCAATCGGCAGAGCTGGTGTCTATTAACCACTTGATTGCAGGTTCGAGTCCCACGCGGGCAGTCAAATTTGATGATCTCGTAAAAAGTCAAAATTCGATGGCAAAGTAAAAAGCTCCAAATTCAAGGCGCGCAAATCCTGAGGAATGAGGCGTACTTACAGTACGCTGCAATGACGAAGGATGCAGCGCAACGCA
>JBGVTJ010000164.1:0-4127 GCA_041862515.1 Thermodesulfobacteriota bacterium | reverse complement strand
GGCCACATGGATTATCTTTTCCCCCTTTTCCCGGCTCGCTTTGGAAGGGTCTCCCCATACGCCTCCGGGCCAGTATTTCCTCTTATCCCTCACCAGTATTGGTCGGGGTAAAGCAGGGTATTCCTTCGATGCCCTCCCCTTCACCAGTTCCGGTCGTATGGAAAGCATCATGGAGGTCTCCACCTCGCCGGCATGGGAATCGCCCTCCGTTTCCACCAAATCCCCTTTATCTGGAAAGAGCTCTATCGCCGAGAGAACCGCGATACTGATCTCCCCGAGTTCCTCCAAAAGCTCTTCGCCCACGTCATTCAGGGCCGCTATGTGGATACCCCCAGCATGGCCCGATAAGATCACAAAAGAGCGAAGCCCTTGAAGGTAGAGGGACTTTACAATATCCCTTATCATCTCCCTTAGGGCCCCTGTGGAAACGCTGATTGTCCCGGGATGGCATCGGGTGCTTCGGCAGAAACCGTAATGCAAGGGAGGCGCGATGAAAACATCCATCCGTTGAGCAACCCGTCTGGCCACCTCCATCGCCTGTATGGTGTCCGTTGACAGGGGGAGGTGAGATCCATGTTCTTCTACGGTTCCTATGGGTATGATTACTGTTCTCGTTTTTTCCAGCCCCTTCTCAAATTCGGTCATGGTCATCTCTTCCATAATCATCTCAACCTCCCCCTTAACACTAGGCAGTAAACACCAACCACTTCACCCTCTATCCTGATACTTTCCAACCCTCACTCCCCCTTAACCTCAGCCTCAACCCTAACCTTCACCCTCCACCCTTGGAGTCAACCGCAAAACCGCGCAACCACAGCACTTCCTTACCTCACAACACCATTTTTTTGAAATCGTTGAAATTCCGAGAAATTGAGTTTACAATAACCTTAGGTGAAGATGATATCCCTGTCAATGACCATTCCCTTCTTTGCCCATTCCATCATCTATCGACGAAAACCTAACCTTTATTCCATCGATGGAATTGACCATTGATGCTGAGTGAGGAACAGCCTTATGGATATCAAACGAGAGATAAAAAAATTGGCCAAAATCCCCGAAACTGACTATCCTTTCCTGAGCCTCTATCTCAACACCAAATGGGAAGATGAAAAACACAGGGGGAAGGTCCGGCTCTTTGTGAAGAACGAAATGAAAGAGGCCCAAAAATTGGTTAGGGAGGAGGAAAAGATCAGGAAAAGCTTGCAGAGAGATTCGGAGGAGATCCAGCGATACGTAGATGGAGTGATCCATCGAGCATACGACGAAGGGGTCAATGGCATCGCCATATTTGCATGTTCCGGCATCGATACCTTTAAAATCTTTCGATCCAGCATTCCCTTTGATAACCAACTTACCATCTCTTCCAAGCCCTCGTTACGGCAGTTGGTCCAGATCTCGGATGAGTACAGCACTGCCATCGCCGTCATGGTAGATACGGACCGTGCCAAGATCTTCGAGATAAGCCTCGGTGAGATCCGTTTAGAGTCCCAGATAGAGAGTTATGTTCCCGGGAGACATGAACAGGGCGGGTGGTCCCAGATGAGGTTTCAGAGACATATCCGGGAGCACATGCATCAACACCATAAGGGCGTGGCGGAGCAGTTGATCAAGCTCTTTGACGAGGAAAGATTCGAAAACATCATTCTGATCGGCCAGGAACACATCCTGGCCACCTTCAAGCCCCTCCTCCCGGAAAGGGTGAGGGGAAAGATCAAAGGGGACTTGTCGGCGGGGTTCGAGGAAGAACCATCCAGTTTGGCCCAGAAGGTCAGCGAATATCTCCGCGGGGAGCATGCCAAAAAAGAGGATACCCTCATTGAGGAGATTACCGAGACCGCCCTGGCCAGAGGAGCTGCCACCGTCGGATTAAGGGATACTATCGAGGCCATCAATAGGGGTCAGGTCCATCGACTCGCACTCGATAGGGAACTCAAAAGGCAGGGTTGGCAATGCACCAAATGCCTTGCTCTGGGCGAAATAACATCGTTAAGTTGCCCCTTTTGCAATAGCGCCATCGCAACCGCCGACCTAGGGGAAGAGATGATCCGATCCGTGATAAATAGGGATGGCGAGGTGGAACTGGTCAGAGATCATCCCAAACTCAGTAAATACGAAGGCGTGGGGGCTCTGTTGCGTTTCAAATGATGAGATTTATCCCCGACAAGGAAAACGCAAGGAGGAGGTCCACGAAAAAAGAGTTGAAAAATTGAAAATTTTCTGCTAAAGAAGAAACTGCTGAATTGTGCGGAAAGATCTCATACCCTTCAAAATGTCAATTTCTATCTTTACTATGAAACCAAAAAAGTTTCCTGTATCTTTCCTGAAGAGAAAAGTCGTCGCCAAATATAATATACTCTGCCACATATACGATGCTTTCGGCCTCCTTATGGAATCGAAGGCCCGGCAGCGGGCCATCGAAATTGCCGATATTCGGAATGGGGAAAACGTGCTTGAGGTGGCCGTGGGTACAGGATTGAACTTCGTCGAAATCCTCAAACGGAACCCCAATGGTTGGAATGAAGGTCTCGACATCTCCCCAATGATGGCGAAAAAGACCAAGAAGAGAGCCGAAAAGACGGGTTTGGCTAACTACAATATCAAGGTGGGCGATTCCCGCAACCTCCCTTACGCTGACGGTGTTTTCGATCTCATCATCAACGAATACATGTTCGATATATTTCCCGCCACAGAATACGATTCGTTCCTCAAGGAGTTCGAGAGGATTTTGAAACCCAAAGGCCGGCTGGTCTTAGTAAACACCACCAAGGGCGAGAAGTGGAGTGATTCCCTGTTCAACTGTCTATTCCATATCTACCCGGTCAACAAATGTCGGGGGGTACTCATGAACTCGCACCTTGAGCGGTTTCATTTTCAGGATATTAAGAGGGAATATGTGGTCAATTATACGTTTCCCTCCGAAATCGTTTGCTCAAGAAGGTCTTGAGCAGTGGACTTTAATATCGTACCTTTTCTCAACACTCAACCCTCGCTTAAGCTGTAGTACCGCATAACCGCGCCACCACGTATTTAGCCGCAACAGTGCAGCATCATATTTGACTTATTGATTTATTCGATCATAATTACATAAAGGTTACCTTCAATCGCCATCCGAAGAGATCATCTGGCCATAGATGACCGGAAGCGAAACGATACACGGACCAGTTATCAGGGGTTAAGATGGCAGGGGAGAATTCAAAGGTCTTGGTTATTGATGCCGACAAAGCCTTTGCCGGAAAAATGGCCGAGATTTTAACCCCCAAGGGTTTTAAAATCATCCTCGCCCATAGCGGAAACGATGGTATCCAGAAGGCCTCCCATACTTCCCCCGATATCGTCCTTCTCAACTATCAACTTCCTGATTTGGAAAGCAAAGAGGTACTAAACCGCCTCAAGGGAATCGATCGGACCATTCCCGTCATCATCGCCATGGCCGTCGGCGGCGAGAGGGCAACTGTCAATCTCCTTAACGCGGGGGCCTCTGATTTCCTGGTCAAACCCATCAGGTCCAGAGATCTACTGCAGGCTATAAAAAGGGCTCAACGGAAACGCATGATGGACCTGGAAATCCAGTCCAAAAAGTTCCTCTCCCTGGGAAAACTCTTTCCCTTTTTGGCGCACGAAATCCGAAACCCACTCCACGCCATCGGAGGAGCAGTGACCGTCCTGCAAAGGCGGTGTGATATAGAGGATGATACCATAGCCCAATCCATTGAAATCATCCGGGAAGAGGTCCAACGGCTCAATCAATTTATCCAGGAGTGCCTTGACTTCTCTCGGCCGCCTGCGAAAAGGAGGTTTGCCGAAACCGACCTGAACGAAATCATCAGGTCATCCCTGAATACAATGCAACCAGTTATCGAAGCCCACCCCGACAAGATCGAAGTAATTACCAACCTGGATGATGCCCTTCCCAAGATTAAGGCGAATTTTGCCGAGATCAAGCAGGTGTGCCTGAATATCCTGAAGAACGCCCTCGAAGCGATGAAAAAGGGGGGTAAACTGGAGATTCACACCTCCGTAAATCCACCCGAGCGGCCGAGGTATGCGATGATCAAAATCGTTGACACGGGAACGGGTATCGATAAGGAGAACTTGCCTTACGTATTCGATCCCTTCTTCTCGACCAA
>JBGVTJ010000163.1:0-3221 GCA_041862515.1 Thermodesulfobacteriota bacterium | reverse complement strand
TTCCAAGCTTCATCGCAAACCAGCATGCACAGAAGTCCTTTGCGTACATATCGATCTTCTGGCCAAAACCCCCACCCACCTTTGGCTTGATGACACGGACCTTACTCTCAGGAATAAGCAGTGTGGTTGATAGATTCCTTCTCAGGAAGAAGGGGATCTGGGTTGAGGACCATATCGTCAGCTCACCCTTGAGAGGGTCATATTGAGCAATGGCCGCATGGGGTTCAAGAGGGGCATGGTTTACGGGCTGAGAATAGAAGGTATCTTCAAAGACGAAGTCGCTTTCCTTAAATCCCCCTTTCACATCTCCGAATTCCTTTCTAATGGATGCGGAAATGTTCCCCCGTACGTCATCGTGGACTAAAGGCGCCCCTTCCTTTATGGCCTCCATGGGATCAAACACGGCGGGGAGCTCTTTGTATTCCACCCTAATAAGATCCAAGGCCTCTTCCGCTATTTCGGGATCAATAGCGCAGACTGCGGCCACCTCATCACCGATAAAACGCACCTTATCTTTGGCCAAAGCCGACTCGTCCTTCGCCTGGGGCACGATCCCATATTTTCGATCGGGTATATCTTGGCCTGTCATCACACCTTTTACCCCCGGCAGTTTCTCAGCCTTTGATGTGTCAATATTGAGAATCCGTGCATGGGGCAGGGGACTCCTCAATATCTTTCCATAGAGCATTCCCGGAAGAATGAGGTCGTCCGTAAATTGGGCAGCGCCTTTGACCTTGGCTGCTGCATCAAGCATGGGCATTCTGGTGCCTACCACATCCAATTTCCTTTCCATCTATTCCTCCGTTTCAGCCTGCGTGGCGACACTCAAGACCGCTTCGAGAATTTTTTTGTAACCGGTGCAACGGCAAAGGTTTCCGGCCATCTTTTTCCTTATGCTTTCTTCCGTGGGCTTCGCCTCTTCGTCCAATATTGCCTTGGCGGTTAAGATCATGCCGGGGGTACAGAATCCACACTGAAGCGCCCCTTTTTCGATAAAAGCCCGCTGGAGTGGGTCGAGGTCCCCCTCCTGGCTCAAACCTTCTATGGTGAATATCTCCCTTCCAACAGCATCCATGGCGAGGGTTAGGCAAGAGAGATAAGCCTCTCCGTCCATGAGTACTGCACAAGCGCCACAAACACCCAAATCGCATCCCCTCTTGGTGCCCATGAGCCCCAATTGATCCCTCAATACCTCCAGGAGCGTCTTATTGGGGGAAACGAGCACTTCATGAGTATCCCCGTTTATCTTCAACTCTATAACATGCTTCATCTCCTTGCCCTCCTCAGGGCCTCTTTTAACGCGCTTTTCAGTAATAGACCCATTATCTTCCTCTTGTAGGAGGGCGAATATAGAGACGTCTTAACCGGGGTCGCCTCCTTAGAGGAGAGATCAACCGCTTGCTCAAGTGTCTCCTCGTTGAGGTCCCTTCCCGCTAAGAAATCCTCAACATTCTTAGCCCTTACCGGCCTTCGATCAACAGCCGTGAAGGATACCCTGGCCTTTCTTTTCTCCATTGATACCCACAGAGCCATACCTACAATCGGAAAATCAATACTTTCACGATTTGCAAACTTCATATAGGTCGAAAATCCATCGGAAGCCTCCTGAGGAATGATAATTTCACGCAAGATCTCTCCACCTTGTAGATTGAGGGGGACCTTTCCATCTCCGGAAAAAAGGCCTTCGAGCGGGATTTCCCTTGTAGCCGCCTTGCCCTCCAAAATAACCTTGGCATTCAACGCCAGAAGAACGGGAGCCACATCACCGGAATAACTCGAATAACATATCCCCTTCTTGTTTACCACATGGCAGATCTCTCCACCGGCTTTAAAACAGAGAGGCCTGGAGCTTCGCCACCATTGGGATTGATTAAAGTACTTACACCGATTTTGCTGACATAAGTTCCCTCCCATTGTCCCCATACACTGATGATGGTATGAACCCACAGAAGAAGCAGCCTCTGTAAGAGCAAGAAACTTCCCTTGTATGAGTGGGTTTCTACATATACTCTTAAGAGTCGCAAGGGCACCAATCCTTATGGCACCATTCTGCTTTTCGATAAAGTCCAAGTGAGATATCCTTTTGATATTTACGATAACAGAGGGTAATTCAACCCGATGTTTCATGTTTACCAAGAGATCCGTCCCCCCTGCTAGTATTTTGGCCCTCGGATCGTCAAGGAGTATGGAAGAGGCCTCCTTGATGTCCTTGGGTTCCACATAGTCAAATTTTGGTAGTCTCACAGGCTTTCCTCCCGGCTGCAAAAAATGAGCAGCATCTCCACACCCAAGTTGAACAAGGCGTTGCCGAGGCGATTGGGGTTCTCAGCAAGCTCAGCATACGTGATAGCTTGATCCTCATAGTAGACGGCGATTTTGCCCGCCCGACCTTCCGCGAGGTGATGGTCGAGAAGGGAGGAGGCGAGATTAAATTCCTGAGGCACGACGGGAGATAACACTGCTCTCTGCCCCCCTCTCAGGGGTTGGCACACTTTAGCATGATAAATTTCTCCCTGTCAAGGTGACCTCATGTCGTCCTTCAAGGAAGAGCAGAAAAACCTCTTTACCTGTGGATTCATGACGGGACAATCGAATTTAAGGATGCCTCCCGTCTCTCCCGATTGGACACCTTCCAAATGCAAACCGAGATCCGGGAGGATCTTGGGGACCCCAAGATTCAGGTTGCCTGTATTGGCCCCGCGGGGAGGGAGGGGATCCGTTTTGTCTGCTTCATTCATGGATTGTCCCACGCTGCAGGTCGAACGGGTATGGGCGCAGTGATGGGTTCGAAAAACCTCTGGGCGATTGCCACCCGGGGAAAAGGGACTATTCCCATACATGATCCCGCACAACTGCTGTGGGTCGTTGAAAGACAGCACCAGCATGTCACACGCACAAAAGGTTTCCTCGCAACCTCCATCTACGGCACGATGATAAGGCTTAACAACACGAGGACCCAAGGTTACGAAGGGGGCCTGAACCATCAGTTCAATATGATGGAATATGGAGGTGAGGAGCTGGATGCCGAGGTATTTATCGAAAAGTATGAAACGCGAAAGGCTACCTGCTTTGGCTGTCCGACGGCTTGTAAACACCTGTTCAAGGTGCCGAGGGGGATCTACGATGGGATGGAGCGTGAGGGACCTGAATATTACAACGCCGGAGGGTGGGGTTCACCACCGCCTCTCGGGGTGCCTGCCACCTCAGAAATCGTTATACAC
>JBGVTJ010000162.1:0-21116 GCA_041862515.1 Thermodesulfobacteriota bacterium | reverse complement strand
CGCAGCAAGACCGCCAAGCTTAGCTGCGGTTAAGATCAAGGAGAGCTCAAACAGTAACTGCGTAAATGAGTGTGGCATCCAAAAAAATTGAAAGGATTCTCTTGGGAATGGAGAGAGTATAGGGTAAGATATGAATGGTTTTCAAGCGCTCAGTTTACGCAGAAAAAAAGAATCAATTACGTTAAACTATAAAGAATAGACACAGTGGGGGGGAGTGTTATTCATGAAAAGAGAGATCATGATCTCCAATAGGAGATGGGTGGGAAGAATAATTCTTCTCATCGCCTTTGTCGCTGGATGCGCCACGATACCCAAGGCTTCTCTCGAAAATCCCTATGGAGTGCTGGAAGGCGCAAAAGAGGGCGAAATATTCCACGTTCCCACGGGCATCAGGGTGACCAAGGCCCAATTACTGAACATCATCGGGGACTTCCGAATCATTTATATCGGCGAAACCCACGATAATGTGCGCGCCCACCAGGTCCAACTGGAAATCATCATGGGGCTGAATGACCGTTTCCCCGGCCAAATAGCAGTAGGGATGGAGATGTTTCAGAGGCCTTATCAAGGGATCATGGATCGTTGGTCGAGGGGTGAACTGACCGAAAGGGACTTTCTCAAGGAGAGCCAATGGTATACAAAATGGGGAATGGATTATGACTACTATAAAACCATTCTCGATTATGTCAGGGAAAGGCATATTCCCTTTTTGGCCTTGAATGCCTCTTCGGACCTTGTGAAAGAAGTGAGAAACCATAGATTGAATGACCTCTCAGAGGCATGGCAAGATCAGCTCCCCCAGATGGACCTCTCAGATCCCCACCACCGGAAATTGGTAGAGGCCTTTTATAAAGCTCACCCTCCGACCTCGGCTAAATCCTTTGAGACTTTTTATGGGGCATACGTGCTCTGGGACGAGACAATGGCTGAAACGATAGCAAACTACCTGGCCACCGAGGAGGGAAGTAACAAAAAGATAGTCGTTTTAGCGGGTGGAAATCATGTCCGATATGGGTTTGGAATCCCACGGAGAACGTTTCGCCGATTGCCCGTTGCCTATTCCATTGTGCTGCCCATGGAGGCCTCCATCCCCGAAGATAAGAAGGCCCGCCTCATGGACGTGAGTCTCCCCAAGATTCCCCTAGTCGCGGCAGATTTCTTCTGGGTGGTAAGCTATGAGGATTTGAAACGGGAAAAGGTTCGCCTCGGCGTAATGCTCGAAGGGGCCGATGGGAATCTGAAAGTAAGCAAGGTGTTGAAGGGGTCTCTTGCAGCCAAGGCGGGGATTCAACCGGGGGATATCTTAGTCTCATTGGACGGCGAAGACCTCAAGGAGTCTTTTGATCTCTTATACCTCCTGGATCAGAAAAGGCCCGGTGATGCAACAAGGCTTCTCATCCGAAGGGAAGATAAGCCGCTAGAAGTGATCCTCCACTTCCAAACCCCGCAATAATGACCCTCTTTTACCTCAACCCTTCACCACAGACCCCGCCGCCAAGACCTATTTTTGCAGGAAAATCCCGACGCAACGAAGAACCTCGAACAGCTTTCCTCCGGGAGCGTTATTTTCAACCAAGATCTCAATCTAAAATAGCCTTTTTTGTACTCATAGCCAAGCAACTATAACGAGAGACTCCAAGGTCAACTTTCGAGATAGGTTAACAGTAACAAATAGTACCATCACCTCCCGGGAAAAAGGTTGACAGCAACAAAAAATTCCATTATATCTAGGACACCTCCCAAATTTCTCCTGCGAAGACTATTATCGAGAAAGGAGCCTGGCAATGAATGCTGATTTCTTGACGCACAAGGTGATCTATCCCATTTCCACGGAGGAACTTGAGAGAAGGTGGAAGGCAACCCGTGAAGTGATGAAGGAAAAGCGCATAGATTTCTTACTCATCCAAAACAACAACGACTATTTGGGGGGGTATGTCAAATGGTTTACGGATATGCCGGCGGTCCATTCCTATCCGGTGACCGTGATCTTTCCTGTTGCTGATGAAATGACAACCATCTGGCACGGTTCGAGTGACCCTGCACTAGCCGGTCCTCCTGAGTGGCTTTTGAGAGGGGTTAAAAAGCGGCTGAGCACGCCCATTATGCTCTCGCTAAATTTCACCTGTACCTTTGATGCCGAAAAAGTAGTGGAAGAACTCAAGGGCTATAAGAACTATCGCATCTCTTTTGTAAACGAAGGGGCGATAACTGGCGGGTTTTCCCGGTATGTGCGAGAGCATCTTACCAGCGCGACATTTGTCGACATAACGGATGAGATCGACGAGATCAAGGCTATTAAGAGCCCCGAGGAGATCGAGCGGATCAAGGATAGCGCCCATCTTCATGATGAGGCGATGAAGGCATGCTTCGAGGCGATCAAGCCGGGGGTGAGGGAATTCGAAGTCGCTGCGATGGGAAGATTTAAGTGCAGGATGCTTGGAAGTGAACAACAATTCATCCTCATGGGCTCGGCTCCGGCAGGCAATCCGTTCCCGTATGATTCCATTCATGCCATGAACCGTGAATTAAGGGATGGGGATCAAGTTGGAATTCTCATCGAGGCGGTTGACGCTGCCGGGTACTATACCCATTTGCATCGAATCGCCTGTATCGGCAGAATCCCCGAGGAGTTACAGGAACAATTTGAGATGGCAAAAGAAGCCCAAAAGATAACCCTGGACATGCTGAAACCCGGGACGGATCCGATGGAAATGCTCCAGGCCAATAACGAGTTCTTAAGAAGTCGAGGATTTCCAGAAGAGACCAGGTTATACTCCCACGGTCAGGGGTATGACCTGGTTGAAAGACCCGCATTTCAACCGGGGGAGACGATGAAGATCAAGGCTGGTATGAACATTGCTCCGCATCCTGCGGTTCTCTCCAAGAAGGCTACTGCCATAGTCTGTGACAATTACATCGTAACCGAAACTGGTGTGAGCGAGTGCATACACAAAACCCTCAAGGAGATCGTTGTCGTTTAGTCACCAGGCAGATCTGAACATGTGTCAGTATTCCCCTACATGAAACGCAGGGACAAGAAGAGCTTAGCCGAGGCGAATAAGGAAGTCTAAACATGAAAAAGAAGTATCGGATCGGCGTTATTCCTGGAGACGGCATTGGCAGGGATGTCATTAAGGCGGCAAAGATCGTTCTGGATACCGTCAATGATGTGGCGGAAGCATTTACCCTCGATTTTATGAAAATGGATACCGGTGAGGCGGCTTTCGAGAAATACGGAGATCCCTTTCCCAAGGAGACTCGTGACGGAATCGCGCAGACGGACGCTGTCCTCTTTGGGGCGGCAGGAAATCCCCATACCGTGGCCGTGCTTATGGGCTTCAGGTTGGGATTTAACTTATACGCCAATGTGCGTCCAATCAAATCGTTGCCTGGGACAAAGGCGATACATCCGAACGCAGATTTGATCGTGGTCAGGGAAAACACCGAAGGCCTCTATCGAGGGCTGGGCTGGATTGACGGGGACTACCACGTAAATTTACGGGTGTTTACCACACAGGGCATGGAACGAATCCTCAGGTTCTGTTTTGAGTATGCCTTGAAAGAAGGACGCAAAAAGGTCACCTTCACCCATAAAGCCCACGTTCTCATTTATACGGATGAACCGATGAGGCAGATGTTCTATGAGATTGCCAAAGAGTACCCTGGCGTTGAAGCGGACGATATGACCATCGATGCGTGTGCCATGCAAATCGTCATGCACCCGGAACGGTTCGATATCGTCTTTGCAGAAAACGCCAATGGCGATATCTTGAGCGATGTGGGGGCCGGTGTGATCGGCGGAATGGGATTCGCGTACAGCGGTAATATCGGTGATTCCATGGGGGTTTTTGAGCCGATTCACGGAACTGCCCCCAAATATGCGGATAAGAATGTCGTCAACCCCAGCGCTGCGATACTGGCTGGAAAGATGATGTTTGATCATCTTGGAGAGAATGGAACCGCGTTACAGATCGAGCAGGCGTTGAAGGATGTCTTGATCGAAGGGAAAGTGCGCACCTATGATCTGGGGGGAAACTCAACAACAACAGCTTTCGCCGAGGCCGTATCCGAAAAGATTCGGAAAAATGTAGACTCATCGAGATAGATGAGCATAGAGGTAACCAGGATAATCGGAACCGCTTCCATTTAAAAATACCTATTATGTGGTAGGGCTTATCCCGGTCACACGGGGTTTAGCTATGGAATGGGCTTCCTCCGGGATTCTAACGAATGTTGCGGCCTCCACATCAACGGCGGCTAAGGGCATGTACTCTTGGTTGATCCGGGATGGACCCCACGCGAAAGCTATTTGGGAATTCCCTGAGCGTGGACCCACTGTTGACAGAAAGGGTGATCATAGGTTCTGCTGAGGCGAGAGAAACCTTAACTATAATACTTACGTCCAAGTTTGAGGAGCAATAAGCTGATCCACCAAACCTTAAAGTCTTAGGAAGCAACCCAATCAGGAAAGGAGGACAAAATGAATGCGAGAAAAAAAGGATATTTGGTTGTTCTGTCCCTCATGGTCGTTTCCCTCTTGATGGTCTGGACGACCGGTAAATTGGCGACTGCCGCTGACAAATTTCCGAACAGACCGGTACAGATTGTCGTTCCCTTTAAGCCCGGCGGCGGGGCTGACCGAACCACGCGTCTATTTGCTCCCTATCTCTCAAAGGAACTAGGGGTCTCTGTGAATGTTATCAACATCGCTGGCGGCGGCGGATGGGTGGCCTGGTCGCAAATGGCTAATTGGGATCCCAAGAAAGATGATCACATGCTCGGCCTTATCAACCTCCCTCACGTCCTGTCCTACATGGATCCACGGATGAAGAGAAAAGAAACCCTCGAATCCTTCAATTTTCTCGCCTGGCACTCGTTCGATCCCTGTATCTGGGCGGTGAGGGATAATGACGAGCGTTTTCAGACCTTGAAGGAATTTCTGGAGTATGTGAAGGCGAATCCAAATAAGATTGTCATGAGCACCACCGGAGTTGGGTCCGACGATCACATGGGTATCGCCTTTGCCGAGAAGAAGATACCGGGGTTCAAGGTGAAGAAAGTCTATGCAAATAGCGACGGGAAGAAGATCGCCGAGGTAATAGGGGGACATACGGACGCGGTTGCGGGCAATGTGGGTTATTACGTCCCCTATATGCTCGAAATGAAACTTCGACCTATCTGTGTATTGCACCACGAGCGATGGCCCGAGCTGCCTTCGGTTCGCACCTTTTACGAGGTGACTGGCGAAATGAATATCTCATATGCTGGCCGAACCCTCGCTACCGCGCCGAAGTTGCCTGAGGATAAACGGCAAATCTACCTCACGGCGATGGAACGGGCTATTAACAACCCAGAGTACGTCATGAGGGAAATAAAAAACAAGAACGCTTTACTGTTCAAGCACGGCGACGATCTTTGGAAACTTTTGAATGACGCGAGGAAAATGGTGGCAGAGGTCAAGTTCTGGGAAGCTGAGAAATAGTCACATGCTCACCGCTTGTGGGTCTCCCTCAGGGGGACCCACAAGCTCCCGGAGTCGTGAGAATCCGGTCTTTCAAAGATCGGGGGCGGGACGGGAATAAATCCCAATCAGAACCGGGAATCGTCGGCGCTAAACGTGTAAGATAAGACGGAGGAATGGCATGCGGAAGTATTGGGGAGACAGGATAACTGGCGGTATCTGCATCTGCCTTTCCATCTATTTCGGATGGCTTGCTCTGGAATTTCCCGCCGGGGGAGGGACGTTTCCTTTCTTCGCCGCAGGAGGAACCATTTTCTTATCATTGATTCTGATCGCTATCTCCTTTATCAGTAAAAAGCCGGATTTGAGGGAAACGATAAAATTCAATTTCAGCTATAGCAGTATGAAACCCGTCACCTTATGTATTCTGGTAGCTCTCCATATGTGGTCAATGTTTGAAATTGGTTACTTCACCTCATGTGCTCTCTTTTTGTTCATTGCAACCATAATGGTTGGGATACGGAACTATCGAGCGATTTTGACAACAGCAATCATACTATTTCCGTCGATGTATGCCTTTTTTGTACTATTTTTGAAAGCAAGATTGCCCAGGGGGATCTTGTTTTAGTCGAATCATAATTTTTCAATATAATTCCCGACCTGAATAATGATCCCGGGTAAAGGAGCAAGGAACAATGTTTGGACTAGAAGCACTCCCTTACTTAGTCAATGCTTTTTCCGGCCAAAATATCTTCGCTATGCTCCTCGGGGTTACCGTCGGGCTCGTCATTGGCGCAATACCCGGACTTAATCCTCCCATGGCGATTGCCTTGATGATCCCTCTGTCATTCCAGATGCCTCCCGAAACGGCCTTGATCCTGCTCGTATCCTGTTTTGCAGCGGGAATTTACGGTGGATCTTTTTCGGCAATCCTCATGCGAGCTCCCGGGACATCTGCCTCCGCGGCCTCGGCTATCGAAGGCTATGAATTGACAAAGAGGGGGAAAGCCATAGAGGCGATTCGAATATCGACGTTTGCCTCAGTCGTCGGGGGGTTAATCAGTGGCATTGTCCTTATGTTCCTCGCACCACCTTTGGCCAGGATTTCACTCCTGTTCGGGCCTTCGGAGTACTTCCTGGTCGCAATCCTGGGATTGACGGCGATTGCCTCCGTAACCTTCGGCTCAGTTATCCGCGGACTGCTATCCGGACTCTTGGGCCTTTTCCTCAGTACCATCGCCATAGATCAATACTCGGGCTTTCCCAGGTACACCTTTGGCATCATCGGTCTGGAATCGGGGTTGGATATCATGCCCGCCATTATCGGCCTCTTTGCCTTTGCCCAGGGGCTGGAACTCAGCGAAGGAGATCCGACAACCACCATTTCTGGTGTAAAAAAATTAAGCTGGAATATATGGCCAAAGCTATCTGAAATCTTGCACGTTAAATGGTCCTTGGTTCGCGGTTGGATTATAGGACTCATTATAGGTGTAATACCTGCCGCTGGAGGCAGTGTCGCCCAGTGGATCGCATACGCGGAGGAAATACGGAGAGCAAAGCCCGGAGATCAATTCGGCAAAGGGGAGCTGAAGGGTTTGGCCGCCACCGAGGGATCGAATAACGGCGTTACCGGGACCTCCCTCGTTCCCATGTTTGTCTTGGGTATTCCCGGCGGGATTTCCGCCGCTGTCATACTGGGGGCGTTGATGATCCATGGGTTGCAACCGGGAATGCGACTTTTCAAGAATTCGCCGCACGTTATCTATACGATCATGTGGGGATTTCTCCTGGCCAATATTGCCATGGGATTCATTGCCATATTCCTTGCCCGCACCATGGCATACCTCACGCTGTTCCCACGGGGGATTATCGGACCTCTCATCCTCATTTTCAGCGTTATAGGAGTGTATGCGGGGAGCAATAACATTTACGACCTGTGGATCATGTTCGGCTTTGGGGTGCTCGGATATATCATGATTAAGACCAACTTTTCTCCGGCCGGAACACTCTTGGGGCTCATTTTAGGTCCTATTGCCGAGAATGGTCTCAGGGACTTACTCGTAGTATCTCATGGGTCACCCATTTCGTTTGTATTGACTCGACCGATTTCCGTAGGGCTTCTCGTTGGTATAATACTTGCGCTCTATTTTTCATTGCGGCCTAAACCGTGGGAGGGGGAAGCTGAAGGGAAATCACAGAGTCCGAAGAACTAGCAGATGGAGCGGGCTGAGATCTTGAATCCACACGAAGAAATGAAAATGAATCATTTCATAGCCTTCTTCAGACCACTTGACAATGAATCACAAGGAGGTGGAGATGGAAGAGAGAGCGGTTCAAACGGTGTATTTCGATAAGCCAGGTCCGGCGAACACGGACAGGACGCTGAAAATAGCGGAGTCGAGGGCAAAGGAACTCGGAATCCGAACGATGATCGTCGCTACAACCGAGGGGGACACTGGAGCCAAGGCCGCCAATCGGTTCAAAGAGTTTGAGACCGTTGCCGTCACGCATGCCACGGGATTCAAGGAGCCAAACCTCCAACGGTTGACGCCCGAGAATCGGGCTGCCATTGAGAAAAACGGGGGAAAGATCCTGACGTGCACGCACGCCTTCGCGGGCATTAACCGGGCGATCCGCAACAAAACGGAGACCTACCAGGTAGATGAAATCATCGCCTTTGCCCTCAGAACCCTTGGGCAGGGTTTTAAGGTATCTCTGGAGATCGCCGTAATGGCGGCTGATGCGGGACTCGTAAAGGTGGGGGAGCCATGCATCGCCATCGCGGGCACGGGGAAGGGAGCGGATACTGCCGTCGTTCTCACGCCGGTTAATGTCCAGAACTTCTTTGACATCCGCATTCACGAGATCCTCTGCAAGCCTTATCTGTGAAGGCCAAAACCGCTAAATTCTCTTAAGAGTCCATTGGTTATTGTGGAACAAGAGGATGGGGCGCTTTCAGCCACGTAATCGTATACGCTTCCCAGCCTGCCTCGGAATAGGAGTGCCTCATAGCGAAGGAGATTAGATTGGGGCTTCCACCGCAGCAAGTCGAAGAATTGATCGCTGCCAGTAAGCAAACCCGAAGGCCGAGGCATTAGGGCAGCACCAAGGAGCGACAGATGACCAAACCAAAGATTTTCATCACACAACCCATTGAAGAATCGGCTTTGCAAAGGCTACGAAAGGTCATGAATGTTGAAATCCATTCCGATTCATCCAGAACAATTAGCAAGGAGGACCGGATCAAGGGCGTGAGCAGAAATGATTACTTATTTTGTCGTGTGGGAGATATAGATGACGTAGAGGTCATAGCTGCGAGCGGCCCGCAGGACCCGCGGATTTCATATGAAAATCCTCTACTATTCCCGGAGGCACTATCCAGAAATAGAAATCCATCTTGGCGTCGTCTACATCTCCCTTGAAGAGCTGTTAAAAGAATCTGATTTCGTATCCCTACACCCTAAATATACCCCCGAAACACACCATTATGATAAGCGATAAGGAATTCTCTTTGATGAAGCCCACTTCTTTTCTCATTAATACTTCCCGGGGGCCCGTGGTCGACCAGGAATTTCTCATTCGCGCACTTCGTTCAAAGATGATTGCGGGTGCTGCATTAGATGTGTTCGAAGGTGAACCATATCCCCACTTGCCAAAAGAACTCATTGGCCTAAACAATGTGGTACTGACTCCCCATATAGGAAGCGCTGTAGCCGAAAAACGTGAGATGATGGCGAATGTCGTTGTAGACAAAATATTAGCTTTTGTGGAGGGGAAAACGCCTGTGGATGTCTTCAACCCCGAGATTTTTGGCAAATAGAAGTAAGTTATCAACCGGCTATACCCTTGAGAGAGAGACTATGTCTATCCTTTTTGAGCCAAAGGCTATCGGGAATTTAACGCTCAAGAACCGTTTCATTAAGTCATCAACCGCTGAGAGCATGGCCGGGTCCAACGGGGAAGTGACCCAGCCCATGCTGGAATTCTACGAGGCCATCGCCCGGGGGGGTGCAGCCTGCATCTTCTTGGGCCATGCTTTTGTTCATCTCCTGGGTAGGGCTCACCCCCGGATGACGGGGATTCACGAAGATAGCCTCATCTCCGGCCTTAGGCTTCTGGCCGAAGTTATCCATCGGCATGAGTGCTACGTCTTCGCCCAACTCAATCACGGGGGAAGCCGGGTTCAGGAAGGATACACCGAGCCTGTGGGGCCCTCTGCCCTGCCCCATCCTTTAACCGGTGCCCTTGCCCGCGAACTGGCTCCTCAAGAAATCTGGGAAATTGTCGAATCTTTTGCTCGGGCTGCAGGACGCGCCCGGGAAGCTGGCCTCGACGGAGTCCTCATCCATGGGGGTCATGGGTATTCGGTCAGCCTCTTCACCTCCCCCCTCACCAATCGGAGAACCGATGAATGGGGGGAAGGTGTGCAAGGCCGCTCTCGATTCCTGGAGGAAATTTATCGTTCTGTCCGCAAGGCGGTCGGGCCTGACTACCCGGTAGCCGTCAAACTCGGGGTAAAAGATGACGCTGAAGGCGGGTTGTCGGCCGAAGATGGTGCGTCCGTTGCCGGCCGCCTGGCCGAGACGGGGATAGATGCTATCGAGGTGAGCGGAGGTATTCCCACGAAGGAAGCAGGTGCAGATCGCCGGGATATTCTCTCCAGGGAGAAGGAGGCATATTTCCTGCCCTACGCCAAAGCCGTCCGTCCCAAGGTGGGCCAACTGCCTCTCAGCCTGGTCGGGGGCTTGCGCTCTCCCCAGTTCATGGAGGAAATCGTAACCGCGGGATGGGTAGATTTTGTCTCGCTCGCCCGGCCCTTTATATGCGAGTCTGACCTTATATCCAAGATTCGCGGGGGGCGCTGGGATCCCGTTTCGTGCACGAGCTGCGACCGCTGTCGAGCCGGTTTTGCTCAGGAAGGACTTCGCTGCCGACGGGATGAGGAACCTCCCGCGTGAGCCTGGTCCTGCAACCAACAGCACACCGGGGGACGGATTTTTTCAGCGCATAACGGGGTTCTCAGGTGGAGAACAGGCAGTTAGGTTGGCCCACGCCCCATAGGAAAACAACCCCCATAGGCCCTATTCAGTGTTGAGGTCCCAGTTTATCTCCTCCCCTTCGGACACTACAGCGATCGCCCTCAACGGAGAGCCAGTGCCTTCCCGGATTTTTAAGGGCAAGGCGATGAAGGTGAAACGCTTCCCGAGTAACTTTTCGAGATTGCAGAGGTTTTCGATATGAGTCACTTCCCGCTCAGCACAGACACTATGACAGGGGTACGTTTTGTCGTACCACATGTCCGGACTGGGTGAATCCACTCCGAAATTGATGCAACCTTGGTCGATGATGAACTCTGTGGCCTCCCGGTCCAGGCCGGGATAGTCGGTCATGTATTCGGGCTCCCCGTAGTATTGATCGTAGTGAGCCGTATAGAAGAGAACCGTGTCTCCTTTGCGGATATCCAAGTTCCATTTTCTCAATTCATCCTCGATCTTGGCTCGACCGAACTGGGTTTTACGAGGCACGTCGCTGACGTCCAGGCAAATGGCCGAGGTGATGCAGTGCTCGAGCGGAATCTTGTCCACTGGCGGGGCGTCCGGGGCGGTCGAGAGATGTTTAACCGAATCGATGTGGGTCGGCCCGTGGTCGCAGAGCAAAATGCCACACGTCTCGTAAGAAAAACCCGTACCCAGTTGCCGCCTAACCTCGTCGTGGGACGCGTGGGTCCAGATGACCGTCTTGACGTGGCCTGGATAGACCGGCATTCCCGAATAGATTTCCTGGCTTAGATCAATAATCTTCCCCTTCAGGTTCATCGCATTCTTCTCCTTGTTTTATTGCTCTTCCCTGTAAAGGCAAAAAAGAGTAAACTTCCACCTTCACTTCTGTTACCAGGTCATACAGGTTGTTATCCGCCAGCCCTCTCTGTCGCCCGATCGCATCATTCAATGGGGAGCTCTTCCTCAGTGAGCGGTCCAGCCTCCATCGACTAAGAGGACATGTCCCGTCACCAGATCGGATGCATCGGATGCGAGATAGATGGCCGCCCCAACCACATCCTCGGGCTTCCCTATCCGACCCAAGGGAATGTTCCCTAGAACGAATTCCCGAAAGTCGTTTTTCTCCTCGAACACACCCTTACTGAGGGGAGTCTCGATGAACGTAGGAGCAATGGCGTTTACCTTGATGTTATATTTGGCCCATTCGATGGCTAAGACCTTTGTGAGGAGGTTGACCCCTGCTTTGCTCGAACAGTAGGCAGCTCGATAGATGATACCTACGCTCCCAGCCTGGGAAGAGATATTGATAACCTTCCCCCATTTCTGCTCGATCATGACCTTTCCCACCGCTTGAGCACAGAAGAAGAGGCCCCTGAGATTGGTGTCAATGATGGTATCCCAAGCCTCTTCTGTCACATCCACTGCCCATTGAGGAATGTTGATTCCCGCGTTATTCACTAAGATATCGATATGGTTAAACGCCCTTACTGTTTCATTCACCATGGCATTGATTTCTGGGATTTTCCGGACATCCATCGGCTGGATTAAAACCCGGCGTCCGAGTTTGTCAATTTCGGCTCCCACCTTTTCCAATTCAGAGGGGGTTCGGCTACAGACAATAAGATCGGCCCCGTATTTGGCTAAAGCCAAGGCGATATAATAACCCAATCCTCTGCCCGCACCCGTAACAATGGCCACTTTTCCAGAAAGATCAAACTCTGGGAACTCTACCTTTTTCGATTCCATTTCCCTCCTCCGTCCCATATCATCCCCTGAAGTTCTTCTAAACCCAGTTCCTCTAAAGTACCCGGCGTCGGAATTCCATCCTCACTCCGTGCTCAGAGAGGCGAAAGAATGAAAGGAGAGCATCTGGAGCACCCCATGGGCCCAGGTCGGCTTCTTTCGTTCGATTCTCACTTCTTTTCTTTTTCCGCTCATTTCCCAAGAGAACCGAGAAACTCAATGACCACTACAGGGCTTTTTCATAGATCCTCGCTATATCCTCAACCGTCATCCCTCTAGGGTTATTTACCATGAGCCGGGTCACCTTCATGGCCGCCTTGGCCATCTCTGGAATAGCCTCCCTGGGAACCTTGAGCTCGGTCAGGGATTGTGGGATTTTCAGATCCCTATAAATGGCCTTCACGGCTTCTGCCGCTCGGTAGGCCTGTTCAAGTAAGGGAAGGTGCTCTACCTTTTCCCCCAGGAACTGGGCGATCGCGGCAAACTTTGGGATGTCCCCCAAGACATTAAATTCCATTACATAGGGAAGAAGAAGGCCATTGGCAATCCCATGGGCAACGTTGAACTGACCTCCTAAGGGATAAGCCAGGGCGTGTACTGCTGCCGTGCCCGCGTTGGCAATGGCGATCCCTGCATAGAGGCTGCCAATGGACATGTCACAACGGGCCTGCAAGTTATTACCGTTGGCTACGGCGGTTCTCAGGCTTCGACCAATAAGGATAATCGCTTCTCTGGCAAAAAGGTCGGTCAGTATGGTGGCATTGTTAGATGTGTAGGATTCGATAGCATGTGTGAGGGCATCGATGCCGCTGGAAGAGGTCACCGCAGGAGGCATGGAAACGCTCAGGAGGGGATCGACGATGGCCACCCGGGGGAAAATGTAAGGGCTTACGACGGCTTTCTTCAGTTTCGCCTCCACGTCGGTGAGAATGGCGTTGGGCGTGACCTCCGCCCCTGTTCCCGCAGTTGTGGGTATGAGGATGGTGGGTATCCCGGGGTTTTTCACCAGATTGATCCCGAGATAGTCTTGTACCCTTCCGGGGTTCGTGGACATCACCGAGGCCACTGACGCGATATCCATGGAACTGCCGCCTCCAACCCCGATAATGACGTCGTACTTCCCCCTCTTCGCCATTCCGATACACCCCTCGGCGCAGCCGATGTCCGGATCGGAGATTACCCTATCGAAGATATCGATTTCAATTCCCTCTTTCTTCAAAAGGGCTTGGATCTTTTCGGCGATGCCCGACTCCATCACACCCCTATCTGTCACGAGAAGCGCCTTTCTTGCTTCCAACGCCTTTACCTCTTCTCCCAACCTTTCGAGGGAACCCATCCCTGCCAGGATCAGGTGGGGAGATCTGAAACTTATGATCTTGGTATCCACTGGGACACCTCCTTTAAATATGCGCCATTACCTTGCGGTAAGTCTTCCGGTTCTTGAAGCATGAAACACCGTCAAAAGGGGTGTTTTCTTCTTGATTTTACCAAAGGAATAAGAAACGACGAAAAGTCATATTTCAGTAACATTTTTAAGAATGAATGCTGACAATGGAATTTCATTGGTGACATTAAAATGAAAAAAGCCATCAAGTCAAGGTCTTTTTGAAATCCTTTGTTGAGAGGATTTAGAGCTACCTGCTATACGTCATGATAGTTTGAAGATAAGGTGCCATTCTACATGAAGGAATGGATTTAGAGCCAGTGATAGAAATGGAGGTGGACGGTGAAAATCGTCGGAATCTTAGATAGCTCAAGAAAAGGGGGAAACAAGGAAGTATTATTGGATGTAGCCCTGGAGGAGGCTCAAGAAAATGGGGTTCTCATCGACAAGATATCACTAAGGGATAAGCCAATTGCTCCTTGTGATGCGTGTCTAGGCTGCATCGAGACGGGGAAGTGCGTGATCGAAGACGATGGGGAAGAGGTTTACAACAAGATGTTGGAGGCACAAGGAATCATCTGGGCAATTCCTATCTACTTCTAGTTTATGACCAGCCATACAAAGACATTGATGGATCGAACCTATGCCCTCGGATTTCCCAGGTTGCAACTGGCCAATAAGGTAGGAGGGTTGATTCTCGTGGCGGGAAGCCGGGGTTGCATGAGTACGGCCAATATTTTCAACATGTATTTCAACTATAATCACATGTTTTCTGCGGAGTTTGCATACGGCTATGCTCATGAAAAAGGGGAGATCAAGAAAAATACTTTT
Source organism: Thermodesulfobacteriota bacterium (assembly GCA_041862515.1). GTDB lineage: Bacteria > Desulfobacterota > BSN033 > WVXP01. The sequence continues at coordinate 6,697 of JBGVTJ010000162.1, read as the reverse complement.
GCCAAAAACATGACCAAAGAGATGATCCACCAGATGATCTCTCTTATTAATGCCAATTTGAAATATCCTGAAGAATTTGTCGTCCCACTGCATCGATTCGTAAGGAGAAAATATCCTCTCTAAGAAAGGCATTCATGAACGTATTCTCTCAGTGCCTTGTCCGCTGCTTGCCCTTAAGCTTCGAGATTTCCCATGTTTCCCCGGGTATGGCAGAAAGAGCGGTTTTCATAGATGACCATTCAGCTTTGCCATGGTCCATGTTCCACGGATTTTCCCTCAATGGCAGCGTTAATAGGAGAATTTGGGGGTAACGTAGAACTGGCAATAGGCAATATTCGGGATGGTGGCTTTTACCCGAGACTCCAAATCTGCCGCAATCGCCTCAAATTCCGCCTCGGGGACTTCCTCGGCCACATCGATATCGGCCACGATAAGGATCCTCTCCGAGGACTCGGCTATCACCCGAAAATCATGATAACCTGTTATATGGGGGAATTCCTCCACAATCTTTTTGAATTGATCCTCAACGGCCTGTACCTCTGGGGTCTTTTCCATGAGAGGATCGGTATGGCATACGGCTTCGCCTCCGTACTTTTTTCGGAGTTTGGCCTCGCATCGCTCCGCAATCTCGTGCATGTTGGCGGACCCGAGTTTCTCGGGGATCTCAACATGAGCGGAAATCAAGTACATCGATCCATAATCGTGGAGGATGATCTCGTGAACGTCTTGAATCCCTTCAACCGATTTGGCAGTTTCCCGGATCTTCTGCAAAATGTCCTTGTCAGGCGCCTTTCCAAGGAGAGGAACAATCGCCTCCCGGCCATGGTCAAAACCCAGGTACAGCAACCAAGCCGATACGAGGATGCCGATATAACCGTCCAGCTCGGGACGATGATAATGGTGCCCGGCCACCAGACCTCCTATCACGGCAAGGGTAATCACCGCCTCAATTCGATGATGGAAAGCATTGGTCAAAATGGCATGGGAGGCAACCCGTTTTCCGAGATAGCGAACGAACTGCCCAACCCACTCCTTTACGAGGATGGTGGCAAGGAGTATCCACGGCAGGCCAGACCAATAGTGGATGGCATGGGGCTCGAGAACCTGATGAACCGATCTCTCGCCGATCTGTATCCCGGAAACAAAGAGGAACACCGACATGATGAGGGGGGCCACATGCTCCATCCGACCGTGCCCGAAGGGTGTCTTTGCTGTGGCAGGCCGGGACGTGACCCAGAAACTGACCACCAGAATGATGGAATTGGCGAGATGGGAGAGGAGATGAAAGGCATCCGCTACGACCGATATCGATCCTGCCTTCAACCCGAGGACAATCTTCAGCATAAACAGAGAGATAGTGGCGAAGATTGAAATCCATCCTGCCAGCAATCCGTATTGAACCCGGACCCTTTTATTATCGGTATCGTTGAAGTCCTCTATGAGCCAATTGCCGAGAGTACGGTTTGCCGCTTCAAGGATTTTCATCTCCAACGCTCCTCCTATGCCCTGGGGGCCTTGCCAACAAAATAGAAATAACCATTTTACCATGATTCCTGTCAATGGAACCCCAACGGCTTGCTGCCGGTTGACTGGATGGGGCAACTGAGGTAGGGTTTATCCAAATTCCAGCCAACCACAGGAGCGGAGACGATTTGGAGCTAATTTATTGTCGCCGCTGGTATCATAATAGTTTTGGGGTATAAGTTATCCCTGTAAGAGGACCACATCGCAAAGAGGACTGGCCTCGGCAAAACCTCTTGGGTAGCAATATCTTCAACATCGCCATCATTCCCGTGGCGGATATCTTTTTCACCAAGGGGGCCATATTGGCCAATGCCTCACGGGATCATATCCTGACGGCTGTCTTGGGAATCGTAATGACCAACATCGTCATCATGGACCTCATCTACAGGGCGAAGAAAGTCCCCTGGCGGATTGGCTGGGGGTCGATTTCCATAATCATCCTGTATTTCCTGGGGAGCATTACCCTCTTCAAGGTGGGAATTCGCTGATAAAAGTCCTTCCGTTGGACAAAAAGGGTGGAATCCTTAATCCTTGCCTAAAAGATAACGCTCAGGACCCCATCAATTTCCCTCAGGGTCTTGATTGTCCCTGAAGCCTCGCTGGGGTTCAGTTGCGCAAATTCGAGCTCGGATAATACTCCATACAAGCCATCGAAGGCTCCCCTTACGTCTAGGTCGTTATCCATGCTCTCCACAAAGATCCTTTTAGTTCTTTGGATCGCCTCCTTGTCAAGCTCACCCTTCCGGTCTGCTTTACCTTCGATCTTGTTGACCATGTTCCTGAATTTTCTCAACTTATCCGCTGCTGAGCGCATATTTTCGTCTGAATAGTCAAGCTTTTCACGATAATGGCCATATATGAGAAAAAACCGTATTTCACTCATATCGTACCCTTGCTCCAGGAGTGTATCCGTATAGTAAATGTTACCCTTACTCTTCGACATCTTTTGGCCATTTACCTGGAGATGATGGCAGTGGAGCCAAAACCTCGCCATGGGATGTGGTCGTATCGATTCAAGGATCGCCCGTGTGTAGTCGTGGTGTCGAAAGAGATTGTCAAACCCACCGGCATAGACGGAGAGAGTCCCCTTAAAGTGCTTGCTGACCATACTTGGATCCTGAATGTTCCAGGATGGTCTGCCTCGTCCAATCCTTGTATCCCAGCAATTGGGTTCTCCCTCTTTGCACCCGTGCCAGAGGATGAAATCCCCCAGGTTCCACTGCATCCCGGGATATGTATCCTTATGAAACCGCCTCTTTTCTGCGGGCCATTTGGTCATATCAAGCCCATAAAGCCTTCCAAATTCCGGGAACTTCAGGGGATCGAAGTAGATATTTCCACGATGCCGGTAAGCGATCCGAAGGTCGAGGAGACGCTCAATAATCTTCACGGCCTCGTCAACGGCCTCAGAAGCTTTGGGAAGGTAACCCGGGATCTTCATCCTCAGGAGGTTCATTTCCACCATGAAGGCTTTAATATTTTTCTCTATAAGCTGCTTCACGGTCATTTTTCTCTTTTCAGCCTCTCTAATCGCCTTGTCCTCGATGTCGGTGAAATTCATCCCCCTTTTGACCGTATAGCCCAAATATTCCAGGTATCGAACCAGGACGTCCTCAAACAAAAAGGTCCTGAAGTTTCCGATATGAGCCCTCTGGTAGATTGAAGGGCCACAGGTGAATATGGTAACCACCTTCTCATCTATCGGCTGAAATGGCTCGATCTTCTTTCCGAGGGAGTTAAAGAGCTTCAGCAATGCCAATCCCCCATTCTATCTATCCCCTGCCCCATCTATAAAGAGTTTCCTTCCCAATGCATTCAATACTCATGTACCATGAGCCCGTGGCCGTAGTATCATTAAAGGCTACGATACCCCTGTCGATGAGAAGGCATGCGAAAATTTTATGAGGGATCAAAGGGGCGTGGGTAGTGCGGAGCGGCCAAAGACCGACTCTTACTCTCGATTATTACCATACCACCAGGGCAGGTATGGATGACACCCTGACCCCTATCTGGAGCCATACCCCGCTAAACATTAATGGGGTTTTCCTTTTTCCCCACAAGCCTTGGGTCGATATTCCCCGGCCCCCCGCACTCCGGAATATAGCAGGTCACATCGCTGAAGGTACAGGCCTGCTTGCAGGAAGAACACCGATCAGGCGGAGTCTCTGCTTCAAAGGTATAGTCGCAATTCAAACATTTCCAATGACTCATTGATCTTGCCTTCTCCGGGTTCATGTTTCCATAACGAAGCCTATAGGCCCGTAAATCGGTGTCTTACCGATACCTTACAAGCCCCTTCGCCATGTTATAGCGCCTTTCGACTTCCGGCCAATGGATGAGATTAAAGAAATTCTTGACGTACTCAGCACGCCGATTTTGATATTTAAGATAATAGGCGTGCTCCCAAACGTCACAGATTAACAGGGGATAGACACCCCAGATGGTCAGGTTCTGATGCTTTTCTGCCTGAAGGATGACGAGGTACCCTCGGAATGGCTCAAAGGCCATGATACCCCATCCACTCCCCTCAACCGCATTAGTAGCGGCGACAAACTGTTCCTCAAAACGGTTGAATCCCCCAAAACTTTTCTCCATCGCCGCCAGGAGTCCGCCCTTGGGTTTTCCTCCTCCTTTGGGGGACATGTTGTCCCAGTAAAGGGTGTGAAGGACATGGCCGGAGCCGTGAAACGCGAGCTCCCGTGACCAGTGCTTGATCAAGCTGAAATCGCCTGAAGCCCTGGCCTCCGACAATTTCCCCAAGGTAATGTTGAAATTCTTAACATACCCGGCGTGATGCTTGTCATGGTGGATGGTCACGGTTTCTTTGTCGATCCAAGGTTCCAGGGCATCATAGGGATAGGGAAGGGGAAGGAGCTGACATTCCCCCCCTTCCAAGGGCCCTGTTCCTTTTTTGCCAGCGGCGTGAGCTGTGCCGTAAAAGCCACCTAATCCCAGGGCCATTGTGGCAGCGCCAAAACCTTTCATCATCTCTCTCCTCGTGAATGAATTCTCCATATTATCACCTCCAATCACGTGGTAGGTCGTATTGGGATCCTTCTCCATCCTTCGCCTTCGATTCTGCCTCCCTAACCACTCCCCCTTTGTTTATATAGGAATTTCTGAGGATTTCCCATTTGCCGAAAGGGAGAATATTGTTCTTAATTTGTGGTTGGAGGCAACAATTTCACAACATGGTATAATAGAACATGTCGATTTCAAATACTACTACACAATACCACATTCTGATTGCAGATTTCATACAATAGATCGCAGAAGGGTATCCAGGTAAAAAGAGATCTCCGAAGCCTGGGCCTACCCAAAGTAATTTACCCGAAACTGGAAAAAGTTTCAGATAACGGAATACTCTAAAGAAAAGGAAAGGTTGGTTCACTTGCGGAAGACATGAAGGTACAATGGGGATTCTTAGATTTTATGCTTTCGTCTTATCTAATTGCGTTTAAAACAGAGAATAGTGGGGGGTCGGTCCGAATTATGGCGGAAGATAAAGTTTTTGCGGGGGCGGGTTACCCGAGAATCGGTGAGTATCTTAGACGCTCTCCATAAAACGGTTACCTTCTTGCTCTATGTCCAAATATACCTGCGGGAAACAAACAGTATTACCGGGGTTCTCCGAGAAGACAAGAGACCCAGAGATAAAATGATCCAGGATGCCTTGCCCCGCGGCATTTTTCCCGATTCCCTATAGACCGGCTCTGCTTTTGCCCACTACCTCTTTGTTCACTACGGAATCGGGGAGCTTTCCCATGAGGACCGAGGCAACGTTCTCCGCGGTCCGTCTTTTGAGCTCTGATTTCGATTCCTCAGAATAGAACCCGATGTGGGGAGTAAGAATGACGTCCTCCCTCCCCATGAGTGGATTTTTCGCATCGGGAGGTTCCCTCTCCAGGACATCGAGGGCAGCCCCACTGATCCACCCCCTTTCCAATGCTTCTATGAGAGCCGCCTCATCTACCACGGGCCCTCTGGATAGATTCATCACTAAAGGTCCTCGTCCCATCCTCTGAAACTGATCCCTTCCAAAAAGGTGGTGGCTCGATTCCGTCAGGGAACAGTGAATCGAAATAAAATCGGATTCAGCAAGGAGCCTCTCAAAGGGAACCAACTGAATTCCCTGGGCCTCGGTGAGATAGGGATCATAGCCGATCACCCTCAGGCCGAAGCCGGATACTCTTCTGGCCACCCCTTGACCAATCCTCCCACAGCCCACAATGCCATAGGTCATACCTTTCAGGCGGTGGATGGGAATAGCGACCCGAAAATCCCAGGTCCCTGACCTGATGGATCGATCCAGTAAAATAACCTTTCTTACCCAGGAAAGGAAAAGAGCCAGGGTCTGGTCGGAAACCTCATCCACGCAGTAGTCCGGAACATTGGCAACGATGATCCCGAGCTCGGTGGCGGTCCGCAGATCAATGGTATCCACGCCCACGCCGTATCGGGAAACAACCTTGCACCGAGACAGACGTCCTAACACCCCCCCGGTAAGCGGGGCGTATTGGATGATGAGCCCATCGGCATCGTGGCATCGGGCCACGATCTCCTCCTCATCCACTATTTGCGCCAGGTCCAGATCGGCTCCGAATTTACTGAAGACGGCTTTTTCCTCTTCAATTGACCCCTGGTCACAATCTGTAATAACGACTTTTGGTTGTTTCAAAATGAATAGACCTCCTCAGCCCTAAACAGCTATTGCATATAAGGTAGGACAAGAAATGCTTGAGGAATTTCCCTTCCCCTGCTTATCTCCCCGTCGAGCCCTTTGTACTCAGCCGTAAACTCATCTCCATTTATGATTCAAATTATTATCATCCAAGTCAAGCTCTTTCTTTTTGCTCATCTTTCGAAGTTTCTCTATGGCCTTTGCCTCGATTTGACGAACCGTCTCAGGGGTGAGGCCAAAGCGTTCCCCTATTGATTCCAGCGTATGTGTATCCGCCCCGTTCAAGCCAAAAGCAGGCTGATTGCCATTCTCTCCATATCCGCCAGTAATGCCAGCCATGAATTTACCATCCGCAGCTTCTTGTATTTCCTCGAATATACTTCTTACCCACTTTATTCTCTTCATCATCCCATGCCTCGTTGTTCCCCACAGTACTAAAGCCCGGTCACCAGTCACCCCCTTTTATAGAGTCTCCCGGAAAGGGCATGCAGG
>JBGVTJ010000161.1:0-2694 GCA_041862515.1 Thermodesulfobacteriota bacterium | reverse complement strand
CCATATTGGCAATCGCCCTGGCGGCATTACTCATAATCCTTTTGGTAATCCTGTTGAGGGAGATATCCCCGATGGAGTTCGCCATCATGATGTCCTTTGTTCCCACATAGGGACGAACATTCCCCGAGGCTACACAGGTTACCATGAGCTTCGGAAACCCGACCGGCAATATCCGCATCACACTGCATGCCATTTCCGCCCCATTGGCACCTCCCAATCCGATGATCCCGTGAAATTTCTCCGCGGCAGCCATTCTTTCGGCTATTTTCATCGCCCCGTCAGTCATCAGTTTCAGAGCCGAAATCTTATCCATTTGGGCAATTTCCTCAAACTCCTTTTCGATCTCCTTGGCTACCGTCCGGCAAGAAACGTCGGAGGGGAATTCGGACCGCTCAGACTTACAGCTGACATCCACAAGGAGGGTTTTCATTCCTTCGGCCTCTATTCTCTCTTGGAGGTAAACCAACTCCTTTGCCTTGGTATCCAAGGTGCCGATAACGAGGACTGTTTTAGCCATTCAGCGCTCCTTTTTTCTATGGGCCCCCTATTCCGTTTAAACATTGCGAAATATCTCTTTCCCCCAACCATCTATTTTGAAGAACAGGGAACATCAGAATAGGAACCGAGTAACATTTGAATCAAACCCACATTGCCTTTTCCTACTCGTTTCCTCTACCGCTAAGTGCCAATTCAGTGGGACCTGGTTACAAATTCTCCCCATCCAGGCGAACCAACTACTTCCCCGTCCTTCATCACCACCTTACCCCTCACCATGGTGAGGACAACGTCACCACGAATCTTCTTGCCGGGATAAGGGGTCCATTTGCATTTGGAAACAACCTCCTTATCTTCCAGTACAGCTTCCCTTTCCAGATCAACAAAAATCAAATCTGCATCGTATCCAACCTGAATGAAACCCTTTCTGTCGTCCAACCCGTAGATCAGAGAAGAATTCTCACCGCGAAGGCGGACCACCTGATTAATCGAGATCAATCCCCTTGCTACCCCATCCAATAGGAACCGAGTAGTCGTTTCGATGCCGGGTATCCCGAAAGGAGCCTCCCATATGTCATCGAGCCCTTTTTCCTTTTCCTCTCTTGGGAAGGGACAATGGTCAGTATTGACCATGTCGATCTTATTCATCCTAAGCGATCTCCATATTCCATCGGCGTCCTCCCTTGTTCTCGGAGGAGGTGTGAATTTGTTAAAGGGCCCCTTTTCTTCCAAGTCTTCTACGGTCAAGGTAAAATACTGAGGACACGTCTCTGAATAGACCAGAGCACCCCTCCCCTTTGCCGACCAAATATAGTCGACCAATTCAGGAAGACTTACGTGCGCGATGCCCACCCTTGCTCCCGTCGCTTCTGCCAGATCAATCACCTGTTTGACTGCCATTGCTTCGGCCTCGCGTGACCGCCATTCCGAGACGCTCAGGTAATCCTTTCGGCCCGATTCCCGTAACTTTTTCTCGTTGTGTTTCAAGATAGAATCATCCTCGGCATGAATCAACGCCACCCCACCGAAGGACTTAATTTCCTCAAATATCCCTGCAAGGTCTCCAGCGGAGAGAGGCTCCGCCCCGTGTACCTCACAGGTGAATCCCTTCATTCCCAAGGCCCCAGCTTCCCACATGCCCCTTAAATCCTTCCTGTTCGTTAATTTCAGACCTCCCAAGAGCCCAAAGTCCACCAGTGACCTCTCTGACAGATAATCCCTTTTCCCCTTAAGTTCTTTTGCCGAATAGACCTGTGGTTCCGTCCTATGGTGGTCGATAACTGTAGTCACTCCCCCTCTAGCTGCGGCCCCGGTTCCGGTAATAAAATCCTCCCTATCAGTATAACCCGGATCCATCATATGCACATGACCGTCAATAGCTCCAGGCAGCACGAAAAGCCCGTCGGCATCGATAACCTCTCCTGGAGCACCTTGAAGGGATCGGGTGATCCCGATGATTTTCCCGCCAGAGATATGAATGACACCTTCACAGGTCATCCGAGAATCAACGATACGACAGTTCTTAATGGCCAATTCCGCCCTCATGAACCCACCTCCTCTGCTATGCGTTTGTCCTTCAGGAGAAAAAAATGGACTATCTTGCGAAAAAAAGAGCACAGAGACTTACCCCTTCCCCATTCCTTTTCCCCTCTCCAACCATTGCCCATCCCTTCATGTCTGCCGTCTAATTCTCGTAAGATCGCCCACCCCCATCTGTTGAATAATGCCGAATCGGGTAACCCACCCACCAGCTCCATAGCCCTTCCTGATAACTCTCCCCTCAAATGCCACCATTTCCCCGTTGACAAAGGTGTATACGACTTCCTTCTCTATTGGATTGATGACTGCAATATCCGCTCTTGTGCCCTCACAAAGGCTCCCCAATTCTTTCAGCCACCAATCTCTCCCGGTTACTTTAGCCATCAGTCTTGCGGGATTGGTAGTCATGGTCGCAAAAGCACTCAATGGATCGAGTACTCCGTCCTCGATCAAATCCATGATAGCAGGAACGCTATCTTTTGTATCACCAAAGCCCTTCACGGCGTGAGATGGTCCATCTGAAATCAGGATCGTGATCATTCCCCCCTTTAGGGCATCGAGGGAAAGTCTCCTGGCTTCTTCTGAGATTACAATCCCATCCCTGTCTCCCCTTGATCGCCTCAGTAACGTCGTCGTCAATTCCCCGGTTACGTTCTCATT
>JBGVTJ010000160.1:0-8662 GCA_041862515.1 Thermodesulfobacteriota bacterium | reverse complement strand
AGGGGGAAGGTTTTCAAGCGTAACTGTCTCTCAAGTTCATCTCCATACCCTCGGTAAAGATCTAGATCTGCCATTTCACGATTACCTCCTTCACTTTCTGAATGGATTATCTCGACCTCACATGGTGCCATGCAGGGTCAATTTTCAAACACTGCGGTGGATTATACATCTACCCGAGTTGGGCGTTCGAGCCGTGCCGTTGAATCATGGTCTTGAGGTAAGCAATGGGTGAAAAAGAATGAAGTGAAAATCTGAAGGAGGAGATACCCTATCATATAGGCTTGCCGTAGGCGCAGAAATGATTAAGGCCCAGAATTTTCGCCGCCCCGGATATGGTTACTCCGTAGAAGATCGTCGGCTTTTGGATGAGAAATTCCCTGATAGTATTGTTCACGATGGTGGTTCCAGTGACAAGGGCTACTTCGCACCAGAGGAGGTTATCTCGGGTCCTATTAGGACCCTCTATGGGGATCCCGAATTTCTCCTTCCCGATATTGTCGGGATCGAGGTCCGTTACCCTCAAGGGAAAGGCCTTTGATAAGGCTTCCACCATTCGTGGCTGGAGGCCGACCATGGCAATCTTAGGATGGCCGAATTTTTCCCTTGTGTAACTGAGAAGTTCAAGGCTGCATCGTTTTGGCTCCTCGTCCTTGCAGTGGACGGCTTTATCGATTAATCCAACATGGTTCATCACCGCGTTTAAGGTCGAAACAAAGACGGCCCGGTGGAAATTCGTGCTCAATTTGCTCCTCAAGATATCCGAAATTGTACCCTCATACTCCCCAAACATATCGGTGAAGGCCTGGCCAGGCGTTCCCTTGAGGTTCGCCTGCATCAATCGCTCCTTCCCCTTAAGCAGCGGATAGTCGAGTCCCTCGGGACGACCGATGGCTTCTTCTGGGGTTAGCGGTCGGGCAACGACCTGGACCTTTTCCGATTCGAGGCGATTTTCTCGGGCAATCCGAGCGAATTCCTTCCGCAGGGTCTCAAACACTCTCCTACCCTCCCGAATTGATCCTCGAAGCAACCCATGGATGCGCTGAAAAAAGGATTTCACACAATCCGTAAACACCTCAGCTTTAATATGATGAAAGCCTTCATCCCCTCTCTCAAATCCTGAGCTTCGGCAATATCCCTCGGAAGTTCCGCTCGGAAGCCCCCAGGGTCTTCGCCGCCTTAATAAAATCCCTATTTACACCTCTTATGCCGGTTACGGTATTGTAAAGTATGGGGAAGAATGAACAGATAAAGATAATGAGGATGGGCAACATTTCCCCTATACCCACCCAAATCATGAGAAGCGGGAGCCATCCAAGGGCCCGAATGGGGTACAACAGGCTGAATACAGGCTGCAAGGTCATGTTCATGGTCTCATTCCAACCCATTACGATGCCAATGGCAATTCCAGCCAGGGAACCAGCGCAAAAACCGATCAGGACCCGGATCGCACTCCTCAAGAGGTGATCGGTTAGGATCTCCTCCCCTGCTAGATGGATCAACTGCCCTATCACCGTTGAAAAGCCAGGAATAAGAGTTGGTCTGGAATCAGTTCAAGGCGTGATGCTCCGGCAAAACAGCTACATCCAGCTGGCCCAACCTTACAGCGAGGACCTGTTTGGGCGGAGTCATCCTTCGAATCTTGGGCAAAACCCTCTCCCGCTCGAGCCGATACCTATCTATCACCCGTTGGAGAAAAACATCCGTGGTTCCCCCTTCCCTGACAAACCCGATACGGATATTCCGATCCTGTGCGTCCTCGACGGCCTTAATCCTGCGGGGATCTGCGACAAGCCCGTAGCCGTATCTATGGGTCCCAGCAATAATTCTTACCGGGACTTGGGCATTGGCGTAGGCCGTGATGGCGGGCACCAAACACATGAACGCCACCTGAATGTCCCCCCGTGCCATGGCCGAGGCCAGAGCTATACCCGTGACATAGCTCTCATAGGCGGCCGATTCGATTCCTGCCTCCTCAAACCATCCCTTGGCCTGTGCCACATAGGCAGGTGCGGCGTGGTTATTGAACTCCACGGCCATCTTCACCGCTGCACGTCCCATGGAGTTTGAGCCCAAGTACAGGCTAACCAGGAAAAAAAGAGGTGTGCTTGCCTTTTTTTCATCGTTCCCATTTGAACATTTCCGTTCGGTTAAAATTCCCTTCGACGGGCATTCCTCGAATATCAAATCCCGTGTGTAAGAAATCTATTTAGCGCATGAGTGGAGATTTAAGCAACAACTCGTTGAATCATGACCCTACCGCATCATGGTGAGTAATTTGACACCATGGTGATGCAATTCCCTGAAGGTAGCCCCCTGGCTGATGAAACGGATTACCTCTTGGGGTTCCACTACCTTCGAACCCGAGATAACATCGATCCCGTAATCGAAGAGAAGGGGAGTAAGGGGGGTTGTGGGACCGATCAATGCGATAAAACTTCCCTTGCACAGAGCCAATAGGTCCTCCAAGGTGTGATTGATAAAGGTGGTTCCGGTAATCCCCACCACATCGCATTGGGGCAGAATTTCCTCAGCCGCTTCCTCCGGAAGATCTCCTTCCAATGGCCGCTTCTCGATGACCCAGAGGTTTCTGGCCAACTCCTTTATCATGGAAAGAAAGGGGAAATGGCCCACAACGGCCACGTTCTTGCCCCTGCCCTTTTCCACAAGGATCTCATAGGCATTGGCCTCGACGCACGTGGATTCATCGATCTCGATGAGGGAATTGATAGCGGCCATGCCAATGGACGCCTCGAGCAGATTTCCAGACCGGGAATAGAGGGCGAGTTCAAAAGCGCTCTTTTCCGTTAAATGCCCCACATCCCTCACCCCCTCATGGTGGTGCCTCTCTTCCTTGAAAGTGGAGGCGAGTCCGCAGTGTCTGCTCAAAACCGCCGTCCAATGGGCACACACATGGATCTCCCTTATCACCGTAAATCCCTTGGGTAGCGATTCGATCACATCGTCCAGGATTTTCATACCGCATCTCCTCTTTCCCCGTATATGAGTTTCGACTTCCCGGTGGGAGCCATCTCCGTCCGGGCTCAATGTGTAATTTCGTAGAAGATCTTGTGGCCGTGTGATCTGTGGCGGATCTTCTTTGCATCGAGGAGTACTTTCAGATACTTGATGATCTCTTCCGGATGAAGTCCCAAGATCTCGGATATATCTTCTGTGGTAAGGGGCCTCCTCTTTAAGGCATCAATAATGTGTGTCTCAACCTCTCCCCTTCTCCCGATGGATCTACTTCCCCCATAGGGGGTTATAACCGATGCTTTGTCGCCCAACACTTCCTTAATTTCGCTCAACCTCTCCTCAGTCAAGGGAAAAGCGAAATCCTCCGAAGGAGGTCGATAAACCGTATTGAGTTGGATCCGATGGGGATTGATTTTCTCCAAAACCCGTTTCATCCGTTCGATTTCGGAAGGATCGTCATTTATCCCCCGGCAAAAGAGGATTTCAATCCAGACCTGTCCTCGGAACTGAGCCCTGAAATCAACGATCCCCTGGATAACCCGATCGATTTCGAGGGACTCCTCTGGCCGGTTTATGACTTCGTACACGGTCCTTGACACAGCATCCAGGGAGGGAATCACCAAATCGGCTTCGCTGAGGTCACGTTTGACCTCATCCATGAAGAGGAGGGATCCATTCGTTATGATGGCCACCGGTATGGACGTCATCTTCTTGATTTCCCGGATAATGATTCCAATCCGAGAGTGTAAGGTTGGCTCCCCTGATCCTGAGAAAGTGATATAGTCAACAGGGTTTTTCATGTGGTCTAAAAAGTCCTGGATTTGCCGGATGATCGGGTCTTCGGGGAGGTATATGTCCCGTTTCGTGGTTTTGTTGGTCACCCTGCCTAACTGGCAATAAATGCAGTCATAAGAACAGGTCTTCCTGGGGATCACATCAACCCCGAGGGAAACACCCAATCTCCTCGATGGAACAGGCCCATAAATACACGGCATCTTCTCTCTCCAATGAATTCTCTTAAGTAAACCTTAGATTCTTCTCAGGCTTCGAATACCGCCCCAACATGGCCGTAAAAGAATCTATCCCCGAATTTCCGAGCTAACCGCATGGAGGCCTTCATGCCCGTACAGTGAGAAACACCGATCCATTCCACTGACAACTTCTTGACGGCCTCGATGGACTCATCAAGCTGCTCAGGGGTCAAAAACCCCAGGTGTGTCCCTCCCAGGAGGGCGTAAATCCTCTTCCTTCCCGTCTTCTCCATGACGTGATTGATCGTGTTAATCATGCCCGAATGGGCGCATCCGAAAAGGATCACCAATCCCTTTGGCGTATCGAGAACGAGGGACTGATCATCCGGGAATTGATCGAGTACCCAATCACCCTGCACCTTGGCGAAAAGCCTCGGGTCGGGCTTTTCAAAGGAGGTGTTTCTCGGGACTTGTCCCGTTAAAAATATCCTCTCCTCCGGCTCATAAAACTGTGTCTTTAAAACAAACTGGGCCCCCGAGAACTCGAGATACTCTCGGCGATAAGGGATTCCGACGAATCTCTTTTCTTCTCGGTTATCTTCCTTGAGCACGGCGATCCGTTCCACAAAGATATGAGGATGTGCTCGCACTTCAACCTTCCCCGTGAGTTTCAACACGTCGGGCAATCCTCCGGTGTGGTCGCAGTGTCCGTGACTCAAAAAGATCTTTTTAATGCTTGTGAGGTCTTTCCTCCAGAGGAGGGCGTTCCGAACAATGGAAGACCCGTTTCCGGTATCGAAGAGATAATTTCCAGCCTCCGTTTCGATAAAGGCTGAAAACCCGTGTTCCCCGGTTCCAATCAAGGCACCCACGGTATTCTCGCACAGGATGGTGATTCTGGTCCTCATGATCCTTCCCCCTCATCACCCATTAAGATCGCCACGTTCTCTCGACCTAAAAACCCCACATCCGGGAGCCCAAATAATTCTCGACGCACATTGCACTCGCCTGCACCTAACCAGACCCGCAACAGCAGAACTCCTCAATGTCCAGGGCCTCAATGCCCAGCCTATGGAGGATCTGCCTTGAAGCCAGCTCATATTCATGAAAACGACTGAGCACCAGGCATCCCGCGTAGAGAATCATCCTTTCCATCCCGATCCCTAACGGTTTTGACGACATCCCCCACCTTAACATGACCGCTTTTCGTAACCTTGCAGAATATGCCCTTCTCTCTGAGCAGAGAATATCCCTTAAAAGAGTATGTATGCGGAGCGGACGGATCCTTTCCGATCCCTATGACCTTTAGCCTAGCCCCTTTCTCTAAAGGCCTCGATTATTTTTATTATCTCCCACTCATTTGTGGAAAACAAGTGATAGCCGCCCATAACGAGGCCAATTCCCCCGGAATCAGGGCCTTCGCCATCTTGATCACCTCAACGATTCCGGGGTGGGCGCATCCGGTTAGGACGATGGCGCCCCCTTACGCGTCCACAACGAGTGACTGCTCCTTGGTCCATGTACCCATCTCTCCCGTGGAAAAGACACCCGGAAATATCTCCCCTTGGAGAACTAATCCTGATCACCCTGCATCCACGCCCTACTGCCGCCTCATCGAATCCCATGGGATATGAAATCCTCATCAAATCTCAGCCCGAACTCCCCGAAGATGGCCTCAAAATCAAAAGCCCGAAAGAGATCATCCTTTCGATATCTACGGCTAAAACGGTTGAAGCCGAAATGGTCATATTCCCTTCTCTTATCCCGGTCACCCAGAACTGCATAAGCCTCATTGACCTCCTTGAACCTCTCCTCGCTCTCCGGATCCCCTAGGCACCGATCGGGGTGATATTTCAGGGCCAATCTCCTGAATGCCTTTTTTATCTGCTCATCCGAGGCATTTCGGTTTAGGCCCAATATCTTGTAATAGTCCTTTTCGACCATTTATGATGTGCGATCCTTTTGCGTTAGTCCATCGATTCTGCTCATAATGGAGTTGGCCTTACCATGAAGGCTATTCAGAAACGCCTTTACCTCCTCCAACGATACCTTTACTTCCTCTCGTATGGCCCCTTGGGGGCAAACCTCAATACAATTGTAGCACAATGTGCACCTCCCTTGGTCTACCCATGCCTTTCCGAATACCAACCATATGGCATCCTGGGGGCACTGAACGACGCAGAGACCGCACCCCATACAAAATTCTTCGATAACCCTTATCACTGGCTCCCCCATCCAACCCGATCCATGAAAACCATATCATTGACATCCACCTTCAACTGACTTGCCACCACGGAGCACTTTACCTTGAAAAGATGAAAGAGGTTTCCACGATCACCATCAATGGATTCGTAATTGCCCTGCCCCTTGGCGATGACGATATCCGCCGACTGAAAGAGCTCTTGAACCCGTTTGGAGCAGCTTCTCAACACGGTACCCGGGTAGTCGCATCCATTGGACATGATCTTCGCCACCTTCTCCATCCCCACATACATAGCATCCTCATGAGTCGCATCATTGATGATTGGGCTCCCCCTCACCACGAAAATCACATCGATATCCTTGAAGGCCCTTATTTCCTCTATAAACACCCTATCAAACACGATCTCCCCGGCATTGTCCCCCAGGTAGAGGAGCGACGATGCACGGGATAAACAGCCGACAAATTTACCGTAATGATCCACCCTACATGGTGAGGAAAGGGCATATTCGATGAGGGAATGATAATCTCGAAATGACTCCGAAGACACGCCGAAATCGATGCTATTTCCCGCAGTAGCCAACCTGCACGATGCAAGCAAGGGATCTCCGGAGGTCGCGACCAGCTCCTTCATGAGAGAATACAGTTCGAGGGCTTTCTCATTGGATCTCTCCTTGACCTGGCGATAGGGATCATCACTTCCAGTCACCTCTCTGATGGTCTGGTGAATAACTCGAGCCATTTCGGGGGGCGTTGCTGTTAGAGGAAATATCGACATCTTCTCCATCACCACGTTCAGCACCCTCCTCTGCACCCCTTCATCATGGGTAACCATTCTCGATGCCTCTATCGCCTGCCTCAGAAAACAGGGGAAACAGTCCAGATAAGTATCCATGGATTAGCTAAAACGACCAGACGAGGAATGTGAAAAAAATCTTCGTCGGGGTGAAGAGCGGGGACAAACTGCCCCTTCTCATAGGGTTCAGGTAGAGCCTATGGGCCCACAACTGGTGCCAGAGGATTTCCCAGAAGTAGAATGAAAGCCCGACAGAACCCGCTTGGGGTTATCAGCCCTACATTTTGGGCACTGCAAGCCGGTGGCATCTTCGTTTATCCGTTGGAGTACTTCAAATCTCTCCTCGCATTTTCTACATTCATATTCATAGATCGGCATTTCACTTCCCATCCCCTGCATAGACTGATTCAAACCAACAACTTATGTGCCAGAGCGTAGGGAATACCAACAATCAGCCTATCCCGAGAGATACCTCCATATTGTCTGCTATCCTCGCAGCCGAAGGATAGAGAAATCCTTCCAGTTAAATAGGCCTCAACGGCCACACCACCACATATAGCCGCGAAGTTCGACATCTCAACCTTCAGTTTTTTCCCAAAAATCCCTTGATATACGGTTAGTAATCTCATGCACTGCTGGGGCTGGAGATAAGCGACCAACAAATCTGGGCTTTCCTCGCCATTTAGATCGATAGCAGTGGGGTCGACCTCCATTGTAGGAAGGCCTTTGACAATGGATGTAGCGTCCCGTAACGAAATCTTCCTCTTCCTCTGAAAATTCTCGATCACTTTATCCCTGATGTTCTCCTCCCACCCAAATACGTAGTTGGCGCCCATACAGTTGATACAGCCCTTCGGAAGGAGGCTGTTCGATGACCATGACTGGCTAATCGCCTCGCAAAATCGAGTCTCCTTCGGAAAATATCTTCCGCCTTTGGGGGGATCGTCGAAAAAGAACTTCACTCCCGTCCACCTGCTTCCAAACTTCCGCTGAAATTCATTGACCATCTCCATGGATATCCACCCCACTTCCAGGATTACCGCATCCAGCGAGATCAGACCGTTGTGTTCTAATCCCTTCTGCAAACATCGCCCGTTGAACAAGGAGGAGTATCACATCGCTCATCTCGCCCGCAGCAGGTTGTTCCGCCCTTTGACATTCCCCCCTTCACTGAGATGAAGGAGGCGGATAAAATTCTTTCCACATGATCACTCCCACATTGTTTGCACGTAGCGGGCTCATCCGTGGATCCTACTCCCGTGAGACGCTCGAAAATCTCCCCACAATCCATACATTTATACTCGTAGATAGGCATGCATCCCTCCTTTAAGATTCTTCCCCTAGGATACTTCTTCAGTCAGACCCAATATCCATAACCTCCTCTTCCCGTTATAGCTAGATTTCACGATTTTCCTCTTTCCCCTCGGGGACTTCATCTCCTCGGGTTCCTCACCCACTCCTGTTGGCGGATAAACGCCAGCCTCCTTACCCTTGAGAGCACCCGTTATTCAGATAATTGGAAACCTCCCCCCAAATCCTGGTTACTTCTTTTGTCACGTTCCCACAGGGGTATTCAACGATCGATTTTCGGTGGACGAGGGCGTCGATAACCTTTGAATCGAAGGGAATCATCCCCAAAACCCCAACACCATTCCGTTCACAGTACTTCTGGATCCCCCTCGTATTTGCGAGGTTGATATCGTATTTGTTAATACAGGCGAG
>JBGVTJ010000159.1:0-5258 GCA_041862515.1 Thermodesulfobacteriota bacterium | reverse complement strand
CTCGCCATTGTGGACCACTGTCCAATCCAGGAGGCCAAACGGGTGGGCACCGCCCCACCAACCCTGGCTGTTTGTGGGAAACCTCCCGTGAGCCGTCCAGATATAGCCGTTGTACTCGTCCAATCGGAAGAAGTCGCCGATATCTTCCGGATAGCCTACGCCCTTGAAAACCCCCATGTTCTTGCCGCTGGAGGCCACGAAGGAGCCTGCAATTTTCGCGTTGATATTCATGACAAGGCTCACCATGAAATCCGCTTCTCCGGTCCCATTGATGTATTGCTCCTTTGGCTTGAGGAAATATCGCCAGAGCAAGGGTAGATTGGTGATATTTCTGTTGGGCCGCGTCGGGATCGGTTCCCCTAGCTCCATGAGACACTTCGCCTTGAGGAAGGTTTCCGTCTCCTCTTTCGCCTGGGGGTGGTCAAACATGAGGTGAAAGGCATAGCAGTCACGGTACTCAGGGTAGATCCCGTATGCCGCAAAGCCCCCACCCAGGCCGTTTCCCCTCTCGCGCATGGAGGCGATCCCGGACATAACCCATTCGCCGCTCATATCGAGCCCCCTTTCGTTCATGATACCGATAATGCCACATCCGCCGATATCCTTCTCGTAGAATTGGCTCATGGATATCTCCCCCTTTGCTCAATGGATTCTCGGACTCACAACAACCTAATTGCCGATGAACATGCCCACATTTCGCCAGCGATAAGACAAAAAAAGGCGCCCCGGCAGATCCTCCTGCCCGTGGGCGCCTTTGCCTAATTTCACCTCTTTGTAATAGTGTCGAGGCTTTCTTTAAAGCCTCGGCTCGAAACACATCGCCGTGTCCAAAGCTAATATACCGTAATGAGGAAAAATGTCAAGGCTTTCTTCAAGAAATTGTGGGAAAAATCGGGCGACGAGAAAGACGCGATTTTTCCGGTAATCCCTCCCAAAAATCTCAATAGTTACGATATCTATGCGTGATAGGGAGTCTCCGGTCTTTTCCCAATGCCCTCGGAGTTATCTTTATGCCAGGCGGAGACTGTCTTCGTTTGTACTCATTCCTATCGACTCTGTCGATCACATTTTTGACCATTCCCCTCTCGAAACCAAGCGCCAGAATTCCCTCCAGATCCCTGTCCTCCTCGACATAAGCCTGTAAAATGGGGTCCAAGACAGGGTAGGGGGGCAGGGAATCGGTATCCTTCTGTCCCGGCCTCAATTCGGCGGATGGTTCCTTCCGTATTACCCGTTCTGGGATACTGTGCGATTTCCCCCGACCATTTCTGTACTGGGCCAATTCGTAAACCAGGGTCTTGGGGACATCCTTGATCACGGCGAATCCTCCCGCCATGTCGCCATAGAGGGTACAGTATCCCATGCTCGTTTCGCTCTTGTTCCCCGTTGTGAGGACGAGCCATCCGAATTTATTGGATAGAGCCATGAGGATGTTTCCGCGGATTCGGGCCTGGATGTTTTCCTCCGTGACATCGGCCTCCTTGCCCCTAAATTCCGGCGCCAGCATTTTAGTGTAGGCGGTGAAGGTCTCAGTAATGGAAACCCTGATCAATTTAATTCCTAAATGAGCGGAAAGCTTTTCGGCGTCTTCCCGGCTTTCAGCCGAAGTATAGTCGGATGGCATAAAGACGCCAATTACGTTCTCCCATCCAAGGGCATCAACAGCGATGGTTGCGACCAGGGATGAATCTATTCCTCCACTCAGTCCGATGACCACTTTATCAAAGCCGTTCTTTCTCACATAATCCCGGGTTCCCAAGACCAAAGCCTCATAGATCTCCTCCGTCTCCGGTACCGGTTCATTCAATTTCGGGGTAATTTTGGGCCTCTTTTTTCGAGGCTTACGGATCTCGGGGAGGTGAACGGTATGGAGCCGTTGTCTTTCGACGGCGTCCTCCAGTTTACCCTCCCTGCGGCGTGGATCGTGAAGCCGGCTCCGAAGTACCCCTTCCACATCGAGGTCGACGACGATAAGCTCCTCCTGAAACTTCCTTCCCCGATGCAGGAGGTTCCCCGATTGGTCGAAAACCATGCTCTCACCGTCGAATACGAGCTCATCCTGCCCCCCGACCAGATTGTTGAAGGCCACGATGACGAGATTGTCCGACGCCCGGGTAGCCAACATCCTCTCGCGAAAATGGCCCTTGCCTGCATGGTAGGGGGATGAGGAGATGTTCACGATGATTTCGGCTCCCCCGTAAAGGGCCTGAGCCCTTGTGGGATTCCCCGGATGCCAGATGTCCTCGCATATGTTAACACCGGCGGTTATCCCTCGGAGTGAGAACACAAGGAACTCCCGCCCGGTTTGAAAGTATCTTTGCTCATCGAAGACCCCATAGTTGGGGAGGTTAATTTTGTGGTAGACCGCTTCCAACGTCCCATCATGGATCAGGGCGGCCGCATTATAGATGTCGTCCTTTCGATCTGCAAAGCCCACCACAACCGTAATGGATTCTGCGGCCGTGATTATCTGTTGAAGGTATTCCAGGTTGGCATCAATAAAACGGGGCATCAAAAGAAGATCCTCAGGGGGGTAACCGGGGATCGCCAGTTCGGGGAACGTAAGGAGGTCTACTTCCATCTTTTTCGCATCGTGAAGGTATTGAATGATCTTTTGCGTATTTCCCTTCAAATCTCCCACCGTGGGATTAATCTGTCCCATGCCCAATCTGAGAGTCCTCATGGGTCTTCTCCCTCCGTGAGGTAAGGAATTTATTATACGCCCATTTATCGATTTTGGAAACAAAAGGGGATACCGGTATCACCGGTATCCCCTTTGTCAACCCGAAGTGAGCCCTATCCCAAAATCCGGTCCACCTCCTCCATATCCGCATCCATGACATAAGGAATCCCGGAGATTTCCGCGGCGTGCCGGGTGAGGCAAGCCAAGTCATCCCTGGTGATATACTTCAGTGCAAATTTGCGAGCACCGGCCATAATTTGCTGCAGACCCGCATTCAAACGATCGAAATAGGTAATCATTCCGATGGTACCGGTTGGGATTTCTTGGAAATCCCTTCCAAACCGCTCTTTCAGTTTTGTGGCTAGGACAAAGAGATGCTCGACATCGGTTCCGTATTTTGCCAACTCGCCTGGAACCTTCCCCTTCTTGATCATCTTCCCAACAGTATTGCCAACCATAGCCGCGGTCATACTTGCCCTCCCCAGACAAATGGCTTTAATATATGGTGCCCCCAGGGCAAGGGCCTTAAAGACATGATCCTCCAGGGAAATCCCTCCCGCGATGGCGCAACCGGGAATAAAAGCACCCTTTTCGGTCAGCCTTCGCAGATATTGATACAGGAGACACTCAATTTGGACTGTAGGGATACCCCATTCGTTCATCATCCTCCACGGGCTCATCCCGGTACCACCCCCCGCGCCGTCGACAGTGAGGAAATCAATTTTTGCATCGGATGCACATTTAACGGCGCGGGCGAGGTCAGCAGGACGGTAGGCTCCCGTCTTGAGGGAAATGTATTTGGCCCCGATTTTCCTCAAGCGTTCGACCTCTCGTAAAAAAGACTCCTCATCGACCATTCCCAGTCGCGAATGCCTTTCGAACTCCTTGAAATCACCTTGCCCAAAGGCCTCTTGAATAACAGGGTCTTCCGGGTCTGGGATGACGATGTATCCCCGGTTTTTTAACTGGAGAGCCCTTTCCAGGGAGGGAAGCTTTACTTCTCCCCCGATATCCTTTGCTCCTTGGCCCCACTTGGGCTCTATAATGTCCACCCCGAGTTTTTCCAGGGCGTACTCGGGCACTCCAAGCCTCCCATCCTCGACGTTATACTGGACGCTGATCCCCCCGTAGCCGTCGTACCAATTCTTGAAGACCCTTACCCTCCTCTCCAACTCCGGAGATCTCCTGATATGGCCATTCTTAAACTCCGCGTCTGGATCCATGCCGCACACATTCTCGCCCACGACCACAATGGTTCCGCTGATGGCCGCCGCAACGGCCATGGATTCCCAATGGACTCTGGCAATCTCGGTGGAACCCAGGGCACCCGTGAAGTAGGGAACCTTCATCCTGATCTTTGTCTCTCCCCCGAGCTCAGTGGCGATATCTACTGACGGAAAGGTAGCCCTATCCGAATCGGCTTCCACTCCCAAGGCCCCGACACAACTTCCCTGGATGTTAAAATGGGAGAAGTCAACAGGGTAGTCCTTTTCCGATCCTGCCGTCACCTTTCCAAAAGGCTGCGGATAGAGTATTTCCCTTCCCCTCAGGGCCGATCTTCCCACCTCGCAGGGTCCTGGGCAACCGTCCAAACAGGTAACGCAGATACCGGAAATCGGGGAGGGTGTTACCCGATTACGTGTAATCGTGGCAGCGCTTGCATTGGGTTTTGCAAAAGTCATCTTCTTACTCCTTTCTCTTCAAGATAAAAAAAGACGCCCGTGAAACGCATTGGACGTCATCGTCTCATGGACGCCTTTGTCAATTTGATACGCCGTCGTATCCAGAGGTACTACATTGTGGTCCTCATTGTCATTCTTTTGAGCCTTTATTAAGTTTTTTTGTTATTCTTTCATCTCATGGCCTTCCCGAGGCAAAAAAAGACGTCCATGAAGTACTAGAGACTTCCTCGTCTCATGGACGTCTTTGTCTAGTGATACGCCTTTGTATCGTTATCTACTAAGATTCTGGGTTTAGTATCACAATTCTAAAGGCTTTGTCAAGCTTTTTTTGATTTTTTGTCACTTTTTCATTTCATGGGCTAGGATAATGGCCTCAGCGATATCACGCATAGACCGGCGGGAGTCCATGCTCTTCTTCCTGATTCGGCTAAAGGCCTCATCCTCCAAAAGCCCATACTCCCTCATCAGTATCCCCTTTGCCCTTTCCACCAATTTCCGGGATTCCAATTCTTCCTGGATCACTTTGGATCTTACCATCAACTCCGTATTCTCAATACAGATGGCTGCCTGGTTGGCAACGGTAGTGAGCAGATCCAATTCGGTTTTTGTAAATTCGTGGCGTGGGGATTTATAGATATTGATGACGCCAATGACCTTGTCCTTCACCCGCATGGGAACGCTGAGCATCGAACGGAGACCCATCTTCTTCGCCAGTTCCTTCTCCTTGTATCGAGGCTCCTCGAGGACATCCAAAATGACGGCCGGTTCATTCTGTTGCGCCACATAGCCCACAACACCTTCACCGAGCTTCAAGCTCCTCTCCTTCAGGTACTCCTTATTCATCGTCTGTGTCGCCCTAACCTTCAGGCACTCCTCCTTCTCGTCAATCAACC
>JBGVTJ010000158.1:0-11313 GCA_041862515.1 Thermodesulfobacteriota bacterium | reverse complement strand
AAATACCCTTTCGCTCTCTGAAAAGACTTTTTGACCATTCTAAGGCTCACTTCGCTGCAAATCTAAAACTCGCCTTTTGGGCTCAGACATTGGATTTGCGGCGGTTTCGCTTCACTAAGAATAGTTACCAAAAATTCTTTAATGTTCGCTCCAGGTATTTCGGCAACAACCCGTAACGTGTTGACTCCAATGATTTCCAATGATTGCTTAATTATGAATAGAAATTTGAGGCTGATAACAATAATGGTCTTACAGATTCCAATAGCGACAACCATTCACGGAGCATGACCACCATCCCACGCATCCCCCTACCTGAGGAAATAGAGCGGTCCCATTTTACTTCGGCGGTCGTTCGAGTTGCAAATTTCGTGGATGTATCTGAAATTGAGAACTATTTATAAGTTGATTTAGAAACAAAGTCCCCTATTTACCTATTTATGGAGAAAGACTTGTCCTGGATGACGGATATGGCTTGGAAGGGTAAGAAAATGCATAAAATCATGACCGTCCCCCTTTTATTTTTTATTCTTTTATGCACAATGCCTGCCCCCTTTTATCGAGAACCTGTTTCTGACGGGTGGCAAAGATATACGTCCATTCACTGAAACCTACCCTGTTCAGTCGAACACAACCCTGGGGAAGTAAAAGGAAACGATCCAATTGGGGGCGTCGACGATTTCACTGATTCGCAAATCTGCGCATACACTGCAAAGCATGTAAGCCTCGGCCGGAGATAATCCGTGCTCTCTCGAGATCAGGTCAATCATGTCGCTGACGGCTGCCCTGGCCGCTTCCATTAAATCAGGGGCAATGCCCATGGTCACCTCATATCCCCGCCCGTCGAAATGCCGCGTCACGGGTCCAGCCGTGGTGAACCGGGGTGATTTGAGATTCATACCCTTCACAACCTCGAGTTGGAGGCACACCTTCATGGGGCTCTCAATGGCCGTTCCGCATACCTCTCCATCCCCTTGAGTGGCATGCGCGTCACCGACCGAGAATAATGCCCCCGGTACCTCCACGGGGAGATAAAGTACGGTACCCGCACCAATGTCACGTGTGTCCATATTGCCGCCGACCCTACGCGGATTCACGACGCTGTGGGGTCCCTCCTGTGCCGGTGCAACTCCGATAGTACCGAGAAAGGGCTTTAAGGGTACCTGTCCCCCTTGGCGGTAGACCGCCGGCAGAAGTTTCTCGGCATCGTATTTCCAGATGTGCAGGGCCGGTTCCTCGAACTGATCAGCCAGCAGCCCAAAGCCGGGAATGACTGCGGTCCAGCCCCACCCTGAAGGAACAAATGAGAGCACCCTCACTTTCAGTCCGTCGCCAGGTTCGGCGCCGTCCACGTAGACCGGCCCTGTGACCGGATTCACTTTGGAAAAGTCGAGGGCCAGTACATCGGCAAGGGTGGAACTGGGGTGAATTTGGCCTCCTGAAGCATCCACAGTCTCAAAATCGACAATGTGTCCGGGCGCCACTGTCTGGACCGGAGGAATCGAACGATCCCATCCGAAATGATCCTGATGCTTGTGTATCGTATAATTGGGTTGAATCGCCATGTCTCACCTCCATGGATCCCTAATTGAGCGATTTTATCACCCTCTCCCTTGACGGTGGATGGCCAGAAAGGAGTTTGCTTCACCGAGTGGGTGAATGCTTTTTCCCTTAAAAACTCTGATTAGTTCTAGCTTTCCATGAATTGCATCATAAGTAAGCGCTCAATTTAGGTCTGTATTATTTGAGTGTCTTTTGCATATACATGATCGTCGTAGCCTGGGATATTTACCAGGGAGGCGAAAAACGGATGATAAAATTCCACGCGGTCCTCGGCCTTTTAGTGCCTTGGCTCATATCGAAAAAAGGCCCTCGCGGGCCCACTTTCTCATTTCTCTTCCCTTATCTTTCGAAGCGCCGCCGGAATGTGTTCACGAAAGGTTGCCCACGAGATCTCATAGCGTCCTAACAGGCCCTGGGGCCGATAGATCATGACGAGGATGAGGATCATCGCGACGAGCACCTGAATCAGCCCGATGAGGGGTGGAATCTCCAGACCGAACAGAGTGAAGCCTTCCTGGACCGGTCGGGCCAGTTGGGTAAAGAAGGTAATAATGGCTGCGCCGAGGATCGCTCCAGAGATCGTTCCACTTCCCCCGATGGCAAGCATGGCGATGACCTGGAATACGAAAACCAGTTCAAAGACGTGGGGATGCATCGCTCCGATATAATGGACCCACAGGGCCCCGCCAATTCCGACGATGAAGCTGCCGATGATAAACGAGTAGATCTTGTATCGGACCACGTTGATTCCCAAAACAGAAGCCAATATCTGATCTTTCCCGATTGCCACAAAGGCTCGGCCGAATTTTGACCGCAAGAGTTTCCATACAAAGAATATCGTCAGGAACAGAATCCCGTAGACCCACCAGATATTGGTATAGAAGGGGATATTACGTATTCCCAGGGGGCCATGCGTCCACGAACGCAGGTTTATCCCGATATTGGTCATTACCATGTTGATACCGATAGACGCCAGGATGAAGTAGTGCCCCCGCAGACGGAAAGCTGGAAGGACAAGGACGACGCTGCAAAGAACAGCCACAACTCCCGCGGCGATCAGTGCGGGGACGAACGGCCACTGGGCATTCTCCAGCCACAAGGGAAGGTCCAGGAATGCTGACTTGTACCGCACGGGTAGGGTCAACAAGGATGTGGTGTAGGCCGCGATGAGCATGATACCGCCGAAACCCAAAGAGAATATATTGGTATAGCTGTTTGTGACGCTCACCCCCAGACAAACGATGGCGTTGATGCCGAACAGGAGCACGACCCCGAGGTGAAAGCCTCTTAAGTTGGTCTCCAGTAATAGCAAGGCTCCGATGACGATCGCCAACCACAGGGAGAACTTCCCGATTCTCAATGCATTCTTTCCAGACGTCAATTGTGTTCTCCTTATTCTCCCCAAAGCCCCTCGAACTTCACGTTGGGTCGGAAGATCCCGGTCGGCTTCAGAAATAGGATGACAAACAGCAGGGCCCAGACGAACAGCGGACGAAGTGGTGAGAGGGCCGGGGGAAGCAGTGCGACAAAGAGGATCTCTCCCACACCGATGAGAAAGCCCCCGATCATGGCTCCAGGGACGTTCCCGATGCCTCCCACCACGGCTGCAATGAAGCCTTCGAGCCCCGGCATGAAGCCCATCGCAGGGTTCAGAATCCCAAAACTGAGACCGTATTCGATTGCGGATATCCCCGCCAATGCGGACCCAACCGCAAAAGCCGCCACGATGATTCTGGTACTGTTTATGCCCATGAGCTGAGCGGTTTTCGCGTCATAGGAAACTCCCCGCATGGCGGTGCCGAGTTTCGTATATTTTATGAAGCAAGCCACAAGCGACATAATAACAATTGTGGTGACGAAGATGATGATATCGCGCAGGCCAATTGCAACTCCCCCCAAGAAATACATTTTCTCGAAGAGCTCGGGAATGGGGAAGGCCCGCCGGCGGTCTGTGAAAAACATCATAAATAAAAATCGAAGCAGGAGAGAGGCACCGAAGGAAGCGATAAAAACCGTCAGCACGGGGGCTTTCCGTTTGACACACGGTCGATATACCAGCCTTTCTAACAATAACCCCGCAACGGTGGACCCAGCCACAGCACCAAGCGCCCCAACCACCCAAGGAACATGGTAAAGCGTGACCAAGAAAAAACAGACGAAGGCCCCGATCATAAAGATCTCGCCATGGGCGAAGTTGATCAGCCCCAGGATTCCGTAGATCATCGTGTAACCCACGGCCAGTAGCCCGAGGATGCTTCCGTAAGAGAAGGCGTTTATTAACTGTTGGGCCAGATACCATCCCATTCAGGTCACTCCCTGTCCCCTCTCATTATTTCTTCCTAGGCGATACCCAGATAGGAAGCCTTCACATAATCGCTGTCCCGTAGTTCTGCGCTTGTGCCACTTAACCTTATCTCCCCTTTTTCAACCACGTACCCACGGGAGGACACGTCGAGAGCAAGACCCACGTTCTGTTCCACCAACAAGATTGCTGTGCCTGATGCGTTGATTTCCTGGATCCTATTGTAGATTCCCTCAACGAGAATGGGCGCAAGGCCCAGGGAGGGCTCATCCAAGAGAAGAAGGTTCGGGTTTGTCATGAGGGCCCTGGCAATGGCCAACATCTGCTGTTCTCCCCCGCTTAGCGATCCAGAAAGCTGCTGTCGCCTTTCACATAACCGGGGAAATAGGCTGTATACTCGATCGAGGTGAAGCTTGAACTGCTTTGGGTCGCGGATGAGATAGCCACCGATTCTCAGGTTCTCGTACACCGAGAGATTGGCGAACACATCCCGGCCCTCCGGGCAATACGAGATCCCCATGGCGACGATTTGATAGGGTTCAAAAAGGGCAAGGTCTCGCCCTTCTAAATGAATAGAACCAATCCACGGCTTGATGACACCGGCGATACACTGCAGCGTCGTCGTTTTGCCCGCGCCGTTCGCCCCGACCAAGGCGACAATTTCCCTCGTGTTGACGTCTAGGGAGATGTCCTTAAGAACTTGCGCCTTTGCATAACCCGTTGTTACATCTTTCATCGAAAGGAGCAACGCACCTCACCTCGCTTGCCGCCCCACAGCGGGGACGGTCCTTTCGCCGAGGTAAACCCGGACGACCTCTTCATTATTCTGAACCTCTGTTGGTTTTCCTACCGCGATGACCCTCCCTTCGTTAATGACGACAATTCTTTCACATATGCTCATAATGACTCGCATGTTGTGTTCGATAACAATCAGGTCAATGTCCGTTTCCTTGGACAGATAATGAATGATTTCTATGATTTCATTCACTTCCCTCGGGTTTAGCCCGGCGGTTGGTTCGTCCAATAGTAAAATGATTGGCTCCAGGCACAACGCCCTGGCGATCTCGACCCTTCTCTGGATCCCATACGGCAGGTCACCGACTTCAGTGTCTCCCTGTTCAGAGATACCCAGAGTCTCCAGAACGCTGTCAATCTTATTATCAACGATAGTCTCTGACTTGACGAATCCCGCTGTATGGAGCATGGCGCTCAACAAAGAGTAGCCGAGCTTATGATGAAAAGCGGGCTTCAAGTTCTCTCTGACCGTCATGCCAGACATCAACCGGATATTCTGGAATGTTCTCACCAAGCCTTTTATCGAGATTTCGTGTGGAGATCTCCCTGCGAGATTCTCTCCTCTAAAAAGGACCTCTCCTCTGTCGGGCCTTAAGATCCCGGTCATGAGGTTGAAAACAGTCGTTTTGCCGGCTCCATTAGGGCCGATCAGACCCACGAGCTCTCCTCTATTTAAGTCAAGGGAGAAATCCGATACGGCCAGTAGGCCGTCAAAGCTTTTCGTAAGCCCTTCGACATGCAGTAATTCTGAATCCTTGGATTGTATCATCGCTTATGCTGGGCAAAATTATGGGCACGGGAATCCTCATGGATTCCCGCGCCCTCCTACCTCTTATGTTCTATTCTAGATCTCTGTTTTATTCTAGATCTCGCCCATGGCTTTGAGGACCGCGGGCAGATCACCCGCAAACTCTTTTGACTCCATATGCTGAATGTAGGTCAACTTTCCGTCTTTGACCCTCTTGAAAATGACGGGTTTGTCCGGGCAGCGCGGATACACCGCCGTTTCGGGAGGATAGGATATCGGCACCGTTGTGGTGGTAAAGACCGGCCACATCTGAAGTGTATTACGGATGGCGGTTCTTTTCTGCTGGAGAGACATGGAATCCCACATGTCGCTCCCAACGATTCCAATGATGGCTTCCACAGACTCCAGGACCAGGCGCATCGAGTCGTACCCGATGGCCTCAAAGCAGCCAGGGATCATCCCATTTTCCGCAGTGTAATCCTTAACGAACTGTTCGCCGACTTTGGTAGTCGGGAAATCCCCCGCAAACTGCGTGGAAACGTGAGCCCCCTCGACGGCGTCGCCACCGACCTTGACCAGGCTGATGTCGTCGGCTCCGTCCGTGTAGAAGAGGGGGAGCGTGATACCCAACTTACGGGCCTGTTTGGTGTAGACCGGTGCGTCCTGCGGCTCGGGCGGGAACGTCACAAACCCATCAAGCTGATCCTGAACCCTCTTGATCCGGGTGAGCTGAGCCGTGAAGACAAGGTCGCCCGTCATGTACGATTCCACGGCAACGATGCTCTTGGGGTCGTTCGTATAGTACTTGAAAGCTTCCCTGAAGGCCTTGGAAAGATACGTACTATACGCGCTCGCCGCATCCCAGAGAACGGCTACCTTCTTCCAGCCGAGGACCTTCACGCAGAACTTTGCTGCCCCTGTGCCCTGGAAGTGGTCACCGTAGGCAGGCATGAAAATGTACTCGCCGATTCGGGGCTGGGTTGGTGTGGTGGCGGGTCCAGTGAGGAAACAGGTTTTGTTAGCCTGAAAGACGGGTCCTGATGCAGAGGTTAACGAATCGTCTTCGCTACCTACGGCTGCCAGGACCTGCAGTTCCTCGGTCAGACGCTTTGCACTGTTCGCAATCACGTCCAGCTCGCTTTGGCCATCGATATTGGTGTATTTCACAAGGTGTCCGTCGATTCCGCCGGCTTTATTAACCAGCTTGACCGCGAGCTGGGCCCCTCGGTAGCAGGCCTGACCGATCTCGCCACCGAAGCCCACCAAATCCCAGATAGACCCAACGACGATCGGTTCCTTCTCTTTGGCCACTCCTACCCCGCTGACTAGGGACAGAAAAACAACCAGCATAAACAAACTCTTAATTGTCCTCATCATCTCTTCACCTCCCTATTCGTTATGGTTTAACCTTCCTTAAGGTGCTTTTATAACAGAGAGGTATTCATAATGTCAATACTTTTTTGGCTTGATTTCAAAACTAGATTTTTGGTCATTTTGTTCCCTCTATCTCTCCAAGAAGTCCGTCAATAAGAAATGAGCGAATCTTTTTTCGATTCCATGTTCATATAAAATATGGATAGATTTTCTCGGTGGGTTGAAAGATTTTCACAATCTTAATTTATGGGGGACCTTGGGGGTTGGGGTGGTCAAGTGGAAGGAAAATCGATGGTGCGGAAATTAGAGCTTTATTGGAAATGTCAAATGTTGACAGGCTGTTGCCCAAATACCCTTTCGCTCTCTGAAAAGACTTTTTGACCATTCTAGAGTTCGCTTCACTGCAAACCCAAAACTCGCCTTTCAGGCTCAGACATTGGGTTTGCGGCCCGTTCCGCTTCACTAAGAATGGTTACCAAAATTCTTTAATGTTCGCTCCAGGGATTTCGGCAACAGCCCCTTGAGGCCCGACACCTATTCCCCAAAAAAAGACTCGACCTGATGTATTATTATGTCAAATGTTGAGACCTCTCCCCTATTCTCGGCATTCTGGATTTAAAGCGGATTTTGGGGATTAGGCTGGTCAATTTGGAAGGAAATTCGGTGGGGCAGAGATTAGAGGTTTATTAAGAATGTCAATATTTCACGAGCGTCCCCCCTATTGTCCTTGACGCGTCGGTTACCGGATAGCCATAGAGTTCATCGTGAGCTTGCGGAGCACTACCGGTGAGAGACTCGCAAAATAAACCAGCCAGGATCTAAGGGAGGATTGTGCATAGATAGCTGTGCCGAATATAAAGCAAGTGTCTTGTCCCTCTGTAATTATTCGGGTCGCCGATTGACTGTATCTCTATTGACAGGGAGCAATATAGTATCACCAATGAGTTGAACTACCTATGCTGCGTAACTAAGAATTTCAACTTCAATTGATTCATCAACTCTGTTCAGGATAGAATCCATCTTTTCCATAACCGAATCTTCAATAAGGTATTCGTTGCAGTTTTGGCACTGCAGAACAGGAAGCCTTTTGATAATAACAATACAGTGCTGCCTGATTTTGAAAGGCAGATCAGTGGCGGTTTTTTCAAGTTTCCCTCCACAATTATGGCAATTCATGTATCTCTCCTTTTCTTAAGGTTCTCGTGCCACTTATCGAGAGTAGGTTTATACGTCGTAATGATCCTTATATTATCGTTTTCTTCATCTACTGCTACCACAATATGGATAATCTCATCTTGATATTTTGCGTAAATGAGATAGCTCTTCAGATATCTTTCTTCCAAGTATTCCTCTATGATTTCATAAGTGTCAACTGAACATAAAACAGCTTCCCGTGATATAGATCGGTCTTTCAATCGCATATTAACATGATAGGTCCAGAGGACCTTACCGCGTCTTACACAAGATTTTATGAATTCCAGGATATCAATATCCACAGAGTCCCTCCGGTCGTAGCCCCCGGAACGAGAGCGGAGGGCCCAACTTGGCTCAGCTTGGTTTAAGACTCTCATATTATGTTGTCTGATGTCAAGGAATTTCTGGGAACAGCCGACCTTCTGTGACTGGATCCTAGGCCCGAGAGAGTTTCACAGAGAAAAGCTCTTTTTTCGCCGAGAGAGCCCGTGCAATAACGTTGAGGCCGTTTTGGGACCTCGTGGGGGACACTACAGGGCCTCTCACTCTCCGAGGCGTAGGCTCGACGAGCCGGAGGCTGAATCTCGTAACCTGGATAAGGGATGATAGGTGGCCGCCTTTGTGCTGCATACCGGATAGCTGTAGAGTTTATCCTGAGCCTGTCGAAGGAATGAGATACAAAGTGAGTTTATCCTGAGCTTGACGAAGGACCGTCAGTGAGAGACTCGCCGAACAAACCAGTAAGGGTCCGTGGAAGGATTCTTTATGGATACGTGTCTTCAGAACAATAGGTGTTATCTATCATATTGTAACTATTGATATTTCTTAATCGTTAACTTTCCCCTTGACAGGAGGAATATAGCATGTCCCTCTTTTATTGTTTGTCAGATGGTTGAGTGGAGGGAAATTGGATGGGAAGAAACATGATGTTAATCAGGAATATCAAATGTTGAGGCCCAACCCTTCCTCGGTTGTTCATCGATACTCGTAAGCGAGCTTGAGCTCGCTAGCTACTAATTTTAAGGCCCTGTCGGAAGTCCACAACGGTGTTCTCGACAACTGTGCTGAGGCCAGGAGATGAGCATCGACGAACCCAGTCCCCTTTCCCATCAACTTATTGCGCTCGATAAAGAAAAGGAGTTCATCCAGAGTCACAACTGGAACTATCGGGAGGGAATGAAGGAGGGATAGGAATTCACCTCGATTTTTGATGTTACCGCAGGCCAGCTCACCGATTATGAAAGGATGGCAGACCACCTGTGCATCGAGGAGCAATTCTTCAAGATGACGGCTGCCCCGCCGAAGGTGGGTAACCCAAATAGAGGTATCAACGATGACCACGGCTACGATTTTGCTGATCTTCGTCTCCGTATGGCACGGAGATCATTTTCCGTCCCGCCCAGCCTGGCGAGGCGCTTACTACTCTCGCGCGCTATCAGAGCTTCCAGTCCGAGACGCACCAATGCAGTTTTTTCCTTGAGGCCGGTCAAACGTGATGCCTTTTCCAAGATCTTATCATCAATGTTTAGAGTTGTTCTCATATGTATTAATATGTATTATTTATACATATATGTCAACTACAAAATGTCCCTGATAACCTTAGAACGCCAGTTTTTTTATAGATGACCCTCTCTTTACTATTTCCCATTATCCTCTTCTATCAACGTGATAGGATACAAAAAAACATGAGAAAGGAGTGAAGTCTGCTGTTGACCCTCGCTTAATCGACGGAACACGCGCCTTCCCTTACGGGTGTACATCCCTTGGCAAACGCTTTAGCACAGCTTCGTAAACGGCGCGGGCAGTTTGGAACGCTTCCTCGGTTTCTTCGTCTGTAGGTTCTTTCAGTTCGCCTGGGTAGCGGAACTTCCAGGCGTATTCGGTAAGGGGTACTGCCCGATCTACAAGCCCCTTCAACGTCGCATCACTATTTACACACTGCTGTCCAATCTCTTCCAGGCTGTGCGTCCTGCGGAAGGGAGTGTCATGCCAGGTTAAGGGCGCTTTGAATGTCTTCTCGACGGTTTGTTGACAGTGGAAAACCACATCTTCAAGGAGAGGTGGCGAAGCGCTAAGACCATGCTCGGCACTTCTCACTAGCCTCGTGTCCTCGGCAGGTTAAGGTTGAGGCTGAGGAGGCCAAAGGTGAGAGGTTGGAGGCGTGAGGCAAGATGGTGCTGCAGTAGTCACATTCCCGAGATCATTCCTCACGACCGAGATTTGTGACAAACCCTTCCTTGGCAGCCGCCTCTTTCAGGCGCTCGTCAAAAGTAATGATAGGCAGGCGTGCAGGATCTTCTTGGCCGGCAACCAGTGCCGCAGCCAGTTGGCACGCGTCAGCCGCTGTTAGCGGATGAACCTCAAGAAGCCGCAACGCCCTGGATCTCACTTTCTGTACTGCCATCACCTCATAGGCTCGCTGCATAACGGTGTCCAGGCGTTTTTTTGCAATCTGAAAGTCATGATCGCTCATGAGGCCTTCTCTCACCCTGCGGCAAAGCGCGCTCTTGATCTCAACTCTGCTCAAACACCAGACGATCATCTCGCGGTCTTCCGCCAGAACCTTCAGACAATAGTCGGTCTCTCTCTCCATGACAATCAGGGGCACGAGGCCTGATGAATCCCAAAACTTCATAGGGCGGCATTCCTTTCTTCCAACAGCGCGTCTAAAACGCCAGGTATTCCTTTTTCTCCAGGTGGGATAGTATCCTTCGACAAAAATTCTGGATTAAATCCGCTCTCTTGTGGCGGCACAACAATCCCCAATTGTTGGACTTCCTTGATCCACGAACTTTGCGTCACATCCGTATTGGCCCGAGATATATGAACAATTCGGCCTACGGGTATATCTCTGTCGAGGATCTCAACTTCTTCTCCGCCTCGAACCAGCCTGAGATAATGGCTGAGGCGATTCTTGAGCTCGGATACGTTCACTCGAAGCATAGTATTCTCCTGTCTATAAGAGTTACCTTATAATGGCTATTATAGCTTCATAGTCGTCTCTCGTCAATAGGAAATTTGTCTCAAATTCGGGGGCAAACCTATGGAAGCTCAGGGGTCATGTACCCCAATGTGCAAGCAAAATCTCGTCGAGTTTGATTGGTTTCATTGGTTGAATTGGTTCAATCCTCGGGTCTTTCGCCCCTCGCAGGTTGAAGTTAAGGTTAAGGCTGAGGTGCTAAAGGTGGGGGGTTGGAGGGTAGAGGTTAAAAATCCAGTTTTATTGGTTCGATTGGTTAAAACCAGGATACTAGTCTAATTGGTTTTATTGGCTCTATTGGCCCTATTGGTTCTTCTTAAATAGGAGATGAAGTTGTTGACTTTTTTCCACACAATATCA
>JBGVTJ010000157.1:0-12916 GCA_041862515.1 Thermodesulfobacteriota bacterium | reverse complement strand
CGGAGGTATCCGGAGAGGATGAAAACACCCTTATTATGGGTGGGACCGCTGAGTTCCGCCTCCCTCTCGATGTTGATGATGCCCGCTTTTCCCATGGCAACTTTAGCCGTAATTCGGGAGGGCTTTCCAAACGAATAATCACCCAAGTTGTAAACGGAAAGCCCATTCAACTGCCCAACCACCGACCCATCGGAGTCGACCATGATCATCCCATCCTCGATCATCTCCTGAATCTTATCCTCCACGAGATTGACCCTGTGGATCCTCTTCTGGATCGCCTTCTCCACATGGATTTCGCCAACGTCTTGGCTTCCCTCTTTTACAGCCCAGTAACTGGCTTCCCTCAAGACATCGGCGAGCAGGTGAAACCGGGTGGTCAATTTCTTCTGCCTTCCCGCGATCCTCACCCCATACTCCACCACAGCTGCCACACCGGACCGATCAAAGGCGTTCAGGTTCTCCTCCTTACAAATCTTATGGATCAAAGAGGCATACTTGCCAATGGTTTCCTCGTCCTTATCCATCACCGTATCGAAATCGGATTTAACCTTGAAGATCTTCTTGAATTCCTCGTCATAATTATAGAGGAGATGGTACATCATCGTGTCCCCAACCATGATCACCTTCACATTGGCCTCGATGGGCTCGGGCTTCAGGGCAGACGTGGCAAAGAGGTAAAAGGGATCATACGTTTGCATTTCCACGACCCCGTTCTTTAGAGTCCTCTTCAGGGTTTGCCAAACACCTGGTTCGATCAACGCATCTAAGGCGTCGACGATGAGATACCCTCCATTGGCCCTGAGAAAGGAGCCGGCCTTTATCCGGGAGAAGTCAGTCCTCCAAATCCCCGATCGATCCACGATTCTCTCCATGGTTCCGAAGAGGTTTCGATAGTTGGGAGCTGTCTCCACGATAATCGGCGCGCCCTTGGTATCCGAATTATCGACCAATACGTTAACCCGGTATTCGGTGAATTGATCCGCGGGTTGGGGAATGGTCAAACCGGGTATGACCTGGGGCTGTTCCTCCTTCTCCATAAACCTCGAAAGGTCCCCCATGATGCTTTCCTGGACTTCTCCCAGGTAGCTGTTGATCTTCTCGTTATTGTACTTCTCCCGGAGATCAAAGACGGAATCACGAACCACGGGTGATATGACCTCCTCGTCAAGGTCCTGGAGGGATTCTCGAATCTCCTTTTCGGTCTTTCGGGTCTCCTTGAAGATGTCCTCCAGTTCAGAAGCTAACTCCCGCTGTTTCTCCCTTAACCTCTCCACCTCATCTGCGGAAAGCTTTCCCTCCTGGACCAGGGCTTCCAATTGATCGAAGCTCATGGGGTTTCCATCGATTACCGGAAAGATACCCGGCCGGGAGTAGGGTCCCATCTGGACCTGAACCAGGGAAAACTTCTCTTGGGTTGCCTTCTTCTCGAACTCCTTGAAATAGGCCGCCTGCTGCTCCCGGAATTTTTCCAAGATCTCCTTTTTTTTGTTAAGGTATCTTTCATCCTCGAATATCAAGGGGATCTTCTTCTTCAGGGTTTCGATGAGGTTCTCCATATCCCCTCTAAACTCATTTCCCTCGCCCGCCGGAAGGGAGATCATCTTCGCTATATCGGGGTTTTTAAAATTATTCACGTAACAAATATCGTTGGGGATCTTACCCGCTGTATCGATTTCCTCCAGCAAACCCTTGATGGCTGTCTTTCTTCCCGTACCCACGAGGCCTGTTACGAAGATATTGTAGCCGAATCCGTCAATATCCAAGCCGAGGCGAATGGCCTCCAGGGCCCGCTCTTGGCCAATGATCTCTTCGGTAATGGGCAAATCTGATTGAAATTTCAGCTCTTCCGGGTCGCACCTCCACCTCAGTTTTTCTACAGGGACCTCTTCGAATCTCATTTTTCGAACCATTTCATATTACCTCCCCGGGGTGCATACTCTTTCCTCTTTCCATTGAATCACGGCTATTCTCGCCAATAACCATTGAAATGTCAATACCCCCGTGGCCTAGCCTGATTCAACACAGAAAAGTCCTTTCCCTCAAAGTACCGGTTGGAAATGGGGATCATTGAGTCGTTGAGGCGTGAAATTCACCGGACAAATAGGAAGAATTTATGGGATTCACCGAAAAATAATCACAGAGGAAGTGAAAAGCACAGTATGGGGGGATTATAACCCCTCTTTGGATAGTTCCTCCAGCAATTTCCGCTGCTTCCCCATAAGCCCCTTCGGGGTTTTTACGATCACCTTAACGAATCCATCGCCCCGACCGCTTCCCTTGAAATGGGGAAACCCGTGATTTCGCAACCTCAATTTTGTGTGGCTTTGAGTTCCTGGTGGAATCTTGACCCTCCGTCTTCCATCCAGGGTGGTAACTTCGAAGTCTGCTCCCAACGCTGCTTGGCTGAAGGTAACTTTCTTTTCGATAACGAGATCATCCCCCTCCCTTTGGAAAAAGGGATGTTGTTGCATGCGTATCTTGAAGAAGAGATCACCCCGAGGGCCGCCGTTCTTGCCCACTGTACCCTTTCCTCCAACCCGAAGCTTCTTGCCCTCGCTAATTCCCGGGGGAATTTTCAGGGTGATCTGTGCTAACCTTCCATCACTCCGATAGGAAACTTTCTTCTCGGCCCCAAAGGCCGCCTCTTCCATGGTGATGTAAAGATCATAGATAACACTATCTCCCTTTTGGGGTGCACGGGCTCCCCTTTGATAAGCTCCACCCCAAGGAGATCCATATTCATACGCTGGGCCCCCACGAGCCCCGAAATTCCCGAAATGAAATTTCCTCCTAGAGCCCCTTCCGAAAAGCGTGCTATAAATATCGTCGGAGCTAAACCCGAAATCCTTCAAAATATCCCCGAAATCGAAGCCCCTGAAGATGTCCTCTTGGGAAAACCTTTGGTGGAAGCCCGCTGAACCGAAGGTG
Organism: Thermodesulfobacteriota bacterium; assembly: GCA_041862515.1. Lineage (GTDB taxonomy): Bacteria > Desulfobacterota > BSN033 > WVXP01. The sequence goes on along the minus strand of JBGVTJ010000157.1, from coordinate 9,988 downwards.
TCGTATTGTCTGCGCTTCTCCTTATCACTCAACACGGCATATGCCTCGTTGATCAGTTTGAACTGCTCCTCCGCCTTCTTGTCCCCTGGGTTCCGGTCGGGATGATACTTCAAGGCGAGCTTCCGGTACGCCTTCTTGATCACCTCCTGACTGGCATTTTTGTCAACGCCCAGTAGCTTATAGTAATCTCTATCCTCCATCTTTAGCCGTCCGTCCCGTCAAAAGCGGAGTCCTCCCACTGTAGCTTTCCTTGATCAACTTGTCCAGATAGCCTTCCGGATCATCAATGGCCTCAGCGGTAAGAACAAATCTAGACTCCTTAGTGTGATCGCGAATGAGCTTGAACCCGTGTTCGAAATTTTCGGTCATGCCTTGAAAAATAAGCGAGGCGCTTTTTCCCTCCTCCAACGCTAACCCAGTCAGTCTGACAACGGCACCTTCATCGAATTCAATCTCAATGCCGTGTTTCTTAAAGAATGACTCCTCGTAATCCCGAATCTGCCGATCTATGGAAAGGATCTCCTCGTAGACGGCGTCGATATCGAAGCCCCCTTCAACGACCCTATCCGCTATGAGATCAACCCTTCCATCGCGGACCACCTTCCCATACTTCCCGAGAAGCTCCCCCTCCCTTCGGCTGATTATCCCTTTTACTATCTCCTTCTCTTCCTTGGCCAGCACCTCGAATCGGGCCATTATGGTCTCATCTGGGGCCATAGTAAGGAGTCTCTCCAACTCCCCCCCGGGGTCCTCTACCAATGATGGAGTGACAACCAACTGACGAATATCGGTTGAGGGGAGCTTCTTTTCGAATTTCACCAAAACCTTCTCCACCGCACTCACTAGTCCCCGTGCACCTGTCTTTTCCTCGTATCCTCGGTCAGCCAATTTATAGAGGGCCTCATCCTCGAACTGAATATCAATTCCGTAAGACTTAAAATCCCGCTTTTTCCCAACGATAATGGGGTTATTGTGATTCTTTAAGATGTGATAGAGATCCTCGGCACCCAATTTCTCGAATACCACGATAACCGGCAATCTGCCGATAAACTCCGATTCAAACCCGTATTCGATCAAATCCTCAGCTTTTACGTGTCTAAGATATTCGGCTCTCTCATCCTTTGAATGGATTTCTGCTCCGAATCCAATGCCTTCCTTCCTCATCCTTTTCTTAATGATCTCATCAAGACCGGTAAAAGCCCCGCTGACGATGAAAAGGATGTTCTTGGTATTGACGACCTTCTTTTCCTTCTTACCTGTCTTCCGATATTGTTCGATTGCTTCCAGCTGGGAGATGGGGTCATGGGGCACCTTGAGATCAACCTCCGTCTCCTCCATGGGTTTTAGAAGGGCCCGCTGAACGCCAGTCCTCGACACATCGGGACCTATGAGGTTGATGCTGGAAGCGATCTTATCGATTTCATCAAGGTAAATGATCCCATATTGAGCCCATTCGATATCCCCCTTGGCTTCATAAACCAGATCTCTCACCAAGTCTTCCACATCGCCTCCAACATAGCCGGTCTCGCTGAATTTTGTCGCATCCCCCTTCACGAAGGGAACTCGGATCTTTTTGGCAATCAATTTGATCAAATAGGTTTTTCCAACCCCTGTGGGCCCGATCATGATGATGTTGTTCTTAATATTGCCCAGGTCTTCAAAACGGCTCAACTTCTTGAGCTTTTTCAAAAAATTGATGCGGTTGAAATGGGTACAGATTTTTGTCGCTAGCACCGCCTTAGCTTCATCTTGCTTTATGACATACTCATTGAGATGGGCCTCGAGTTCCTCCGGCTTCATATCGAAGCGGGGTTTCTCCGATCCCTTTGGCTCCTTTTTCCTCTTCCCCCCCGCTTCGCCCGCTTCGGCCTTCGGGAAGAGCATTGGTACCACCAACCTGATTCGATCACCGTACTTCTTGCCCAGATATTCGTTTAATTCCCTTTCCAACTCCTTTTGATCGGGAATCTTAGAATTCGAACCCCAGTCTGTTCCCATCTCCGAAAGCCCTCTTGTCTTGTATGGATTGACATCCTCTTAAACAATTTAAACAATCACATTATAGTCGGTATTGCTTGATTTTTCAAGGATCACGTCACTGGAGTCTGCTCAGTCTCTAGGGAACACCGCTGTCCATGAGCGAAATCTGCTGAAGAAGTGGGCTACCCATCGAGGGTGAGCAGAGCTTGTGCTGAGTCTTCGACCCTGAGCCTTTCGGCAGTGAGCGACTCGACATGAGCTCGTCGACATGTCTCAAGGCCGAACTGCTCAGACCGAAGGGCGGAGCTGAAGGGTTTCGTCGTGAGTCTTCGACCCTAAGCTCCATTCGGCCCGTCCTTTGGAGGCTAGAAAAGATCGAAAATAACCAACGCCGAACCCCAAGGTCATTTTTCGAACTGGGTGTTAGCCGGGTTCCCTGGAGCGAACATTAAAGAATTTTAGCTAACCATTCCTAGTGAAGCGTAACGACCCCAAATCCAATGTCTGAGGCTGAAGGGCGAGTTTTGGGAACGAAGTAGCACCTGAGCGCTCTTTGCAGTGAAGCAAACTTTAGAATGACCAAAAATTCTTTCCAGTGAACGAAAGGGGATTCGGCCAACAGACCACGCAGCATTGAAGCGAGGGGACAAGGGGGTTCCCTACCGATCCATTTACCATATTGAAGGGAGGGAGGTCTTTTCGAACCGCCATCTATTGAATATCCTGGGTTTTGCTCAAAAGACGCCTCTGTACCAACTCCCTCGGATCTCCCCCCGACCTCTCCACCTCCTCTAAGAAGGTTATCACCTTCTTCAAGTCTTCGTCCAGCAGGCGGTAAAGCCCCTTGAAGAGTTCGAGCCCGCCGATGTACTGCCAGTAGGAAAGGAGGGTGGCATTGTTGAGCGCTTCATCCTCAAAGCCGAAATAGAGCCGGGTCTTCAACTTTACCTTGAGGCCGCGGAAGTCTTCCTTGACTTTCTGGAAGATCCTCTCCCTCAATTGAAGCTTTCTTTCCCTCGATAAGCTGCTGGAATATAACTCTCGTAAACTCTCGCAGATATCCTCGATGAACTTGCCAAAAATGAGTTCATCGTCAAACATATTGCGCGCGTTCCAATAATCCGGCGAATCTTTTCCATACCGTTCCGAGAAGAAGCTAATTGCCCCTTGATTGCCTATAAATGTAGCCATCTGCTCGTTGAAATCCAAGTGATCTTCGATGAAGAGGGTAGTATGGGTAAGTTCATGGATGACGATTTGCGCGACGATGGCCCTTGTCTGATCCAACACCGATGAGAAGATGGGATCTTTGAACCATCCCAGGGTGCTGTATGCCAAGGCCCTCCCCATATAGGTATCAAAACCCACCCTTTCCAGCCTCTCCCTCTCCTTTTGGACCTCCTTCAAGCTAAAGAATCCCTTGTAAGACATCCTGCCAACAATAGGAAAGTTCCATTGGTAAGGGGTAAGGCTATCTTTGGGACACGCTGAAATCACATAGAGTAATCCTTGACCATCCACCTTGAAATAACTCGAATAATTTCCCGTTTTTTTCAAGCCTATTTCCTTCTCGGCATACTGTTTAACTTCCAATACGAACTTTATACGATCCTTCGTATTCTGGCTTACCGAGGGATCCTTGAAGACCTCCTCATTTGATCGGCTGAAAAGGAGGACCTTGGCTTGTCCGACCCCCAATCGAGTTACGTAGACAACCGTGGAACACCCGGAGAGAAGGACCAAGAGAAAGATCCCGATACCAATGGCGTGTAGTCGCTTACCACTCATTCCAAAATGGCGATTCACCTTTCGTCTCAGTGAGATCAATTCCCATACCCACACCCCTCGTCATTCCGGCGGCACATTCAACGAAGACACAGGCCCATACGGACATCGAACCCTCATCTTATCCTTCATCCAAGGACTCGAGTTCGAATTTTACCGTCCCGATGGGAAGCTCGAGGCCAATTCGAACGGGGACTTTTCGCTCATCCCGGGTAAACCAGATCTTTACTATTCCTTCCCTCTCTCCAAGGGATGAGAAGGGAATCTTCGATTCCAGGCAAATCACATCCACTGGACCGCACCACTCGGTTTCAATCGACTCCCCTCTCGCGCTAAAGGTGACCTCCCTTAGCTTAATCCCATCGTAGATAGACATTCGAATCTCTTCACCCGGTTCGATCTCCTCTTGTAAGTAGTATTTGACGAAGAAGGAGAGGGGATCCTGAGTCCCGGGAGGAATGGTTACCTTCTTCGTCCCATCGACAACCACACGGTTATCCCCTCGGCTGAATGTGAGCACGGACCGGTAATGCTTCTCCCCTGAAAAAATTCCTTTCTGATGGATTTCCTTCACGTATCGCAGCGAGTCGAGATGGCGGGTGTCGACCCAGGAATGGAACTGATTGTGCATACGAAATAGCCAATGGGTCACCCCCGTGGTTTCCACTCGTGCCCGGGCCATATAAACCTTCTTTCCCCCCTCAGTTCGAGCCTCCTCCAAGGTGATAATCGCCTCCAGAATACGAAGCCCAAACTTTTCCGCGCGGTAATTGAAACACCTTTTCCGAAAAAAGGGCCTCTCGAGGGAGGTGGCCGTCCTGTTTTGCCCCAGTGCCAGGGAACACCCAATGAAGACCAAGGCGGACCCGATGACGATGCAAATACGGGATTTCGTGATATGCTCCTCAGGGTATTCCATTCTGCTGCCCGCTAGCTCGGTACTCGAATTCTGCTTCCCGGCTGTCCCTCTTCCCCTTTCGGCCTCGGATGGAAACTGCCAAGTAGAGAGAGCGGCTCCCCTTCCCCTCTTTGAGACTTCGCCCATGAGCTCAGATACATCCTAATTTCTTCAGGTTGACTATCAGAATGGATATCGCGGCTGGCGTCACGCCAGAAATCCTGGCAGCCTGCCCGACAGAGATGGGCCTCATTGTAGATAGTTTCTCCTTTACCTCGGTCGACAGCCCAATAATCGATTGGAAATTCATATCTCCGGGGATCTTCAAATCTTCGAGCCTCCTAAACTTCTCGATCTGTTCCTGTTGCCTCGAAAGATACCCCTCATATTTGATCTGGATCTCTACTTGGTCCCGTACCTCCTGATCAAAATCCGATAGGCCGGCATCGCATCGAAGGATGTCCAAAAAGCTTACCTCGGGCCTTTTGAGGATTTCCCTCAAGGATGTCGATCGCTTCACCGGAGATGTCCCCATCGCACGGAGCTTGTCGTTATTCTCCTTGGTGGGATTGACGATCCATCGAGAGACCCTCTCGGTGAGGCTCTCGATAGCTTCCTTCTTCTTCAAGAAGATCTCATACTCCTTCTCCTGGACGAGGCCAATGCGGTATCCCTTCTCCCTCAACCTGAGATCCGCATTATCCTCCCTCAGGAAAAGCCGATACTCGGCCCTGGAAGTGAACATACGATAGGGTTCGTTGGTCCCCCTGGTAACGAGGTCATCGATCAGGACGCCTATATAGGCTTCCGACCTATCCAGAATCAAGGGCGGCCTTCCCTCCAATTTGAGGGAGGTATTGATACCAGCGATGAGTCCTTGGGCCGCTGCTTCTTCATAACCCGAGGTTCCGTTGATCTGTCCAGCATGGAACAGTCCTGCTATCCTCTTCGTCTCCAAGGATGGTTTTAGTTCCGTTGGATCGACATAATCGTACTCGATAGCGTAGCCAGGTCTGACTATCTCCACGGCCTCTAATCCCTCAATACTCCTCAACATCCTGTATTGGATATCCAGAGGGAGGCTCGTTGCCAATCCGTTCGGATAAACCTCGTCGTTATCAAGGCCTTCGGGCTCGATGAATATCTGGTGGCGCTCTTTTTCGGCGAATCGGACCACCTTATCCTCAATGGATGGGCAATATCTGGCTCCGATACCCTTAATGACGCCGCTATAGAGGGGGGACCGATCAAGGCCACCCTTAATGATCTCGTGGGTATTGGGATTGGTATAGGTAATATAACAGGGTACTTGCCTTCTCCTTATTTCCCTCGTGGAGAAGGAAAAGGGAATAGGAGGATCATCTCCCAACTGGGGAATCATCTTGCTAAAATCGACGGTCTTCCCATTCAGCCGGGGCGTGGTACCAGTCTTTAGTCTCCCCATCCTGAACCCAAGCTTTTTCAGACATTCCGACAGGCCAATAGCTGGAGAATCTCCCATCCTCCCAGCGGGGAAATGCCTCAATCCGATATGGATGAGCCCATTGAGAAAGGTCCCCGTTGCCAATATGATAGTCTTACCAAGAATGGTCTCCCCAAAGTCCGTCGTAAGGCCATCGACGGAATCATCCTTAACCAAGATACTCTCCACCGTGGCCTGCTTGATATCCAGGTTGTTCTCTTCCTCGACGGCCTCCTTCATCCTCATCCTGTAGAGGTACCTATCCACTTGGGCCCTTGACGATCTTACAGCGGGCCCTTTCCGCGTATTCAACTGACGGTATTGTATTCCCGTCTCATCGGTGGCCCTAGCCATCTCCCCGCCCAAGGCGTCTATCTCCTTCACCAGGTGGCCCTTGGCCAACCCTCCGACGGCTGGGTTACAGGACATGTAACCAATGGATTCGATGTTCATCGTCACCATCAACGTTGGATGCCCCAACCTCGCTGCCGCAAGGGCCGCTTCGATGCCGGCATGACCACCGCCTACGATGATTACATCATATCGATTGTTGCGACAATGAGCCATAAGGGATAAGCAAAATGATCGGTCAAGGCCTCTCCGTGCCCGAGCAGGCCCTAATGCATATGCCGCAAATATGGTGTCTGATATTGCGTTCCTTACAAAAAGCCTTTATCCACTCATAGCAACCGATGTGATTGAAGTCCAGAGGGTCGTCACCGATGGCACTCGCTGGACAAACGGGGATACAGGCCTTACAGCTACCACAGTCTTCCTGCATGGGTCTATCAACTTTCAGGGGAAAGTCGGTGAGAATGCTGACCAACCTAATTCTTGCGCCGAACCTGGGAGTGACCAAGAGGTTATGTCTCCCAATCCAACCCAGTCCCGCCTCCCTAGCCACGTGTTTATGGGATAGGTGACCAATCTGTCTTTTCCAGTCGACCACCTGAGATGCCGGAATGGGCAGGGCGTCGAACCCTTGATCTTGGATATGGGAGGTCATCCTGAGGGCCATTTCATCGAGGATAATATTCACCCTCTGATAGTGGAAGAAGTAGAGCGGAGTTGGTCCATCCTCGATATCTTCGATGATTCTGTCTGAGAGGTGAAAACCCAATGAGATGGCGTAGGGAAGGTTTTCAACCCCTTGCGGGGACAGGGAAAATAACTTATTCCTTAGGGACTCAAGCCGAGCAACGCCAAATAGTGAAGCACCGAGATCAAGGGAAAGCCCCCTTAGGCTATCGTAATGTGCAGTATCTGCCACCTTACCGGTCCTCGAATAGGTGAAGCTGGGTTTCCCCCATCCTCGTGGGAAATTTAATGGGGTAACCCCCGCTGAAACAGGCATAGCAGAAACTGCCGTTCTCATCCCCCACGCACCGCTTCAACCCCTCCAGGCTGAGATACCCGAGGGTGTCCGAAGTGATGTAACGGTTTATCTCCTCGATGGAGTGGGAGGATGCGATGAGCTCAGACCTCATGGGGGTATCTATGCCGAAGAAACACGGGTGGGTGATGGGGGGAGAGCTAATTCGAACGTGGATCCGTTCAGCTCCAGCCCTTCGAATCATCTTGATGATCTTTCTGCTCGTGGTAGCCCTGACGATGGAGTCGTCGACCACCGCGACACGTTTCCCCCTCGTGAGCTCCTTCACAGCGTTCAATTTGATCTTGACACCGAAATGCCTGATGGATTGCTTCGGTTCGATGAATGTTCGACCCACATAGTGGTTCCTGATGAGGCCCAACTCGATGGGAATATTGGCCTTATGCGCATAGCCGATGGCGGCGGAAAAGCCCGAATCGGGTGTAGGGATGACAATGTCCGCATCCGCGGAATGCTCCCTGGCCAACTGGACCCCGAGCTCTCTCCTCACTGTGTAAACGTTTCGTCCGAAGATGAAGCTGTCGGGACGCGCGAAATAGATAAATTCGAATACGCAATGGGAAGGGGTCACGGGGGTGAAGGGGTAAAAGGAATGGAGTCCGTCTTCGTTAATAACCACCATCTCCCCGGGTTCGATCTCCCTCTCGAATTCCGCCCCAATGAGATCGAAAGCGCAGGTCTCCGAGGCAACGAGATAGGCGCTCTTCTGACGCCCCAACACAAGGGGCCTAAACCCATGGGGGTCGCGCACCGCAACCATCTCGTTCTCGCTCAAAAAGAGAAGACAATAAGCCCCTTCTACCTGCTTGAGAGCCCTGACTGTCCTCTCGGCTAGATTGTTTTCGTTTGAGAGGGCAATCAGATGTACAATGATCTCCGTGTCCATGGTGGACTGGAAAAGGGACCCATGTGCCTCCAGCTCATCCCGGAGGATATGAGCATTGATAAGGTTTCCGTTGTGGGCTACGGCCAACCCTCCCCCTGCACAATGGGCCGTGAAGGGCTGGGCATTTTTCAAATCGCTCGACCCGGCCGTAGAGTATCTCACATGGCCTATGGCACTCCTTCCTGGAAGCCTCTTCAGGACATCCCTCGTAAAGATCTCAGAGACCAGCCCCATGGTGCGGAAGGAATGAAGAGTCTGGGTATCGGAGGAGACGATCCCCGCGCTTTCCTGCCCCCTGTGTTGCAAGGCGTAGAGACCCAAATAGGTTAGGTTGGCTGCTTCTGGGTGACCATACACGCCGAATATGCCACAGTGCTCTCCCCATTCGCCTGTCATGGCCTATAGCCTCACGTTAACTCCCCGCCCCTTAAGGTAGGCCTTTACATCCTCCACGGTAAATTCGTTGTAGTGAAAGATGGAGGCGGCCAAAACGGCGTCAGCCCGTCCGTCGGTCAGCCCCTCGTATAGGTGCTCCAACGTCCCCACCCCACCGGAGGCGATCACGGGGATATTCACCAAATCCGAGATAGCTCGGATCAATCTGAGATCATACCCCTCCTTGGTTCCATCCCGATCCATACTCGTCAGCATGAACTCTCCCGCGCCTAGTTCCTCCATCTTCTTGGCCCAATCCAACACATTCAAACCCGTAGGAGTCCGTCCCCCGTGGATGAATACCTCCCATGAGGAATCCTTCGCCTTTGCATCGATGGCCACCACGATGCACTGCGACCCAAACCGATCGGCAGCCTCTTTGACGAGGCCAGGGTTCTCCACCGCGGCTGTATTGATGGATACCTTATCGGCTCCCCCCCTCAATATGGCCCGGATGTCATCCAAGTTCCTAATCCCTCCCCCAACGGTAAGGGGCACGAAAACTCGCTCAGCGGTTTTCTCCACCACATCGATGATGATGTCCCTTCGGTCACTGGAAGCGGTGATGTCAAGAAAGATGATCTCATCAGCCCCCTGCTTATTATATATCTCCGCGTTCTCCACCGGGTCGCCCGCGTCACGGATATCGATGAAATGCACCCCCTTTACAACCCTTCCTCGGTCAACATCCAAACAGGGAATGATCCTTTTGGCAAGCATTTTCCCTCTTAACGGAATTCAATGCCGTGTCCTTACTTCCCCTCTGTACAGCAGTCTGGAAGGACACATCTATACAATAATTATATCATTTTTCACCCTGATACGCATTCACGTCTCCGCCCTTTCTCCCTTCTTAAAGGATCGGGAGGAATTTGTTGATCTCATAGGGGTGAATCTTCACCCGGTAATCATCCCACTCCACCTTTTTGCTCAGGGTGAAGTTCCTGAAGACATGCTCCCCCAGGGCATCCATCACCAAATCGCTCTTCTCCGTCAACTCTATGGCCTCGATCAGACTACCAGGCAGGGAATCAATGCCCAATTCCTTCCTTTCATCCACGCTCAAGTGGTAGACATCCTTTTCGATGGGACCCGGCAAATCGTACTTCTCCTCGATCCCCTTAAGCCCGGCTGCTAACATCACCGAAA
>JBGVTJ010000156.1:0-2750 GCA_041862515.1 Thermodesulfobacteriota bacterium | reverse complement strand
AATGCCTTTAACGTGACGGCCATGAGCGTTGCTCCTGAAAATATTGCGGCTGAGATCCAAAAGGTAATTCCGGGATTCACTCTGGATTTCGAAATAGACCCTCTCAGACAGGCAATTGCCGACTCTTGGCCAAACAGTATGGATGATAGCGCCGCCCGCGAGGAGTGGGGATGGCAGCCGGAATATGACCTCGTATCCATGACTCAGGATATGGTAGAAAAGCTCTCTCAAAAGCTCGGGATAAGGATAGACTAGCAACGAAATCAAAGAAGTGGATTTCACACGTTGCTTCCATTCTGTAAGCTTTTTTTCTCTAAATTCAGGGGAGGGAGGAAATGTCAGTTACTAAATTAGAACGCGTACTCATTGAAAGGCTCGATGAATCAAAAGCAATGGGGACTCTTAAGGGCAAGGAGATGGTGATAACGGGGGTAAAACCCCCTGGAGATGCGAGGGGCCCACGGTACTTTATCGAAGGCTTTGGGGAAAAGGAATTTCTCCGAATGAATTCCAATTCTTATCTCGGGATGTCGTTGGTCAAGGAGATAGTTGAAGCGGAGGAGGAGGCTTCAAGAAAATACGGTGTTGGTCCAGGGGCAGTCCGTTTTATTAGTGGCACGTATCAACCCCATGTTGAATTAGAAAAGAAGTTGGCAAAGTTCCATAACCGGGAATCGGCAATGATTTTCAGCTCCGCCTATGCCACCATGATGGGCATTCTGTCGCCAATGATAGACGATGAGACCATTGTCATCAGCGACGAGTTGAACCACAACTGTATCATTAATGCTATAAGGCTTTCCCGCCCTAAAATAAAGGGGATTTACAACCATCTGGATATGACTGATCTAGAAGACAGGACAAAAGAGGCTATTGAAAAAGGAAGGCGAGTCTTAATTGTCACAGATGGGATTTTCAGCATGAGAGGTGACTATGCGCCGCTGAATATTATTGAAGCGATTGCCGAACGGTATGATCCAGATTTCGAAGAGGGCATTATTACCGTGGTAGATGATTCCCATGGTGTGGGTGCTTTTGGCAAAACCGGTCGAGGAACTGAGGAATACACAGATGCGAAAGGCATAGACATAATAGTTGCAACTTTGGGGAAGGCCCTGGGAGTAAATGGCGGGTATTTAGCCGCGAATTCCACCATCGTGAATTACCTGCGTGAAACGGCTCCTTTTTATATATATTCAAATCCCATCACCCCCTCAGAAGCAAGTTCAGCAATGAAAGCCCTGGACATTCTCGATAGCGAAAGGGGGTTACAATTATTAGAGAGGCTGCGCGGACTCACGAAGCGCTTTGAGAAAGGTCTGGTTGATTTAGGTTATGAAATTATAGAGAGCGAGCATCCCGTCGTTCCCCTCATGATCAGGGATACGAAAATGACGGCTGAACTGGTTCAGTATCTAACAGAGCATGGGATCTTAGCTACTGGATTGAATTATCCAGTAGTTCCCAGGGGGGATGAGGAAATACGGTTCCAGGTTTCGGCTGATCATACCGAATATGATATCGACTATGTGCTTGAAGTATTACGGAAATTTAGGGAGGCACAGGAGAGATAGATCGCATCGTGCAAGAATGCATTCCCTCGCGGTTGGCGACATCCCAGTCGTGCCAAGGTTGTCTGGGGGGATCATTGAAGGGCTAAATGCCAATTAGGAAAATACGTCATTTGGCAAGGGGTGAGGGCGATGAAGGCTGCGATCGTCTACTGGTCGAAGACTGGAAACACCGAGAAGGTGGCCCTGGCTATCAAAGAGGGACTGGAGGAAGCTGGGGTCGAAGTGTTGCTCATGAGAGCCGAGGAAGCTGATGAGATTGATCTCTTCGATTATGATTTGGTCTGCCTCGGCTTTCCAACTTACCAGTGGCACCCTCCCGAGCCGATGGGCGTCTTTATCAAAAGGAAATTCAGCGAATATCGCGAGCAGGGACGCGTAAAGCTCGCCGCCCCGAAGGTTCCGGGAAGGAATGCTTTGATTTTCTGTACTTACTCTGGACCTCATACAGGAATCAACGAGGCAATCCCCGCGGGGAAGTATGCTGGACAGTTCTTCGAGCACCTTGGCTTCACCGTGTTGGATGAATGGTACGTTCTCGGGGAGTACCACGGCTCACCGGAGAGGAGCACGAGGGGAAGAATGGGGGATATCAGGGGACGACCCAACGAGGATGACTTGAGAAAGGTAAAGCAGGATGTGTCGAATCTCTTGCGGCGTCTTGACAAAGAATCCTAGAATTTGATGTCGAATATATCGGCTTGGTCCTTATGACTTCTCTCGCTTCCCAAGGAGTTGCAGATGGGTGTCCACGACGAGATCGCAGGTTCTATCGAGGTCGGGACCTATGGCAACATATCCGTGGTTCCGTAAAACGATGATTCGCTCAGCCCGCTGGAATGTTGCAATGGCCATTTGCGCGAGCGCAACGGTGCCATAAGGTTCTTCACGTTCCGATTCCTCCACCACCCCGGCCAGCAGTTCGGGACGAGTCGCGAATTCGTCATGGGCGTGAATAATAGCCCGGGCTTCTGGCCGATTCCGATATATGAGCCAGTGCATTATCGACTCGGATGAGGGCTCCATGGGCCCATGATAGACGACACATTCGCCCTCTACATCGCACCCTTCCACCAGGATCAACTCGTTTTCCTCGATACACCCTAGGTTAGCGCCTGAGGCTGATATTAAGAAGCCATCGCCTAAGCGGATGCTCAGGTTGCCAGCGTTGGCCGGAGT
>JBGVTJ010000155.1:0-15104 GCA_041862515.1 Thermodesulfobacteriota bacterium | reverse complement strand
CGGCGTGGATCCAGAGGGGTCTTTCGTTTCCCGCTTTTTCTCCTGCGTTTTTGTAACAGATACCAAGCCTCTGGCTTAACCCTTTTCGGTAGTGTGAAGCTGTGAGGAATTTTAGGGCAAAGTAAGGGCTCGAGAGGACAATGCCGAGGGTCAAAAGGGTATTATAGAGGGAGCTGATCATCTCTTCCCGGCTTCCTTCTCGAAGTAGCGGTCTGCCCGGTCCGTCATCTCCCTCAATCTCCTTTCCAACAGAAGCCTCTTCTGCTCAAATTCACGGCCGTTCATCTGTCGGGGAACGGACACGGGCTCTCCCCAAATGAATACGCCCCTTGAGAAGGGATAGGGAAACAGAAAGCGATCCCAGCTTCGAAACATTTTTTTCCGTGACGCGCTGAAGGTGAGGGGAATTATGGCCATTCCCGTCCGCCTGGCGAGCTCTATGATGCCGTTTTGCACGTGATATCGGGGACCCCTGGGGCCATCGGGGGTGATCGCGATATCATATCCTTCCCGTGAGGCCTTCAGCATCTCCCGCATGGCAGAAAATCCTCCCCTGGTGGTGGACCCGCGTATGGATTTGAAGCCGAAGTAATTCGCAGTCCTGCTTATGAGTTCCCCATCTTGGTGCAGACTGATGAGAATGGTTAACTTCTTGCCCCTGTACCCAGCCGGCATCATCAGGAGCCTCCCATGCCAGAAGGCACCAATGGCAGGTTCTCCCCTTCTATGATACTCATTCTGTATTTGGCCGTTGACAACCTTGATCCGCATTGACCACGAGAGAAGCTTTATTACGCAATACGCGAGGGGAGGCACTATGGCTAATATCAGGCTGTTAATCGACTTCTTCGACACGCTGATATCTCCGAAATATTCGCCATTCGAGCTCAAACGATGGAGTTGGGGTTCTGCAGTGCTGCAGTCATGCGGCTTATCGGTGTATACCTCAATTTAACTATTGTCAGTCCGATATCCAAGAGTCTCGGTTGTCTTCTGCTAATAGATCTGCCTCGCCTTGGGCTTTTGCAAAATGGTTTTCCCGTCGTCCCTGAACTGCATCTGGTAAAGCCTTTTATAGATACGATTCAGGGCAAAAAGCTCGTCATGGGTTCCATCTTCGACGATCCTCCCGTTATCGATGACAAGGATGCGATGGGCATTTCTGATGGTGGAGAGACGGTGGGCGATGAGGAAGACGGTCCGATTTGCCATCAGCCTTTCCAGTGCGACCTGAACCTGGAATTCCGATTCAGAGTCCAGCGACGATGTGGCCTCGTCGAGAATGAGGATGGGGGCATTCTTGAGCAGCGCCCTGGCTATAGAGATCCTCTGTCGCTCCCCACCGGAGAGTTTTATTCCCCTTTCCCCGATTACCGTATCGTAGCCCAAGGGCAACTTTTCGATAAACCCATGGGCATTGGACGCCTTGGCGGCCTCCACGATTTCCTCCTCCGATTTGGTAATATCCCCATAGGCTATGTTATTCCTCACGGTATCGTTGAAGAGAATGGTCTGTTGGGTCACGATGGCGATGTGCTGCCTGAGGGACTTTATGGTGAATGTCCTGATATCCCTCCCATCGATTGTGATTTGGCCTTCATCTACGTCGTAAAATCGCGGGATCAAATTCACCACGGTTGTCTTGCCCGCCCCACTCATTCCAACCAGTGCCAATACCTCTCCCACCTTTACCTCTACGTTGATATTCTTCAAGACGGGCTCGTCTTCGTACTTGAAGGAGACGTGTTCGAATTTGATACCGTCCGAAATGCCGTTTAGCGAAACTGCTCCATCGGCATCCCTGATTTCGGGGGTTCTATCCATCAGTTCGAAAACCCTCGAGCCCGCCGCCAACCCCCCTTGTATCATGTCGTTGAGCCTGCTGAAGGATTTGATGGGCTTATACAGGAGGCCGAGGGCTATCAAGAAGGAGCTGAGGCTTCCCGGGGTGGAATTTCCCTTAATCACGCTGAACCCTCCGACCAACACGATGCAGGCGACACCCAGTCCCGCCAATACCTCGACGACAGGAGAGGAGAGGGCCCTGATTCTCTGCCTCTTCATGACGACCTTGAAGAATCGATCGTTTTCGTCGGAAAACCGACGGGCTTCGTAATCCTCCATGGTAAAGGCCTTTACGATGCGATTTCCCGTGATCGTCTCTTGGAGCAAGGAGGTTATGGATCCCATTCGGACCTGCCCCCTGATGCTGAATTTACGGAGTTTCTGGCCGAATTTGACGATGGGAATAGCAGCAAGGGGGACGACAACGAAGCCGATACACGCCAACTTCCAATTTTGATAGAAGACCACTCCGGTGAGGGTGATGATGGTACAGGATTCTTTGAGGACGGTGGTTATGGCGTTGGAAACAGCCCCTTGAATGTACATGATATCATTGGTGAGCCTCGATATGAGGACGCCCGTTGGTGTTTTGGTGAAAAATGACAGGGAGAAGTATTGGAGGTGGTTGTAGAGTTGTTCCCTCAAATCGGCTACGATACGCTGACCCACATAGTTCATGAGGTAGGATTGGCCGTAGTCGAATACTCCCTTAATGAGAAAGAGACCAACGATAGCCAATGCTATGAGGAATAAAATCCTCCCATTTTTGTCTACCAAGACTCCGTCCACTGCGGGCTGAGCGAGCCAGGCGGTTCCACCCTGGCAGAGACCGAACAAAACCATACAGATCATGGCTAAGAGAAGTCTCATCCGGTACGGTTTAAGGTATTGCAACAGCCTTTTGTACAATTCTACGGTCATATTGAGACAGGGAAGGGACTATGCCCTTTGGTGAATGACACGATACAGGATTTGTGCCGCCCTTTGGGATGTTCCCGGGGCCCCCAATTGCTCCTTGACATTGTCCAATTCGCCTCTGATCATGGATAGGAGAAGGGGATTTTTTAGCATCTTGGAGGCCTCATTGAAAATATTGATGGGGGAGGCCTGCCCTTGGATAAGCTCGGGCACGATCCTCTTTTCGGCGATGAGATTGACCAAACCGATGCTCTTGACCTTTACAAGTAACCTCCCTACCAGATAGGAGAGGAATGAGACCTTGTAGACGATGATCATGGGGGTTCTCATAATGGCCGCTTCCAGCGTGGCCGTGCCGGAGGCGGTGATAACAAGATCGCAGATGTTGAGTACATCGTAGATGTGTTCCCCAACCACCTTGATATCCACATTGAAGTCCGCAATGGATTTTTCGACCTCAAAACGGTCGATGGCGGGCGCCAGGGGGATGATGAATTGGAGGTTCGGGAAATCCCGCAAAAGAAGATGGGCACTCTTGAGGAGGACGGGAAGGAGGTTTTGGACTTCTTCCTTGCGACTTCCGGGCAACAGTCCAATTGTCCTCTTATCTTTGTCCAGGAGGAATTTTTCGTGGGCTTCTTCCTTGGAGAGGTGGGGTTTGACGATATCGATCAGGGGATGGCCTACAAATTCGCAATCGATACCCCTTTGCCGATAGAAAGGAACCTCAAAAGGGAGGATTACCACCAGCTTATGGACTAATTTTGCGATCTTCTTGACCCTCCCCCTCCTCCATGCCCATACCTGGGGGCTGATGTAATAAAAGACGGGGATTTTCCTCTTGTACGCCTCCTTGGCTAATCTGAGGTTAAGCTCGGGGAAGTCGACGAGGACAACCAGGGCGGGCTTGTCCCGCTCGAGGGACCTCTTGAGCCAACGGAAAGCCCTATAGTTGGAGTGCAGCCTGGAGAAGACCTCCACGATGCCGACCACGGCCAGTTCCGAGCTGTCAAAGATAACGTCGGTTCCCATGCTTCTCAGATGTTTTCCTCCAACGCCATAGAAGCGGAGCCCGGGATCCATGGAGAGAACTGCTTTCACCAAATGGGCCCCAAGGAGATCTCCGGAGGTCTCTCCCGCCACGATGAGAATTTTCCTCTCCTCATTAAGCTTCACCCCATAAGACCACCCAATGGTTTTCTTTTTTCGATATTCCTTTGGATCTGATCGGTAATCCGCAAGGCGACCTCGAGGGCCTTCTTCCCATCCAAACCCGATACGAGGGGTCTCTTTCGATCCCTGACACTCTCGACGAAGGACTTTATTTCCAGCTGTAAGGGGTCGTTTTTGGCGATTTTGATATCCTCGGCGAAGATGCCGGGGAAGATGGGCTTACGTCCCTTGCCATCTTTGCTGAGGACGGTAACCCTTTGGGAGACGTAATCAATGGAGAAATAAGCAGTGGATTGGAATATTCGGATCTTACGCGTCTTTTCGCTGGAGACGCGGCTGGCCGTTACATTTGCGATGCAGCCGTTCTCGAACTCGATCCGAGCGTTGGCAATATCCAAATAAGGGGATACGATTGGGACGCCTACGGCTTGAATCGACTGGATTGGAGAATCTACCATGCTGAGAATGATCTGAATATCATGGATCATCAGGTCAAGGACCACATCTCCACCTGCTGCTCTTTGGAGAAAAGGGCTCAGCCGGTGGGATTCGATTAATATGGGATCGACAAGGATCCCCTCCAAAGCCATGAAAGCGGCATTAAATCTCTCCTGGTGACCAACCTGAAAGACGAGTTGTTTTTTTTCCGCCATATCGATCAATTCATCCGCCTCCCGGAGAGTAGCAGTAATGGGTTTTTCCAAAAGGACGTCGATTCCCCTGTGGAAAAAGTCTTTGGCTACTTGGTAGTGAATGGGAGTGGGAACGGCGATGCTGACAGCATCTACCTTATCGTATAAATCCTCATAACTGTAAAAGGCATTGGTATTGAAACGCCTGGCCATTTCTCGGGAACGGGAGCAATCGATATCCGCAAGGCCTACCAACTCCACTCCAGGCATTTGGTGGTATTTCTCGGCGTGAAATTGCCCGAAGTATCCCACGCCGACCACACCGGTCCTCAATTTATCCTTCACCTGCAAATCCCCCTCTGTGACCCTTGAATGAACTGGACGAGGTGATCCACTTCCGGAATACTGATGATTTCCCCATCCCTTACGGTTTCAATGGCCTTTTCCAGGATTAATCCCGAGTTGAAGATAATCTTGTAGGCCTTCTTGAGCCCCTTGATGGTCTTCTCGGGGAAACCGTGTCTTTTCAGGCCTACCATGTTTAAGCCATACAATTTGCACCGGCTGCCGGCGGCAAGTATATAGGGCGGAATATCCTGAGGAACGCCGGATAATCTGCTGATAAAGGAATAGGCGCCGATTCGGACGAATTGGTGAACGCCCACTAATCCGCCGATGATAGCGCCATCCTCGATCTCGATATGTCCCGCTAAAGTAGCTGCGTTGGACATTATCACGTGGTTTCCGATGAGACAATCGTGCGCCACATGGGCATATGCCATCAGGAAGTTCCCATTGCCCAAGACAGTCTTCCCTCCTCCATGAGTCGTTGCCCGGTTGATGGTGACGAACTCCCTGATGACGTTGTTATCGCCAATAATGACATGGGATTCCTCACCCTTAAATTTAAGGTCTTGCGGGACTTCTCCGATGGAGGAAAATTGAAATATCTTACAATTTTTCCCGATCGTTGTCCACCCGGTAATAACTACGTGGGGCCCGATCCAGGTGTCTTTGCCGATGGTTACGTTTTCGCCGATGACTGAAAAGGGGCCTATTTCAACGCCTTCGGCAATCCTTGCACGAGGGTGAACAATAGCCTTTTCGTGTATCATGGATATCCCCTTGGTTTCCCCTCTACCCCTTGTCGCCTACCATGGCCATGAGCTCCGCTTCGGCAACCAATTGGTCATCAACATAGGCCTTCCCCGTAAACGCCCATACGGATTTGCGCCGTTTTGAGACAACCATCTCCATCCTAATCTGATCTCCCGGGTGTACTGGCTTTCGAAATCGAACCTTGTCGATGGACATGAAGTAAACCGCCCTCTTCCTCGACTCTTCGGGTATTGATTTGAAGGCAAGGACACCAGCGGTCTGGGCCATGGCCTCGACTATTAATACCCCAGGCATAATGGGTTGGCCCGGAAAGTGGCCCTGGAAAAAGGGTTCATTAATAGTGACATTCTTTATGCCGACGATTCGTTTCCCCATTTCCAGCTCCACGACGCGATCGACGAGGAGAAATGGGTATCCATGGGGTAACAGCCCCATAATTTCATCGATCTGGATCATGGGTGTCCTCCAAAGAATGACGAGATGTTTTCCGTCTTACGGTTTGTCCTGTCTCCAGGGCCGTTACCTTGGCCTCCAATTGCCCGATCTTCCTCCACATCTCCGGGAGTTTGGGAAAGCTCAGGGCTGCTCGCAGGTACTCTTTGTGGGGCAGGGTAGGGCTTCCGGTGACCACTTGATTAGGGGGAATATCCTTACCCACTCCCGACTGGGGTCCTACCATGACGTTGTCCCCGATTTCAACGTGATCGGCCACACCGACCTGGCCTGCCAGGATGACATTGGCTCCGACCTTGGTGCTTCCGGCGATTCCTACCTGGGCGACGATGATGCTATCCTCGCCTATGGTGACACTGTGGGCCACTTGAACGAGGTTATCGATTATTACCCCCCTTTTTATGACGGTCTTTCCCATCGCGGCCCTGTCCACCGTGGTATTAGCCCCGATCTCGACATCATCTTCGATCTCCACGATGCCTATCTGCGGTATTTTGACATTGCGTTTGCCGTCCTTAGCGAAACCGAAGCCATCGCTCCCGATGACGACCCCGCCGTGGAGGATCACTCTTTTCCCGATTCTGCTTCCCTCGTATATGCAGACATTGGGATAGATGAGTGTATCGTCCCCGACCACTACATTATCGCCGACGAAAACCCCGGGAAAGAGGGTAACTCGATTGCCGATCTCGGCATGATCACCGACATATACGAAGGGGTAGACGCTGACCTTTTCCCCGAGCTTTGCCGTCGGGCTGATCCAGGCCCGCTGGTCAACTCCCCTTGATTCGTAGGGTCGATAAACGTAAATCTGCAGGATCTTGGCAAAGGCCAGGTGGGGATTTGCCACCCGAATGAGGGGTTTATCAGCCTCGCTGACCTTCGGGGAAACGATGATAGCCGAGGCCTCAGTCTGATTCAATTTTGGCAAGTACCTCGGGTGGGCAATGAAGGTAATCTCACCCTTTCGAGCTTCTTCAATAGGGGCCACGCCGAGGATCTTTACTTCTCCATCGCCGAGAACCTCCCCGCCGACCAATTGGGCCAGTTCCTTCAGCGTTTTTTCCATGGATGGGTTCTCCCCTCTATTTCTTGTTAGTGGAGTTGAAGATTTGAATGACACGATCCGTGATGTCTAGTGCTTTGGAACCGTAGAGGATGATGGCCTCATTCTTTTCCAGGATGAGGCTAAACTTCTCCTGTTCTCCGAGTTTTTTGACCACAACCGCTAAACCCTTCAGCGTGGCGTTAGTAATCTCCACCTCTTTCCGCTTGAGCTCACCTTGCCTATCCTCTCCCCACCGCTTAAATTCCTTCAGCTTGTTCTGATACTCCCTTTCCTTCTCCTTCCTCCCCTTTTCGCTGAGCATCAATCCCTGGCTCTGGAGAGTTTCATTTAAGGCCTGAAGATCTTTCTTCCGTTGAGCAATTTCCTCTTGAAATTTTTGGTATTCGGTTTTCATAACCCCTTTCGCTTCCTTGCCTGCATCGCATTCATTCAATGCTCGCTGCATGTCTACAAACCCAACCTTTATATCCGCTGCGCGGGCCACGGCCGCGAAGGCTGAAAAGAGCAAGACTCCCCAGAGAATGATTCCCATCTCTTTCGTCGTCTCCCTAAACATCTTTTTCTCCCCTCAAAAGTTCGTCTTCAAAATTGAGTCCCGGCGGTGAAGTCCCAAACGGTCTGTTTTTCGTCGTCTTCGGGATCGAGGTTATACCCCCAGTCCATTCGAATGGGACCAATGGGCGAGAGCCAGCGGATCCCCAATCCCACGGCGTGGTTCCACTTTCCAAATGTTTTATTCCAGCCCTTTCCCCCATCGTAGAAGAGAGCGATTCTGAAGCCGAGTTCCTTGCTCAAGGGAATGAGCAATTCCGAATTGAAGATAACCATATTCTCGCCGCCGACCACCTCTCCGGTTTCATCCTTTGGTCCAGCCTCCCCATATTCGAAGCCCCGTATCGTATTGATCCCGCCGATAAAAAATCGCTCATAGATGGGGACGTCTTTTCCGTCGTATCCCTCAACAATTCCAGACCTCCCCCGCAGGTGGAGCACCGTGTCGAGAAGCAAGGGGAAATACCAATTGGTATCGCCGTTGACCTTATAGAAGGTATTATCACCCCCTAAGACCCCTCCCGCATTCTCCAGAACGAGGGTGTGTTTGGATCCCTTCGTGGGATGGAAAAAGTCATCCCTCGTATCCCTGGTCAAATTTAAGGTGAGGCTGTAGGTATTCCTTTCCCCCTCCTGCTCCTTTATGAAACGGGAGGCATTGGGGGAGACATCGAAGATGTTCACCCTCTCAGCCCGGCCTCCAAGCGAGGCCGATATATACTCCGTTAGGTATCTCCCCAGCGTGAGGTCCGCCCCGACGATATCGGAGCTGTATGTATCGAAGACGTCTGACTCCTCTATGTAGACATTAAACCCAGCGGATGTAGGTGTTCCGAGGAACCAGGGATCGGTAAAACCGAATTTGAATCGTTCGCTCTCCCCTCCCAATGCACCGATTAGACGGGTTTTATAGCCCAGCCCAAAGAGGTTTCGCTCTGAGATAGAGGCTGTTGCCAACAGCCCTTCCAGTGAGCTAAATCCCGCCCCAAAGGTAACGGCTCCCGTTGGGGCTTCCTCCACCTCGATATTTAAGTTAATCCTGTCATCACGGGTCCCCCCACTGGTGGTAAATTGGACCTCCTTAAAATATCCAGAGGTTCTCAGCTTTTGTCGGCCCCTTGTTATAGCCGTTGCGCTGTAACGATCACCCTCGCCCGCTTTGAGCTCTCTCCTAATGACCTTATCCCGAGTCTTTGCGTTTCCGGAAATGGTGATTCGTTCGAAAAATACCTCCTTTCCCTTGCGGATATCAAAGGTGATGTGGACGAGCCTTTTTTCCGAATCCACCGAGGTAAGGGGAACAATTTCAGCGTAGGCGTATCCCTTGTCTCCATAGAAATTGGTGATCCTCCGGATGTCCTTCTGAACTAACGAGGTACGATAGACTTTACCCTTCTCTAGGGTTACCTGCTTGAAGAGATCTTTCCGGGTGGTTAGAATGTCGCCCCGGAAGTCGATCTCCCCGACTTTAAACTGTTCCCCCTCATGGATCTCGATGTCGATGTAAATCCATTTCCCATCCTTGGTTATGGTGATCTTGGGCTTGTCGATTTTAACCTTGATGTATCCGTGATCGAAGTAAAAGGCGTTAAGGTTTTGAAGATCGACATCGAGAATTTCCTCATCCAAAACCCCTCTTTTCGTTAACCACCAAAACCATCCCTTCTTTTTCACCCTCATGTACTTTCGGAGTTTCCTTGCTGGAAAGTGCTTGTTACCCTGGAATCGAATCTTCTTGATATACCCTTCTTTCCCCTCTTCAATGATGAATTCGACGTCAACCTGGTTTCCCTCCAGGTAGTTCGGCCGATAATTGACCATTGCCCGATAATACGCCTTGGAGGAATAGAACTTCTTGATGTTATCAGCGGTTTGTTTGAGCTTCTCCATATTCAAAATGGCACCGGTGGCAATGTCGATCTCTTCCCTTATCTTGGAAGCTTCTATCTTCACATTTCCCTAGATCAGTATGTTACGGATGGAGGGTTTTTCCACAACAATGAATATGACCTCTTTGCCCCCTTGTACATCTCTCAAATCAATGATCACATCGGTAAAAAAGTCCATCTCATAAATGGATTTGAGATCCTTCCTGATCTGCGGGATCGAGAGAGTTTCATTTTCCTTACTCTTAATGTTGTTTCTGATTACGTCCTCGGCGACCTTCTCGTTGCCCAGTATTGTGATCTTGATGATTTTTTCGTCTTCTCCGAGACACCGGCCGGCTAGAATGAGATAGAGGAGGATACAAACCACCGTTCTCCCACCGAACTTCAGTGCCGGGGTCATATGGATTCCTTGGAAAAGAGGTTCTGACCAAGATCTAAATTTGCAGCGGTTTTGGGTAGTCTTTCATAACAAATAAATGATCCTTTGTAAATAGGAAAAATCCGTGTTGTTTCCATTAAGCCTCCTCAAAGACCTTGCCGTCCACCATCCGAATCCTTCTGAGCATTCGGCTTGCGATCTCATAATTGTGGGTAACCAGGATGAGGGTCACCTTCTTTTCGGTATTCAACCTCAAGAGGAGATCATGAATGGCGTTCCCCGTTGTGGTATCCAAATTTCCCGTGGGCTCATCGGCAAGCAGCAGAGTGGGTTGCAGTATGAGGGAGCGAGCCACTGCCACCCTTTGTTGTTCGCCTCCAGAGAGTTCACCTGGCTTATGGGTGATGCGGTCCTTTAGGCCAACCTCCACGAGGATTTCCTCGGCCTTCATGGCGGCTTGCCCCCTTTGCATTCCCTGGATTAAGGCAGGCATCATAGTGTTCTCCAAAGCGCTGAATTCGGGCAGAAGATGATAAAACTGAAAGACGAAGCCCACCTCTCGATTTCGAAATGCAGCAAGGGCCTTTTCTTCCATGGAAAAGAGGTCTTGCCCGCGGTAGATCACCCGCCCCGAGGTGGGTCTATCCAGGGTGCCGAGGATATGCATGAAGGTACTCTTACCCACTCCCGATAAGCCATAGATGGCCACTGTCTCACCTGCGGAAAAGGTGAGGGTGATGTCTTTAAGGACGTCAACCCTCTTCGGCGCATGGCCGAAGGACTTAAAAAGGTTTTCTACGAGGATTAAGGGATGAGTCGCCTCCAAGGGTTTTTCCTCTTTCGGTTTGGGTTTTTCACGTTAAACCATTGCTGCCGTTGCCTTCTTTGCCCAGGATGAGGAGATGATTTGGCTCGAGGATTCCAGTCTCTTCCTCGAAGATCCCTCCAGGGTTCCCTTAATGGAAGAATATGCTCCCACCACATGATCGAAATCCGCCTTATCCAATTCCAGTAGTTCAGTTGTTTTCGTGGTCCTCACGCTGCCCATTCGAGGTCGGTTGAAGATCAGCGAAATCTCGCCGAAGAAATCACCCTCGTGTAGCGTGGCCAATAGGATGTCCCCTTGGTTTTTCTTGGAATATTTAAGAATCCCCACTTTTCCGGAACTGACGACATAAATGGAATCACCGGGATCCCCCTCCTTACAGACGAGATTTCCCTTGGCCAACTGTTTGGTGCTTATATGGCTGACGACTTTGAGAAGTTCATCCCGATTCAATTTCGAGAAGAGAGGGGTTTCAGGAAGCTTCTTTTCGGCTTTTTGTCCCTTTACCGGTATCTGCGAAGAGATACCAGTCTGGAAATAGAGGTCGGCCAACTCCTTGTCGATGCCCTCTTGAGAAGGGTCAATACGGAGGATAATCTTATAGAGGGAGATGGCCTGGATGAGGAAACCGTCCTCGGCATGATGACGGGCGAGTTGCCTGTATTGGGTAACGGCTTCACCGGTCCTTCCCAGCTTTTGTAGCAGGTCACCCACTCTCAGACGGGCCCTGAAGTTCATCGGGTCCAGTTTGATAATTTTTTGAAATTCCTCCAAGGCCTTTTTGTAATTTTCCTTGGAGACATATTTTTGCGCTCGGTTCTTTATGACGGCCTTCTCGGGAATCAGGGGAGTTTCACTCATAGCGCAAGGCCTCCGCGGGATCCAGCTTCGAAGCCTTCCAAGAAGGGTATATGGTTGCCAAAAAGCATAACATCAGCGCAACGATGACAATTATCACCACGTCAACGGGATTCAGCTCCGATGGAAAACGATCGAGGTAGTAGACATCCCTGGGAAAGACTTCAAAGCCCAGGATCCTTTCGACAAACCCAGCAATCTTTTCCATATTGATGGCAGCAAGCAAGCCCGATAGGGCTCCCAGAATGGTCCCGACGGCACCGATGATGAGTCCCTCGATGATAAAGATCTTCATAATGCTTCGAGCCCTTGCCCCCATAGATTTCAAGATGGCGATGTCCTTATTCTTCTCCATTACCACCATGATCAAGGTACTGACGATGTTGAAAGCCGCCACAAAGACAATGAGAAATAAGATGATAAACATGATCACCTTTTCCAGCCTCAAGGCGGAAAAGAGGTTCTTGTTCATCTCCATCCAGTCCTTGGTCCAATAGGGAAAGCCGAGATCTTGTTGAATAATCCCAGCCACTTCCTTTGCCTTATAGACGTTGTCCACCCTTATCTCTATTCCCGTAACAGCCTCTCCCATATCGAAGAACCGTTGTGCTTCCTTCAGGGAGATATAGGCCAGGGAGGAGTCGTATTCGTACATTCCCACATTGAAGATTCCTACGACCATAAACTGCTTCATTCGGGGAACCATCCCCATGGGAGTCATGGTACCCATGGGGGAAATCACGGTGATGGGTTCATTGAGAAATGCCCCCAAGTGCCTGGCTAACTCCCTTCCGATAATAATCCCAGAGACGGCTCCATCTCCCCCCCGCTTCTTCAAGTCACTGAGGGACCCTTCCTTCATCGCACGGCTGATATTGGTTACCTCAACTGCGGAATCAGGGTCAATGCCCCTGATGACGACGCCAGAGACATTGGTTTTCGATGTGAGCATCACCTGGTTGTAAATGAATGGAGAGGCCGAAACGACCCTCTTATACCCCTTTACCTGTTCAATTAATGCGGAATACCTGGAAATTCCCTCATCCCCGTGTTTCAATAGGATGACATGGGAATACGTGCCCAGTATTTTCTCCTTGATGTCCGTTTCAAACCCGTTCATCACGGCCAGGACGATAATCAGGGCCATCACCCCGAGCAAGACCCCAAGGATGGAAATGATGCTAATAATGGAAATGAAGAACTGTTTTCGCTTGGCCTTCAAATATCTCAGGCCAATGAATAGTTCATATGGCATTGGCATGGAGGGCTGCTCCTTCCGCTATCCGGTGATCGGAGAGGGTCTAATCCCTTTGGGGCCTCAAAAGGGGAAACAAGATCACCTCCCGTATGGAGGGAGAATCGGCCAAGAGCATGACTAAACGATCGATTCCTATCCCTTCTCCCGCCGTGGGTGGCATTCCATATTCCAGGGCATGCAGGAAATCTTCATCTAAGCGATGGCCTTCCATTTCACCACCATTGCCCTGCTCCAACTGCTTTATGAACCGTTCCCTCTGATCCACGGGATCATTCAATTCGGAGAATCCATTAGCGACCTCTTTTCCTCCTATATAGAGTTCGAAGCGATCGGCCAGATCCGGATGTTCCTGATTTCTCCGAGACAGGGGAGAAACATCGGTAGGATAGTGGGTAATGAACGTTGGCTGGATGAGGAGCGGTTCCACGATTTTCCCCAATATCTCGGTCATGATTTTCCCATATGGAATCCCTTTTTCCATCGGAATCCCCAACCTTTGGGCGTATGCCAACGCCCTGCCGTAGTCTTGGAGAGTTTTGGAGTCGACCCCTCCCCACTGAATGATAGCGTCTTTAACGGTTATTCGCTTCCAAGGGGGAGAAAGGTCTATTTTTTCCCCCTGATATTCGAGGGCCAGGCCGCCGAGGATATTCTGAGCTATGAAGCAGAACATTTCTTCGGTGAGGGCCATCAGGTCTTCGAAGGTAACATAGCTCTGGTAAAGCTCCAACATAGTGAATTCAGGATTATGCTGGGTGGAGATCCCCTCATTCCTGAAGTTTCTATTGACCTCGTAAACCCGTTCGAGCCCTCCGATAACCAGGCGTTTCAGATAAAGCTCAGGGGCCACCCTGAGGTATAGGTCCATATTCAGCGCATTGTGGTGAGTTTTGAAGGGGCGGGCCGTCGCCCCTCCCGGGATGGGTTGCATCATGGGGGTTTCGACCTCCAGGAAGTCCCTCTCGTCAAGGAACTGTCTGATCAGCTGGATTATCTTGGTCCGTTTGATGAAGATTTCCCTTACCGGTGGATTCACGAGGAGATCCAGATATCGCTGTCGATAGCGGGTTTCCACATCCCTCAATCCGTGCCATTTCTCCGGTAGGGGTACCATGGATTTCGTCAGAAGCCGGATACTTTTGGCATCAATGGTCAACTCATTTGTTTTAGTTCGAAAGGGGGTCCCGGCAACTCCTATGAAATCGCCGATGTCCATCTTTTTGAAGACGTTAAATGACTTCTTACCGACCCTGTCGCTGCGAACGTAGACTTGAATCGTGCCCTTTCTGTCCTGGATGTGTATGAAGGCCGCCTTACCAAAATCCCTCATGGCCATGATGCGACCGGCTAGTGAGAATGACTTCTTCACCTTCTTCAGTTCATCAGGGGTTGCCTGGCCAAATCGATTCACGAGATCCTCGGACGTTTTTTCCACTCGGAAGTCGTTTGGGAACAGGTTTACGTCCTCTTTTTTGAGTTCGTCAATCTTGCGAAGCCTCTGAGTCACCAGAGACCGACGTTCGTCCATAGATTCCCCCTTAGTTCCCTAAATCAAAATAAGTTATCACTGTTCCTTGGGACCAGTCAAGGGAAAAGCCTGCTGGAGTTTCCTGAGTTTCTAGGGAACACCGCTGTCCATGAGCGAAATTTGCTGGAGAAGTGGGGTACCCATCGAGGGTGAGCGGGAAGGGGAAAGCCGGCCCTTCAGAGGCCGGAAGGGGCAAGTATTCCCCACCCGCGAGCCCCGAAAGGGTCACTTCGGAAGCACTGAAGCGAAGGGACAACGGTGTTCTCTCGAGAAAAACAGAATCTATTATGAAATCAAAAGGTTACAGAAATCCCGCCAATAAAAATCAGGAAACTCCGGAATATGAAAGGGTTCCAGAGGGGCCGAAAAAGGAGTAAAATGTGTAATGGCACATTTTTCCTTGCCCTCAAGGAACCTCATGTTGTTGGAGTGGCTCCACACGGAACGATTGATGGGGAGGCCTAGGCTATGGATATATTAAAATCGATTTGCCAATTCGCGGTAAGTCCGTCCGGGATCATCGCCCTCTGTTTCCTTTTGAGTTTTCCCCTCATCGCCCTCGGGAAGAGGATCGGGAAATACCTGCTCCTTCTGGGGATTATTGC
>JBGVTJ010000154.1:0-3989 GCA_041862515.1 Thermodesulfobacteriota bacterium | reverse complement strand
CCGAGATTGTTATGAATATAATCGATGTTAGGATCAATCTCTACCGCCCTCAGAAAGTACTGGAGTGCTTCCTCATGGGATTTTCTTTTGAAATAGATGACTCCCAGATTGTTCAGTACCGCCGCATTCTTGGGGTCTATCTCCAGAATGGCCTTGTACTCCTCAATGGATTCATCGTATCGATTCTGAGACGCCAGAATTTCGGCCAGTTTGAATCTCAGCTGGATATCTCGTGGTTTTATTCTCAGTGCGTTCCGATAACGCCTCGAGGCAAGATCAACCTTTCCAAGCTCGAAATAGGCCTTTCCCAGGGCCACATGGATGTCAGCCACTTCTGGATTGAGCCCGAGGGCCCGTTGATATGACTGGATTGCCTCCATAAAGTTTTTTTGGCGGTAAAAGGCCAACCCGAGATAGTAATAATCCTCCCAGAATGAGGGATCAAGGAAAATGGCTTTTTTGAGGGCAGAAATGGTTTCAGACAGGTTCCCCTGTTCCATATGGGCTAATCCCAGGGCTCGATGGGCCTCGACAAGTCGCCCGTCCAACTCCACTGCCCTCTCGAACCGCCCTACCGCTTCCTTCAATAGTCCTTTGCACAGATAAGCTAACCCAAGATTGTAATGGCACTTAGCAACAGTGGGGGCTAGGACGATTTGCCGCTCGTAGGCCTCAATAGCCTGATCGATCTTACCACTCTGAAGGAGAGCCGATCCGAGGAGTCCGTGAAGATGGGGGTAACCAGGATCCAGTTCCAGCGCTTTCTGGAATTTCTCCACAGCCTTTTCGTACTGGCTTATTTCATAGTAGTTGAGACCCACGTTTATATAAACGCTGGCCGTCTCCTGCCCGTTCGAAGGGGGCGCTAGCCAAAAAGCAGTGAAAATCACAAGCGAAAAAATGGAGAGGTAGTTCTTTATTCGTACACTCATTTCTCTCCTCACCAGCAGAAGGGAAATTTCAGGTGTTTCCAGTTAATAACTGTATATTACATCCTTTGGGGTCCTCAGTCAAAAATGGAAGGATCCGAACGGAACCTTAACCTTTTGAAAGATGAAGTCGCTAATGGGAGTATGATGCAAGATTGTTAATTTGTGTTAGAAATCTAATGTTTTAAATCTAATATGAACCCAGGATTGGCGAATCTGCTCGGGTGTCTTAGTCTACCTCTTTACTCTGAGCATGAGAAATGAACCGACTATGGCAAAGATGATAGCCAGATAAAAGGCCGTCTGGAAGGACTGGGTTATATCGCGTATTCTTCCTGCGATAAAATGTGCTGAGATAGCTCCCAGGCCATAGAACGGGGTCCATGCTCCTATAACCGTTCCCATCACTTCCTTTTTGAAATAGTCTCCCCCACAAGCTCCATACATTGGCCAGGTAACGCCATAAAACATGCCCAAAATGGCAATGCTTGTATAGAGACCAATGAGGCTTTTCCCCGCAGCAATGATTCCCAGGACGCTCACGGCGATGAGCACGTTGGAGCCCATAAGGGTTAGCCTGCGACCGATCCGATCCGAGAGGATGGGGATTGTGAGGACACCTACCACCTGGCTCAGGCCGTGGATCGTTGCCAAAAAGGAGGCCCTCTTGAAGCTGAATCCAAGCTCCATGTTGGCGTAGTCCACCATGAAGGTCGTGATAATATAGAGGGCGCAGGCAACGAAGGAATAAGAGGCACCGATGGCCCAGAATCGAGACGAACGGAAAATCTCCCCGTATCGGACTTTCCTGGCCAAACCCTCTCTAGGTGAGCTTCCAAGAGGTAGGTTCTCCTTTTCCCCCCATGGAGACATCTGGAGGTCCTCCGGCCCACTGCGTAGGAAGATTCCATTGACCAGGACCATGATTAGGACCCAGGCGCCAAGTGCATACCAACAGAATCGCCAGGAGAATGACTCGACTAAAATGGGAAAGAGCCACCCCATGGCAGCAAAGCCAAGACCGTATCCGGTGGAGAGGATTCCGAGGGCCATCCCTCGTCTCTTTAAGGCGAACCACCTCTGGACGACCGTGATAACTGGCGTCCACATGGCCGAGGCCCCTGCCCCTACGAGGGCAAAGATGATACAGGCCGTCCAAAATCGTTCCACCGCACCCATGAGGAGGGTTCCGGTCCCCAGGAGAATGGAGAAAAGGGTGATAATCCTCCGAGCGCCGAAGCGATCGGTGAGGTTTCCGGTAAAAGGGGTTAGGCAAATGTAAGCCGCTAGATAAAAGTTGAAGATGGCTCCAGCCTGAGTCCTGTTCAACCCCAGGGATCGGATCATTTCCGGGAGGACGACCCCAAATCCGAGGCGGATACTGTAATTCACGAAGAGATTGATGAAGCAGACCGATAAGATGATCCACGCCCAATGAAAGTCCTTCTTTGATGATCCATGTTGGCTATCCTTGGGGGCAGTAATCCACATGGAACTGTTTCTACATTTGATAAGATTTTGGTGTCAACCTAAATCTTCGTCATTCAGTCCCAAGTGATACTTATTACCTGATTCCCTCGTGCTTTGATGGGAAGTCAGAGCAAGCCTTGTCGCTTTGGGACCATATTCGATTTTTCAAATAAGCGTTTAGCAAGCGGGAAAGAAAGAAGGGGTCAAAAAGCTTTGACCTTGCAAGCTGGAGCAACATGGGTATTAAGCCACGGGGGTGAGATAGAACCGCCTTGTCGCCTGATAAAGGGTATAGCGAAGATCGGCCTTCCCATTTTTGGATATGAAGTATGACAGCAAACACATGAATAAGTATGCCAAAGCCCCATTGCGGGAGACAACCAGGCACCCAAGGAAAGAAGCCGATTTTAAGGATAGTCTCAATAAATTTCTTGACGTATTGGAAAAAGAATTTGAGGAATACCACAGGGAATAGGTCACCACGGTTTGGTTTCAAACCCCTGTTTTCCCCCCGAGGTCAGCCCGAGCAACTCCACACGCCAACCATTAAGATGATTGATGAGAGCAGAACGTTTTCCTCTAGGGGGTGTGTACCGCAACAGTGAGAATGATATTAGAGATCGTTATCTCGACCATACCACATAACTTTTGGGATGAAGATCTCGGTGACGGGTGGGAGCGTGTCTTTGCTCACGCTGAACGTATTGGCCTCAATGAACCGGGCCTGGTAGGGTCCATGAAGAAATCTCTGCAAGTTAGTCGTGTTGGGGCGGTAGTGCATGGGGACCACTATCTTCGGCTTAAGCTGTTCTACCACCTTCTTGGCACTTTCGGGACCCATCGTGTACGATCCTCCAATGGGAACAAAGAGAATATCTATATGCCCGATGAGATCAAGCTGATCTTCATTAAACGGTTCTCCTACATCACCGGTGTGGCAGACGCAGAGGCCGTCCATTTCGAAGACAAAAGCCGATCCCTTTCTGAATTCATACCAGGTTCTCATATGGATGGGCACATTATAGATCAAAACATCGCGGAAGGTTGTGTTGATCTCGTTCCACTCGAGCCCCCATGACTTCAGGCCCCGCAGAATGAGCGGATCTCCGTTGGCCAGTGCGACATTGTTATGATTTCTCGTCTCTTTCCCCACCGTCACCACATGGGGCCATACTTCAGGCACAGGATAACCGATATATTCGCTGAAAGGGTCGGTGACGATTCTCGTTCCAGCGCTTGAGGTGATCTGGAAAAAGGAGTGGCCGAACCATGTGATCTCCACAAACCCTGAGGCACTAGCACGCCTGAACAAAGGTTCATCCCCTTCAGCGATATTGGGATTACGGCACGCAGCATGGACCTCTGTTGGTGAGAGATTCATCCAAATACAGCAAAAGACCGCGACCGGTATCAATAAGACATTTCTTTTCATAGAAGCGGCTCCCTTTTGTTACCCGACGATATGAGAAAAACGTACCTTTGCTAACTCTCTGCTTACAGATCGCCCTCGCGAACCACGTCGAGAACGTAAATCTCTGTTACCGGAGGCAGGGTATCCTTGCTCACGGTGAATTTGTTGGTATTAAGGAA
>JBGVTJ010000153.1:0-8803 GCA_041862515.1 Thermodesulfobacteriota bacterium | reverse complement strand
TCTTGTCGGCTCCGGCCTTCAGCACCAATTCGATGTCCTCCAAGCGGGAAATTCCTCCCCCCACCGTCAGGGGGATATCCACGGCTGAGGATACATTTTCAATCCATTCCAATCTGGTTTTTCTGTTGTCTCTCGTGGCGGCTATATCGAGCATGGCCAGTTCATCGGCTCCCTCTTTCTGATAGAATTCAGCGTTTTCCACAGGATCGCCAACATCTTTCAGATCAACAAAATGGATACCCTTAACTATCCGGCCTTCTTTCATATCAAGGCATGGCATGATCCTAATTGTCTCCATTATCTCTCCTTTCTCTCGTTTCTCAATAGTATGCGATGATGAACCCATTATCCCTTTGAGCTACTACCACAGAGCTCGACGCGCGTCAATGCCCCTCGAAAAGCTCCGAGCAGGGCTTGATTTTTGAAGTTCCTTATTGTTCCTTGTTTTATGGTGTTGCCACCACCTTTCACATTGCCGGGGGTAAGCCGAGGGGCTCTATCGGCTATAGTGCTAGGGATGCACAATGAAGTTGTCACCAGAAATGAATCATTACGCAGGGGAGTCCGAGATTATTTGGGAATCACGATACGGAATTGAGGGCAGCGTTAAGCGAATAAAAAATGCATAGAAAACTATCACATCGGGCTTTCATTTTCATCCTCATCGGAGTCTTTCTCCCCTTTCTTTTCTCGATGGGATTGCACATAGGGAAATCAAAGTCTTTCCCTTCAGTCACGGCAAAAGCCATCTTTGCCGTCAACTGATTCGATGTAGGAAGGATGGCTCTGGAAGAGCTATCGGGGATTGTCTACATCGGTCGGGGTTTCTTAGACCGCTTTGAAATAAACACCGTCCTGTTTGATCCCTCGCAGGTTACCGTCAATAATATGGTGGAGGCTCTAAAACAGGCTAATACATATATCGTCTTGTTGAGACCCGTTGTGACGGAAGTAAATGCACGAGAATTGAGTCTCAAAGTCTATCCCAATGAGAACTTTTATCTTCCATCAGCAGAGGGCTTTTTGATTTTTGAATGGAGAGGAGAAGTGAATCCCAAGAACGGGAAATTTATGGATCTCTCCTTTGACGAGATTCCGCCGGGGGTGAATTTGGGCGAGAGTCAAAACCTCCTCCTCAACGCTCAAAGGGTGGAAAAGAGTTTTCGATTGGAAAAAACCATCTCGATTGGGGCCCATCGGATCATGGTAAGGGCGGAAAAGGAGGATCTCGAGTTTCCCATTATCCTCTTCGTAAAGAGCAGTTTGAAGGGCCTTATGGGAATCGACCATTGAGACGGAATGGATAACATCCCATGAACTCTTTCCATGAGATTTTCGGTATTTCCACGTTGTGAACCGATAGTGCCTCTGTTCTCAGATAGAGGTCAAATTGCTAGAGGATCAGGTGTCCACTATAGAAATGGTTCACAAACGGCAGGAGGGTAATGGCAAAGGAGACTCTTATGAATCAGAGAGGGAATGAGACGAAAAATTTCTGTGAGGTCCAGCAATTTAGACAGACATGGGTTTGGGTCTTGGTACTTCCAATATCACTATTTCTCATCGTTCTCTTCGGCTATGGAATGGTGAAGCAACTCATCTTCGGTCATCCCTGGGGAAGCAAGCCCATGTCCGATATCGCACTGGCAATTATTGGGCCATTGTGGGTTTTATTCGCAGTTGGTCTTGCTTATCTCTTCTATTCAATGAAACTGGTAACTGAAGTACGGAGCGATGGGTTGTACATCCGTTTTTTCCCATTGACCCATCAGAGAATAACCTTTGAGGATATCACTCGTTGGGAAGTTCGGACCTACAATCCAATTAGGGAATTCGGAGGGTGGGGAATTCGGTATAGGAGAGGGGGAAAGGCATATAATGTGAGTGGCAATCGGGGTGTCCAGTTGGAGCTTGCAAATGGTAAGCGGTTACTCATCGGTTCACAGCGACCCGAAGAACTCGCTCAGGCAATTGAGGCAACAATAAAACGGTAGAAAAAGGCGCAATTGAGCTTTCCGATCCTATCTAACATCGGAAATCTTATGCAAGGTCTTGATTTTCGAGGTTGTATGGGTTTTTTTACTCTATGGCATTACCATTCTGAATAGCGTTGAGCGGTGTTATCTATTCAATGAGCTCGCGAGGATCCGCGGTGAGCCGGCAGCAGGAATGGGCACAAACCCACAGGTTGACCAGAAGGACCTTTCTTAAGGCGGTTACCCGTGTGCCGCTCTACCCATCCCTGATAAGGGTAATAGTGGTTTCTCGGAATACGACGAAAACGCATGCACAGGGGGATCTCTTCAAGAACGCACGCCAAGTTTTACTGAGCCAAGGGTTCGATAGCGACTACGTGGATGCACTCTTCTCGGATGCACGGATGAAACTGTATTCCGTCATTAAGAAAATGATTAGGAGTCCATCCGAGGCGCTCACCTACGAGAAATACAGGAAGGTCATAGCGGTGGAGCAGAAGATAAGAGATGGTAAGCGATTTATGCGCAAATATGCCAATGAGCTCGCGGAGGCACAGAAAAGGTATGGCGTCGACAAACGGTACATTGCCGCGATAATCGGGGCCGAGTCAGACTATGGGAGGAACTCCGGGAAGTATAATCCGGTCGGTATCTTCGTGACCATGATCGAGAAAATACCCCAGAAGAGAACCTTCGGCGAGATCGAGCTGGTCGAACTCTTGCGCTTCTGCCAGAAATACGATCTAGACCCCCACGCGTTGAAAGGCTCCTACTCAGGGGCGATCGGGATTGCCCAGTTCATACCTTCTTTGCTCAACAAGCTTTACGTGGACGGGGACGGAGATGGAAAGCCAGACCCGGATGGGGTTGCGGACGGGATCCATTCAGCTGCAAATTATCTCAAAAATTATAGAGGATATGGGTCGGGGTGGAACCTGGGCATCAAAGCTTCCCCCGGAAATAAGAACTGGCGCGCACTGCTTGCCTACAACATGCACCCAAACTATGCCCGTGCCGTTTCCGAGATAGCAGAGGGTATTCGCCAATGAAAACCGGTCTTTTTTGGTGAGCCTGGTTGTTCGAGGCGCAGTTTCCTTCCCATGGATCAATGGCTCAGGTAACCCCGGCTCCGTAATTTTCTCGAGGGAGTAGATATGAAAATACGATGTGAATGGGCCAGGGAAAACCCCCTTTACATCGATTATCATGACAATGAATGGGGAGTTCCCCAGCATGATGATCGCAAGTTGTTCGAATTTCTCGTCTTAGAGGGTGCCCAGGCGGGATTAAGTTGGCTGACGATCCTGAGAAAACGCGAGAATTACAGAGAGGCATTTGACAACTTTGATGCGAAAAAGATAGGACAATATGATAAAAGAAAGCTGGAAGAGCTCCTCTCGAATAGGGGAATTGTGCGCAATCGACTGAAGATTGAGGCAACTATCCAAAACGCGAAGGCATTCTTAGCTCTCCAGAGGGAATTCGGCAGTTTTGATGCCTATATTTGGCAATTCGTAGGCAGAAAACCGAAAAAGAATGCCTGGAAAACGATAAAAGAGATACCTTCCAATACGGCGGAATCAGATGCGATGAGCAAAGATCTAATCAAGAGGGGATTCAAATTTGTCGGCTCGACCATCTGTTACGCCTTCATGCAGGCGACCGGAATGGTGAACGATCACACCTTCGATTGTTTTCGGTATGATGAGGTATCGTAATACACGAGGCCGAAGAGAAAATCCGTCCCCATTGAAACACAACAGATTCTGGCAGTTCCTCCCAGCATGACGGCGCGGGCGATATCGGCAAAGAGGTGTTATACTATTAGTAGCCGGAGGGATTTTGCTAACCTGAAGCTCGCGGACGATGCCCGTTCAAGGAGACCTCTTCTATGAAACCCGTCGGAGATGAAAACTTAATCTTGATCGGGATGCCCGGTGCCGGTAAGAGCACGGTAGGAAGACATTTGGCTCAGACCCTGACCCTTGCTTTTCTTGACACGGATCAGTTGATGGAAGAACGATGGTCGTGTACTCTGCAGGAGATCATCGATTCCGAAGGATTGGAGTCCTTCCGGGTCAAGGAGGAGAAGACGATCCTCTCCCTTGATGTGTCGAAGCATGTCATATCTACAGGGGGAAGCGCGGTCTACTACCCACAGGCCATGGCCCACCTGCAGGAACTGGGCTGGATCCTCTGGCTGAATCTCCCCCTTGGAGAACTGGAACGGCGGCTGGCAGATGGCATGGAAAACCGGGGGCTTGTCCGAACCCCCGACCAGAGCTTGGTCGACCTCTATCGTGAAAGGAACCCTCTCTATGAGCGGTACGCTCAGGTCAGGGTTGATGCACTGGGCAAGACGGATCAGCAGGTAGTCCGGGAAATCTTAAAAAGCCTGCATCTCGAAGAGTCAACTCAGGGGGATTGAAGCGAGGGAACAATGCAACCCCCCAGAAAATTAAGAAACTTTAAACCGTAAGAGGTCTCTTAGAACAACCGAAAAAGGTTGTCCGATTACCAGTTTGTCTCGCGGCGGGGAATCCAACGCGATCACTGGTGAGAACGGTACAGAGACTCATTATCTGCACTATAAGGGATAAAGGAAAACGTGATCAAACTCGTTGACGTCACAAAGGTTTATTCGCAAGGCATGCAGCATGTGACGGCTGTCGACCGAGTCAGCCTGGAAATTCCACCGGGGGAGTTTCTCGCAATTACCGGGCCCAGCGGCTGTGGCAAGAGCACCCTCCTAAACCTTCTCGGAGGCCTGGATGTCCCCACCAGCGGGCAGGTAATCATCGATGGCGTTGATCTGGCCGATATGGATGATGCCCGCCTGACCCGGTTCAGGAGAGAACGGGTGGGCATTATCTTTCAATTCTTTAACTTGATTCCCATTTTGGACGTCCGGGAAAACGTAGCCCTTCCCTTTCTGATCAGGGGAATGCCGGCAAAAGAGGCCAACGAAAGGGCCACGGAGCTTCTTCGGATGGTGGATCTCCTGGACCGCCAAAACCACCACGCCCAAGACATTTCGGGTGGGGAGATGCAGCGGGTAGCCATCGCGAGGGCCCTTATTAACGATCCGGATATCATCCTGGCCGACGAACCAACCGGCAACCTGGATTCCAGGACTGGGAAGAAGATCCTGGAAATCCTCTTTCGTCTGAAGACCGATTTAAAGAAAACCGTTATCCTAGCAACCCACAGCAGTGACGCCGCAGAATTCGCGGATCGCCAACTGATGATGAGGGACGGACGGTTACATAGGGAGGGAGAGATCGAGTATTGATTAATCTGGTTCGTCTTTTTTCCCTGCGACATTTTTCCCGCGAAAAATGGAAATCGGGGCTGACCATCCTGGGTATTGCCCTGGGCGTTGCGGTCTTCATCAGCATTCGTATCTCCATTCATAGTGCACTGGATGCCTTCAGGAGTACCGTTGATCACGTGGCCGGAAAGGCCAACCTCGAGGTCACTTCCCCTGGAAAGGGTTTTGACGAAAAACTCTTCCCCCTGATAAAAAACCCGGAGGGGGTTCTCGCGGCGACTCCAGTGATCCAGTATGTGGCCCAGTGTAGCCCGCCCATCAACCAGCCTCTTCTCATCCTGGGCATCGATATCTTCAGCGATCAACGGTTCCGGGAATACCAATTTGTAGGAAGCGCCGAGGAGGGGAGTCTCCTCGAGTTTCTCCTCGAGCCCAGGACAATCGCCATTACCAAGACCTTTGCCGAGAAATTCGGATTGAATCAGGGATCGAGGCTCAATCTTCTCATCGGGTCCAAAGGGATCCCGTTCACCATCAAGGGAATCATGCAGGAAGAGGGTCCGGCCAAGGCCCTGGGGGGGAATTTCGGCATCATGGACATCGCCAATGCTCAGGAAGCCTTTGATAAGGTTGGCCTCCTGGACCGAATAGATCTGCTCGTGGACCCTCAGGTCTCTTTGAACGTAGTTGCAGCTGCCTTGAGGAAAAAACTTCCTTCCGACATCGTGGTTCGTCGACCTCAGACTCGGAACAACCAGGTGGAAAATATGATCGGTGCCTTCAGGCTAAACCTGACGGCGCTCAGCTTTGTCTCCCTCTTCGTGGGCATGTTCCTCATCTACAACTCCATGTCCATCTCCGTGATTCGGAGGCGTCGGGAGATCGGGATTCTCAGAAGTCTGGGCGTTTCAGAACATCAGGTGCTCGCCCTGTTTCTCACCGAGGGCGCCATCCTAGGGGTTTTGGGCGCGATTTTGGGAATCGGGGTCGGCCTGGTCATGGCCAAGTTCACCCTGGCCTCCGTCTCCAGAACGGTTACCGCCCTCTACATCTTGGTGAAGGCCGAGCGTCTCACCATATCCCCCACAATCCTCATTCTGGGAGCCCTGATTTCCGTTGGGGTCTCCATCCTTTCGGCGGCAGGGCCTGCCCTTGAGGCGGCCCGAACCAAACCGAGAGAGGCCCTTGCGCTGAACAACCTCGAGCGAAAGGTGTGGGTTCATGTGGGAACGCTTTTCCTGGCCGGGTTGGGGGCCTTGCTCCTCGCCTTGATCTTCGCCTTCCAGAAGCCCATTTTGGGAAGCCCCGTCTTCGGGTTTGCCTCCGCCTTTCTGATCTTGGTCGGTTTTTCGCTGATCACGCCGGCGGGAACCCGATGGCTGAACGCCTTTTTTGGCCCCGCGGTGGAAAGGCTCTTCAAAACCGAGGGAAGGCTGGCCAGTCATTACGTAAGGGACTCCCTGACACGCACGGCCATTACCATTGCGGCCTTGATGACGGCCCTCGCCATGTTGATTAGCATCTCCATCATGATCCTCAGCTTCAGGAAAACAGTTGCAATATGGGTGGACCAGGCTATTACCGCCGACATCATCGTTACCCCGGCATCCGCTGCTATTTCCGGCTGGGATGCCTTCGTTCCCCCTGAAGTGGTTGCCCATGCCCGAAATCATCCCTCTGTGGAGGAAATTGACACCATCCGCGTATCTGAAATGGAGTATGGGGGGCGGGTAGTTCTCCTCTGGGCAGCGGTAACGCCAGTTTTATTCCATCAGAGTCGGCTCCGTTTCTTGCGGGGAGACCAGGCCGAAATCATCAAAAGGGTGACCCAAAGGGGGGAGGTGATCGTGTCTGAGACCTTCTCGATGAAGTTCGGGCTCACGGAGGGCCAGGACCTGTTGATACAGACTCCGGGAGCACTAAGGGAATTCAGGATAGCCGGGGTATTCTACGACTATACGACGGAAAATGGTATGATCATCATGGACCTTGCCATCTACCAAAAAATCTGGAGGGACCTCCGTATTAATCGGGCAACGCTTTACCTGAGGAACCCTTCTCGGCTGGAAGAGGTCAGAAAGGACCTGTTGGAAAACCTCTCCGGCAAGTATCAGATACTGGCGGTTTCCAACAGGGAATTGAGGGACGAGATTCTCCGGATCTTCGACCAGACCTTTGCCATCGCCCATGCACTAAAGGTGATCGCTTTTGTCGTGGCCGTTCTGGGAATTATCAACTCCATGCTGGCAATGGTTATCGAGAGGGAAAGGGATATCGGTATCCTCCGGGCCATTGGCACCTTCAGAGCGCAGATCAGAAAAATGACACTCGTGGAGGCTCAGCTCATGGGATTGGTCGGGTTTGTTCTCGGAGCCGTAAGCGGCGTTCTCCTCTCCATGGTTCTCATCTACGTGATCAACAAGCAGTCCTTTGGCTGGACGATCCAGTTCTTTCCGGTGCCATCGGTGTTTGTCCAATCCCTCGTCCTGGTGGTGGTTGCCTCGTTTCTGGCCGGGCTTTTTCCAGCCCACGCGGCTTCCAAGAAGAACGTGGCCGAAGCGGTGAAGATGGAGTAATGCAGGTGATGGGCCCGAAAAAATCGGCATCTCTCTGGTTAGTTTTTCTCCTGCTTACAGCGGCCTTCGCCCGAGCCCAGGAATTCGAGCGAGCGTTACCGGGGAGAACTTTCTCCTTCCCGCGGGACCACTACTCGCATCCAGAGTTCCGAACCGAGTGGTGGTATTACACTGGCCATGTGAGATCCCGGGATGGCAGGTCCTTTGGTTATCAGCTGACCTTTTTCAGGACCGGATTCCGGAGAGGAACTCCCGGTCAATCGAAGTGGGCTCTCCAGAGCCTCTTCTTCGCCCACTTCGCCCTGACCCATGAGGATGAAAAGGCCTTTGCCTTCCGGGAGAAGATCAGCAGGGGAGCCCTCGGACAAGCGGGCGCGGCAACCGACCGCTTGCACGTCTGGGTCGAGGACTGGACCCTCAAGGGAGATGGCTCAGACCATCTGCTCGAGGCCCATGATACCTCCATGGCCATTCGGTTTCGTCTCACCCCACTGAAGCCTCCTGTCATAAATGGGATCAACGGGGTCAGTCAGAAGGCTGAGGGCATGGGCAACGCCTCTCATTACTACTCCATAACCCGGATGAAAACCCGCGGTGAACTGACCATCAAGGGGAAGACCCTGACGGTTGAAGGCATAAGCTGGATGGACCACGAGTTCGGATCGAGCCAGCTTCAAACCTACCAGGTGGGCTGGGACTGGTTCAGCATCCAGATGGAGAACAACACCGAACTGATGCTCTACATCACTCGACATGGGGACGGAAGGCCTGATCCGTATTCCAGTGGAACCCTCGTCTATCCGGACGGGACCTCCCGGCATATCCGCCTGGAGGAATTCAACATTCGGATCCTGGACGCCTGGAAGAGCCGAAAAACCGGGGCCCGCTACCCCGCACGGTGGAAAATCCGGATTCCATCGCTGGAGATCGACCTCACGGTCACCCCAACCGTGGCCGACCAGGAGCTCACCACCCGGGAA
>JBGVTJ010000152.1:0-6867 GCA_041862515.1 Thermodesulfobacteriota bacterium | reverse complement strand
TGCTGTCGATGGCCTGATGTTGAATCCTCGGATATATTGGCTTTATCTTATCTGTGTTCTCCGGTTTCTTAAACTCCTTGAATATGTGCTCGGATATCGCCGTCTTGGTGCCTCGCTTCTCCCTTGCAGGAACAAGGTAGCGTAGATGAAGATTAGCCCACGAATCAGCAAATGTCATGAAAATCTCCGGTTCTTCAGAAATCCCGTAGTCTAAGTTCGAGCGTTTTAGAATTTCCCTGTACTGGTGTATGGGTTTGACCATACTATCTCCTATGACCTCCCTAGCAGCTTTGAGGACTATTTCCTTTGTGTGTGAAAGGTCACTTTCATAAGCCATCGATACGACGAGTTCGTCCCAGACGTATGGGAAGTCCTTTGTATAATTGAAGACAGCGGTCTGAAGCACAAGACTATTCGGTATGGTAATCATCCTCCCACTCGGC
This sequence comes from Thermodesulfobacteriota bacterium, assembly GCA_041862515.1. Classification (GTDB taxonomy): domain Bacteria; phylum Desulfobacterota; class BSN033; order WVXP01. The sequence goes on along the minus strand of JBGVTJ010000152.1, from coordinate 6,424 downwards.
TGTTCGGCAATAAACCAGGTTGAACCATACTCCCAGACGGTCGTTGTAAGGAAATCAATCTGGGCCACATCTCCATAAATATCGTTTACTTTGATCCTATCGCCTATCCGGTAATATCCTCTGATGTTTATGAGAATCCAGCCAGTGAAGCAGAGAATCGGTGTTTGAAGAGTCCAAGTAATACCTAATCCGATGAGACCGAGAGAGGTAATAAATGTTGATACACTTCCCACGAGGACCGAAAGGGCAGCAAGAACCGCAAGCAAATTGACCAAGAGGGAAAGAGCTGCCAATATGGCATGACGCTGCTCCAATCTTTGAAGCAGCCTGGATATGAGAGGTTTTGTAACATGCCAGAGAATATGAGCGAGAAAAATAACCAGGAATGCGGTGAGGATCTTTGGGAGAACTTCTAAGGTGGCATTCTTTAAATCCAGCAAAGACTTTTCGTGGGCATATTTGTAGGTGAGAAAAAGTGCAGCAAGTATTGCTAAGCTCAGAGCAAGAGCAGTTCTCAATCTCATTCGATCCTATCCATTCGGCAATACTCTGGAAGGTAAAATGGATTCAGACCGGCCTCTGATCGGTAGTTTCTGCTTCTGGCGTGTTATTGAAGTACACCTTAGTATGAGGCCAGGAAATTTCGATGCCTTCTTTGTCGAATCGGTCCTTAAGCCGCTTTCGAAGCTCACCCATCAGAGCCCACTGGCGTATGAGCTTAGTATCACCCAGTATCTTTATCTCTATCCTGTTATCTCCAGGGCTATCGGCACGCTCCACATGGGGAGTGGTAAGCCTTTCCGGACCCAGGTCGAGTCGCCCTTGAACTCCTTCTAGCGTCCCCACAAGGGGCGCATATCTCTTTGGGATTTTTTGTTAACGGTTTTTCTCATATACGTGGCACACACCTTAGGGTCGTGAGCTTGCGCCTTCTGCCTGAACCCTTCGGCAGGCGACTGTTGCTCGACCACAACAAGGCCAATTAAATTTGCTAGATCGAAAGCGTAGATGAGTATCTAGGGAATGTCAAGCCGATTTGTTCCTGGAAATCTCGATGAACCACCCAAACGGGCAGAGAAGACATGCTGCAGCATATAAGAGGAGGCCAAAAATTCCGGTAGCTAACGTAATCCAAAAATCACCACTCTAGGCCAGAACTATCGAATTGCGATTCAAATCTGTGATAATTGGCATCCTGCCTGGGGGATACCTTATCCATCTTGAAGTCAAAGCTATGGGACTTATTCTGCTTAACATCTCCGAGCTCTTCTATTTCAATTGGAATAGAAAGAGTCCGGCTGACCCCTCCACCGGGATCACCTTGTATGCTGGCGTTTGAGTTTGTAGTGGTGGGCACTCCAGTGTCCCAGCAGACGCGGAATCGAGCCCGGCTTCGGGCTTGGAAAAGCCAAGTTCGCATCGAAGCGGTTGCACGTGAGTATCGCAAAAAGGGTTATGATGTCACTATTGAGCCAAGTAGTCATGAACTTCCATCCTTTCTTCAGGGTTTCCGGCCAGACATAATTGCTAGAGGCGAGAATGAAATCGTCATAATTGAAGTAAAAACTCAGTCTACTCTTTCTGAGTCTAGGTAATTAGAGCAGCTAGCCAAGGCTGTCCAAGATCGAACTGGTTGGCGGTTTGAGTTAGTCATCACGAATCCGAAGGGAAGAGTACTTATTTCCGAAAAGGCGGAACTCCCTGAAGCGGAAACGCTGCTGGACTGGCTCGCTCAAGCAGACCAGTTGGCAACCTCAAAACACATAGAAGCAGCTATGCTGCTTGCATGGTCGGCAGGAAAAGGGTTTCTTCGCTTGATTGGTCATCGAGAAAATATCGCCTTGGAAAAGCGCAGTCCATCGTACGAACTAAAAAGGCTTTATTCGCTCGGCTTGTTGGGACGAAGGACCTACGAGCAACTAAACAAGACGATGAAAGCGAGAAACTCTTTAGTTCATGGCCTTAAAGTCCCGGGTCTTCGTGCTGATATGGTCATGAAACTGACTGAAGAAATTAGAAAAAACATACGAGACTTGTAAGCCATTGCAGATTACTCATACCCTTCAACTGGTCCTTGCATTTAGATAATCCTAAATTATCAAAAGATTACCGCTGCATGCGCCTTACTGCGGAATGGACGCGGAGATGTCGTACGATCGAAATGGGGCCTTAGCGGTCTACCAACTCTTTCTAGGAAGTGTCGCTTCTTAAAGCAGGGCATTCTCACATAATTCTTGCCCTACGGATGGGTCGATGAAGGGGAAAAGGTCAATGTCACATCTGGCTTCGTTCAGGATAGGATGGGAGAACTAGAAGTTGGCTAGGTTTATCCCCGTGGCTACCGGGAGTGTCCTTCCGTGAAGGCCATTAAATCAGGACCTTCAAAAAGACAAAACTATGCCGAACGGAGCAAGTAACCTCGCTATCAAGGAAAGGCATAGGTTAGCGAAATTCCCTCTCTTAGCTCACAATTTTTACGCAATTCTGGGATCCAAAGGGGTTTTGAACCCTCTCTTGGACATTTGGATCGTCTGCCCACACGCCGTCCACCCAAAAACGGTATTCGTATTTCCCGGGTTCGAGGGGAACAATCATCTTCCAGGTCCCTTGCTTGTCCTTCTTCATGGGTAGGCTGTTCGCATCCCAACCGTTGAAATCCCCACCCAACGACACCTGTAGGGCCTGCGGCGCGTAAAACTCAAAGCGAACCTTCTTTCCCTTTGACCTGGGACTTTCTAATGATTTCCCTGGCATCCTCCTTCTCCTTTCTCTCGGCAATTGTTACGGGTAACTATTGGTATGTCCTTTTCAACAAATCTCGGTTCCGGTAACCTTATCGATTACTCGGTTAGATTTTTGAGGATCTCTTTGAGCTGCTTGACAAGTATCTGATGCGCCTGTTTCACTTGCTCGAGCTCTTTTTCCTTTGCGGCCATTTCCTGAGACACCACCTGGAGCTGATTGACGGACTCCTGTAACTGCCTTTTGAGCTCGGAGGCTCCCTCGTTGAGGGCCTTCTTATCCGCCTCCAGCGTGGCAACGGCCTGGCGGAGTTGTCCGGCTTCATTCTCGAGATTCTGGACTTTTTGATCACGCTGGGCAAGCTGCTCCTGGAGGCCCTGAACTCTCTGCTGGTACTCCCCTTTCAGGTTCTCAAGATCCCTCTCGAGGACACTGAGCCGCTCCGTTTTCTCGTTGGCTTCTCTTTTGAGCCCTTCAACCAGCGACTGATGGATCTGTTCCGCTTTCTCGAGATCCTTTTCCTTGGCGGCCACCTCCTGGGATAACGCCCGGACCCGGTTCTTGGACTCCTGCAGTTCTTTTTGGAGCTGGGAGGTACCCTCGGTGACGGCCCCCTTGTCTGCTTCCAGGGTGGCAATAGTCTGGCGGAGCTGTTCGGCTTCTTTCTCGAGTTGTTGATATTCGCCCTTTACCTGGTCTAACTCCTGAGTGAGTTCCTCTTCCCCTTTCCTTTTTGAAACGCTCTCCCTCAATCCCTCAAGTTCTCCCTGTAGTTCCTCTGCCTGGCGGGCCTTTTTGGTAAGCTCGACCTTGGCCGCCCCGAGCTCCTCTCCCAGTTTGGATTCTGCGGCTTGTCTTTCCTCGATCTCTTGCCTGAGTTGTTTATTTTCCCGAGCAACCTTCCTGTAAGGTCCCAGGTAAAGGTACAGGGTATAAACAAGTATTCCGGCAACGATAACAGCAAAAACAGTCAGTATTTTTCGCCAATTCATGGATCACCTCCTCCTCCCTCTCTTTTGGGGTGTTTCTTGCACTATAGGTTATTGAGTGGGGATTACCTCCGTCTCCATGGGCTTCTCCTCCAGTGCCGCCGTTTCATACTCCCGGGAGATTTGAGCTTCCTGGGCCTGTTTCAGCTTTTCCTCCAACTCCCTGTTCGATTTGGTGAGTCGCTTGACGGTGTTTTTGAGTCCCAGCCGGCTGCTAAACCCGAGGGGGCTCCCCACCACGGTGCCGATGAAAAAAGGAATGAATATCAAGAGGTACATCGGAAAGGGCCTGGTCTCCCAGTTAAAATAGTAGGCCAGGGTAATGGGTTGAGCGTTCTTCGCCGCGAAGGAAACCGCCAGAATGAAGACGAAAACGAAGATGATGAGCTTAACGTAATTCATAGCTCCTCACGCCTGCGTGTCGGTTAGATAATGGGGCTTTCTTTAAGACGGAAATGATACGCTAAGAGCAAACGGAACAGATACTCGACAAATCCTTTTGGATATATATGTTCACCACTCCCTCTATCCCGAGGTATAAGAAGAGGGCCAAGAGAATGAAAGAGATTCTCGAGCCCTACCTCGCAATGCCTGGTTTCCGCTAGAAGGAGTTACTCCTTCTTAGGCCTGGACCTTTTCGGCCCAGGGGGTTTTTCCTCTGGTTTTCCCCTTACGGCCTTTTCCACCCGATCGATGGCATCGGCCGTCTTCTCCTTGAGGGATTCCGTGAGGGATGTTAAATGTTCGACCCGTTCCCTCAATTCTTCGCCCGCGCGGTCCTTGAGGGATTCCATACTCGATGAAAGGGAATCGACCGTCTTCTTCAGTTCCCTTGCTCCACCGGCCCTCCGGTAAGCCAGGATAGAAATGATCAGGGCGATTATCGCGATGATGAAGGTGACAGTTAACATTCTTTAATCCTCCTCTCTACTTGAGTATCGACCGCTTCGGTATTTTGAACAACGAAAATGTTACCGAAGGCAATGAAGACACCAAAAACGATCTTTCTCATCATAATCTTGTTTCCTTGCTATATGTATGAATTTTCGCCTGTACTTGACACCTGCTCAATCAAAGTGAGAGCTCGCATCCAAACTTGCGGTAGAGCTGGTATCGATCGTCCACCTCCCCGGTGCCGGCTTGCTCTTGTGCGTAATACCCACGGAGAAATAAGCCTCCCTCGGGTTTGAAATATTTTTCGATATCCCAGCCCCTTTCAGGGCCGATAATATCTAAGCGCCTCTGGCATCCACTGCTTGATCTGGGCGATGCGCTTTTCATCCGTCGGGTGGGTGGAGAGAAAGGCGGGAGGTTTCTTGCCTTCTTCCTTTGCCATGCGTTCCCAAAAACTGATCGCTTCCCTGGGGTCATATCCGCCCTTGGCCATCAGGATGAGCCCGATGTGATCAGCCTCTGACTCCTGGAGCCTGCTGTAAGGGAGTAGCACACCTACCGTGGTTACAGCCCCATAGCCGATGCTCATCGCCCTCACCGCCTCCTGGCTCTGATTCTTGATAGCCACATTGAGCGCCGCCGCACCCAATTGGGCCAAAAGGGCTTGGCTCATCCTTTCAGCTCCGTGTCGCGCAAGGGCATGCGCAACTTCGTGGCTAATGACCGTGGCCAAACCCATCTCATTTTGCGTGTATTTCAAGATACCCGTATAGATGGCAATCTTCCCCCCCGGAAGGGCGAAGGCATTCGGCGTTTTTTCGTCTTCAATCACATTGAATTCCCACTGATAGTCCTTCGCGATGGGATAGTCCCGGCTAGTCACCCGGGCAATATTTCCCCCCACTCGCTTAACCATGTCCACGATCACCTTGTCCCGAGAGAGTTTGGACTTACTCAAAACCTCCCGATAGGATTTCATCCCCAGGGCAAGCTCCTCCGAGGCCGGAATGAGGATGAGCTCCTGTCTCCCGGTCTCCGGAACCGTGGTACAGCCAACAGTAAGAGAAAGTAGCAAGGCCGCCACAAGCCAAAAATTACTACCTCTTTGAGATGGTCCTTTCATGGTAACCTCCCACTCACCGGTTTGCTGTTTCTGGTTGGCGAGAATTAAAATGCCTCTCAGAGGAGATACTTCACCCCCCTTGATGGTGCATGAAGGAAGAAGTGTCCGCTTGACAATAGAAAACAATGCGTAGATCGGAAAAAATATGGTGTTCAGCGTATGGTCAAGCCCATTCAGTTTATCAGGGAAGGGTCTACCTAACGATAAAAGTTGTCTCTCTTGAGTCTTGTGCGTTCGGAGCCTGAATGGTCGTGAGAACCTTATAGGTACCCGTCTTCGCATCTTTCGGAAGGAAAAGCGGTATCGTGGATGAATAGGTCCCCCCCTTATGGGTCACCGTGACCTCGGGCCTACCCACCAGCTCTTCCCCATACCGTATTTCGCGCATTTCGGTTACCCTGATGTCAGCATCTGCGGAAGGGCTCAGCAGAGCATAAGTTGCCCCAAACTCTACCTTGTCTCCCGCCTTAACACTGCCGGGAAGTGCAGAGACATCCTCGATCCTCACCATGGTACCTTCGGCCGACTTGTAATCGTATTTCTGCGCTGTTTCCTGTTGGGTCTTCTTCTTATCGTAGGCATAATGCCCTATCGCGCCGCCCACGAGCGCGCCCACCAGGCCTCCGATAATGGCTGTCTCGACCTTGGAGCCTTTCTTTCCCAGGACTGCACCTGC
>JBGVTJ010000151.1:0-6150 GCA_041862515.1 Thermodesulfobacteriota bacterium | reverse complement strand
GCCTGTAGAGGGCTGGCCTTCCCCTTACGTTTGGCAGAGCCCTTCGGTCCGAGCAGTTCGGCCTTGAGACATGTCGACGAGCCCCTCGGCCTGAGCTCGGGTCGAAGGCTCATGTCGAGTCGCTCACTGTCGAAAGGCTCAGGGTCGAGGACTCACGTCGAAGCCTGCTCACCTTCGATGGGCAGCTCACTTCTCCAGCACCTTGCCCTCAGGGACAACGGTTTTCTCCAGAAACAAAGGAAATTTTGAATGAAAAAATCTTAATTCGCGCTCAGAATTCCTTTTCCCAGTTTTTCAGAGATCTCTTCAAAAAACCGAGCCCAATAAGTCCTTATTCCTGCAATTCCCGGAATATCAATGATTTTAGCCGTTTTCGCTCGCCAAATCCCCATCTCCATCGGTCATTGGCTTTACGTCCGAACCAACCAATCCATGCCCTCTTTTATCTTTATTCCAAGTGCTAATTGACGGCGCCTGCCGCCTCAAGGGATTTTCTCTCTTTTCGACGTTTTTTAGCGCGGAAACCGATTTGGTCCCCTTCCATCTGCGCGACCACGTGGTCCCCCTCATGGATAGTTCCCCTCAGCATCTCCTTAGCGATAGGTGTCTCCATCTCCCTCTGAATGACTCGTTTCAAGGGTCGGGCACCATAGACAGGATCATAGCCAATCTGAGCCAAATGCCTTTGAACCTGTTCAGTCATCTCCAGGGTGATCCCCTTTTCGTCAAGTCTCTCTCTCAACCGATTCACCTGGATTTCTACAATGGCCTCAAGCTGCTCTTCGGTGAGCGCTCTGAAAACCATGATTTCATCTACCCGGTTGAGAAACTCCGGCCGAAAATGGTGCCGGAGGGCCTCCAGGACCTTCTGCTTCATCGTTTCATAAGATTTCTCATCGCTTCCCATATCGAGGATGAATTGGCCTCCAATGTTGGAGGTCATGATTACCACGGTGTTCTTGAAGTCAACGGTTCTGCCATGGGAATCGGTCAGTCTCCCATCGTCGAGGATTTGAAGGAGCACGTTGAAGACATCGTGATGGGCCTTTTCCGTCTCATCGAAGAGGATTACTGAGAAAGGCTTTCTCCGTATGGCCTCGGTGAGTTGGCCGCCTTCCTCATAGCCAACATACCCAGGTGGTGCCCCGATGAGGCGGGCCACGGTATGTTTTTCCATATACTCGGACATATCGATCCTGACCATGGCCTGCTCGTCATCAAAGAGACACTCGGCCAGGGCTCTGGCCAATTCCGTTTTGCCCACTCCCGTGGGTCCGAGGAAGATGAAGCTCCCGATGGGACGATTGGGGTCCTTGATGCCTGAGCGGGCCCGGAGTATTGCATCGCTTACCATCCGCACTGCCTCGTCCTGGCCCACCACGCGTTTATGAATTTCATCCTCCAGTTTCAGAAGCTTCTCCCGCTCCCCTTCCATGAGTTTGTTGACCGGAATTCCAGTCCAGCGGCTCACCACCTCGCCAATATCCTCGTCATCAACTTCTTCTTTGAGCAAAGCCTTTTGTCCCCTTCTTTCCTCAAGGGCTGCCTCTTGCTCCTTCAGCTTTTGGTCGAGGCCGACCAACTTTCCGTACTTTAATTCGGCTGCGCGGTTGAGGTCATAGTTCCTTTCGGCCTGCTCGATCTGGATCTTCACCTGTTCGATCTCTTTTTTAAGGGACCGGATACTGGAGATGGCTTGCTTCTCAATTTCCCATTGGGCCTTGAGGGAATCGGCTTGGGACTTGAGGTCGGCCAACTCCTTTTCCAGCTTTTGCAGCCTCTCCTTGGAAGGTGCGTCTTTCTCCTTTTTGAGGGCTTCCCGCTCAATTTCAAGCTGCATCACCCTTCGGGTAATTTCATCCAGCTCCGAGGGCATGCTATCGATTTCCGTTCTGAGCTTTGCTGCTGCTTCATCCACCAGGTCAATGGCCTTGTCGGGCAGGAATCGGTCTGAAATGTAGCGGCTGCTCAGGGAAGCAGCAGCTACCAGGGCAGAGTCCTTGATGCGGACGCCATGGTGGACTTCATAACGCTCCTTAAGCCCCCGGAGAATAGAGATGGTTTCAGCGACATCGGGCTGATCGACTAGTACCGTCTGAAACCTCCGTTCCAGGGCCTTATCCTTTTCGACGTGCTTTCGATATTCGTTCAGAGTAGTAGCTCCAATACAGTGAAGTTCCCCTCGTGCCAGCATGGGCTTCAGGATGTTACTGGCATCCATGGCACCTTCAGCGGCACCAGCACCGACTACTGTGTGAAGCTCATCTATGAAAAGGATGATCTGGCCTTCCGCTTCCTGAATTTCCTTTAGAACGGCCTTCAGCCTCTCCTCAAACTCGCCCCGATACTTGGCCCCCGCAATCAAAGCCCCCATATCAAGGGCGATGAGGCGGCGATTCTTTAAGCCCTCAGGAACATCCCCCCTGATCATTCGGAGCGCTAATCCCTCCACGATGGCCGTTTTTCCTACACCTGGATCTCCTATGAGAACGGGATTGTTCTTCGTCCTTCGCGAGAGGATCTGGATTACCCGTCGAATCTCTTCGTCCCTGCCAATAACGGGGTCGAGTTTGCCGTGGGAGGCCATCTGGGTTAGGTCGCGTCCATAGCGTTCCAAGGGTTGATAGGTTTCTTCGGGGGTCTGACTGGTCACCCGTTGATGGCCACGAATGGATGCCAGGACCCTCATCAGGTTGTCCCGGGAGACCCCGGCCCGGGAGAGGATCTGGCCTGCGGGGCTCGAACTTCCCTCCTCGACCATGGCCATGAGGAGATGTTCTACACTCACGTATTCGTCTTTCAGATTCCTCGCTTCTCTTTCTGCCGCATCCAGGAGCCGGCTCAGCCTCTGGCTCATATACATTTGGCCGGCCCCGGCCCCTGAAACCTTGGGCAGGTCTGCAAGGTGATTTTCTATGGGAGTCCTTACCTGCTGAACGGGGATGTTCATGGCTGTCAGTATCTTGGGAATAAGTCCCTCCGGCTGCTCCAGAAGGGCGAGAACAAGGTGTTCCGGGTCGATCTGCTGATGACTATATCGTCCTGCGATCATCTGGGAGGATTGCAGGGCCTCCTGGGTTTTTTCGGTCATTCTGTTAATATTCATCCAATTTCCTCCTGCACGAACCCCTTATAAAAGGAGATATTCTGTCTACACCCAAAATCTAATCATTAAGGTCCCTATTTCAAGTTTAACGGCTTCGTAAAAAGCCCATCTGCCGTTCGACATGCTCACGGCCCTGAGCAAAGCCGAGGGACTGCGTTGCGCTTCATCTTTAGTCACTGCGGCGTACTGGTAAGTACGCCTCACTCCTAAAGATTCGCGTGCCTTGCATCTGGAGTTTTCTACTGTGCCGTCTGATTTATGACTTTTTACGAGACCATCAAGTTTGTAACGCCTGAAGGTTCCGGGGTATCTGAAGAGAGATAGAATTTCCTCTATGGGGAAATGGCTATGTCCTTTTCGGGGGATTACATCATCCAGCCTCCCGTTACTTCGATAGCGGCCCCAGTGATGTAGCTCGATTCATCGGAGGCGAGAAAGGCCACTACATTGGCGATTTCCTCTGGTCTCGCCATTCGCCTCAAGGGCGTCGCGTCGATGATCATCTGCTTATACCTTTCTGGCATCCTCCTGATGGTAGGCGTATCGGTTAAACCCGGGAGAACGGCGTTGACAGTAATATTGTTCTTACCTAATTCCTTTGCGATGCTCTTGGTAAGGCCTATTATTCCACCCTTTGCCGCGCTGTAGCTGATGGCGGCAATCCCTCCGGACTTGCCATAAATGGAAGAGATGTTGATGACCTTCCCATACCTTCTCCTGATCATCATTGGGGCCAGGGCCTGAATGCAATTCAATGTCCCCTTGAGATGGACGTCCAAAACGGCCTCCCAATCCTCTTCCGTCACTTTGAGAAGAGTCGCTCCCCTATCGAAGCCAGCGTTGTTGACCAAGATATCGACCCTTCCGAAGATGGTCAACACCTCTTCACATGCTCCTTGGACCTGCTCTCTGTTTGCGACATCGACCACATAGAGCGTTGACCTCACGCCGAGGCTCTCGGACTCCTCTCCGGTTTCCATGCAGGTTTCCCTATTGATATCGAATAGAGCGAGATCGGCTCCTTCTGTGGCGAATTTGAGGGCTATAGATTTGCCTATTCCCTGCCCTGCTCCCGTGACAAGGGCGACTTTTCCCTTGAGCTTCATGAAGGCCTCCCCATGCCCATCGATCCCCATTAGTCTCGGAAATGTCTACCTATCCCAACCGGCTGACTCAATGGTATCACCATCATTGATTTTTCTCAACATTCCCGCTCTATTTTACGTCTTACGAGCTTCAATTTAGCTTGCTTTTTCAAATAAAATTATCTATGATGAAGGTCTTGGCGAGTTTTCCTCCTTGAGTGGCCATTGTAAGGCTCCGGAGCAAAGGATGAAAAGGAGTTTTATTCTTGCGGTTATGGCTGTAGCATCTCTTTTACCCGGGGAGGCTGCCATTTCACAGGAGCCTTCCATCGAAGACCTGACCGTAGCGTTGAACGGGCAGATGGAGGTGAGTTTCTCCGTAACAAATTGCTGTCCGGAAAAGATGGAAGAGGCGATCCAAAGTGGCGTTCCTACAACGTTAACTTTCCGGGTTAAAGTATACCGTGTGAGGAGTTTCTGGCCGGACAAAAAGATGGCTTCCCTTGCATTCAAGCACAGCATCAAATATGACAATATAAAAAAGGAATACCAGTTCCATTTCAAGGAGAGCGATCATAGCCTTTCCGTTAAGGACTTCAAGAAAGCCAAGGAGATCATGGCTAAGGTAAACGAGGCAAAGCTCTTGCCGACAGATCGACTCGAAAAGGGCCGAAAATATTACCTCGATGTTAAGGCGGAGATCGACCCCGTTCGATTGCCCTTCGGCCTGCAACGTATCTTCTTCTTCCTCTCTTTTTGGGACGTCGAGACGGATTGGGTCAGGTATGAGTTTACCTATTAGGTTATTATTGGATTATTAAGTCCTTTCATGACGTAGGGCCTTTCAGTGGGGAGAAGGCATGTCGGACCGAGATCTTTATGGAGAAAGGGAATCCAAGAAGCGGAGAAATGAATTCTATATCATCATGATCATTTCCCTGCTCATCGTTACCTTTACGTATTTCGAGATGCGCCTTCCCGAGATAGGCGGGAATATTCCCATCGCCTATAACATCATCGTCTTCACCTTCATCAACATCAATATTATCCTCTTGCTCCTTCTCTTCTTTTTGGTCATCCGGAATTTGGTCAAGCTGATCTTCGAAAGAAAACAGCGGATTTTGGGAGCAAAACTGAGGACTAAATTGGTGGCGGCCTTTGTCAGTCTTTCCCTGGTGCCAACCCTGTTGCTGTTTCTCGTTGCCGTGGGATTTATTACCAGCAGCATGGAGAAATGGTTTAGCGTCCAGGTGGAGCAGTCTCTCCAGGGATCTTTAGAGGTTGCCCAGACATATTACCGCGATTTCGCCAACAATGCCATTCATTACGGGAGGCAGATCAGCCGTAGCGTCCGTCAAAAAGATTTGGTTGATGGTAAGGAAACCGATGGGCTGAAGAAATTCATGGAGAGGCAGAGAATCGAATATAACTTGGGAATTATCGAGATCTTTTCCAAAGACTTGAAGCAGGTTGCCATGGTGACCGATGCGGACATCCCGGATAATCCTCTTCCCGCGCCGAACAAAGAGCTTCTGGAAGAGAGCCTTAAGGGAAAAGAGGTCTCAAAGACCCGTGTCCTGGGAAGCGGCGAGCTTATCACGGGGGTGGTTCCCATTTATGCCTCCCCTTCCGGGAAGGGGAAAGTGATTGGGGCCGTTGTCACCAACTTCTACGTTCCCAAGAGCCTGGCAGCCAAAATGGTGGAGATTTCTAAAGCCTTTAGAGATTATAAGCATCTGAAGATCCTCAGGAAACCCATTAAATCGAGTTACCTGATGGCCCTGTTGATGGTTACTTTGTTGATCATCTTTTCGGCAACATGGTTTGGTTTTTATTTAGCCAAGGGGATAACGATTCCCATTCAACAGTTGGCGGAGGGAACGGAGAAGGTGGCCAGTGGTGATCTCGATTTTCACATCGATATCGCTGCGAAGGACGAAATCGGAATGCTCGTCAATT
>JBGVTJ010000150.1:0-8366 GCA_041862515.1 Thermodesulfobacteriota bacterium | reverse complement strand
CCTGAGGAATGAGGCGTACTTACAGTACGCTGCAATGACGAAGGATGCAGCGCAACGCAGCCCTTCGGCTTTGCTCAGGGCCGTGAGCATGTCGAACGGAAGTTGGACTTTTTACGAAGCCATCAATCATGGAATTCAGATAAAGGGATTGCTTGTGGGTTCCTTCACTCCGGACCATTTTACTCCCTGAACACGATAGGTTCTCCAGAGAACTCGTATCTCACTCAAACCTTTGAGCAACCGAGTAGTATCGAACAGTCGTATGTTGAGCTCCTTTCATTTCAAAAAAGTAAATCCATGAGGCCACTCCCGCAGGTTTCGGCACATTTCAGGATCGCAGGTTCAATCCATCACCAGCCACCCAACAAATGGAGATGGAGATGGGGAATAACCTGCCCGCCACCCCGTTCCACATTAAATAGCAGTTTGTATCCTAATTCAGCGATGGATTGTTTCCTTGCCATCTCCCCGGTCGTTAGGACCATCTCGGAAATGGTATCCCTATCCTGTTCCGTCAGATCATTGATGCTTCTGATGTGTTTTCTGGGGACAATGAGCAGATGAGTAGGGGCATGGGGATGGATATCCTTAAAGACCACTACGGATTTGCCCTGGTACAGAAAATCAGTCGCCTTTTCTCCTCTCATGATCTGACAGAAGACGCAATCCTTTTTCACCATAGCCATCTTTTCCTTCAACCAAAATTGAAGACCCTTTTCCCTTTACTCTTGCCATGAGATGGACGACCCAGCATGACAAAGTCACTCAAAGCCATATGTGCCTTCTTATATATCGAACATATGATACGTGCAAGGGTTATTTTGGTTGAAACCCTTTTGTCATTCGAAACAGGCCTCGCAGTACCACGGGAATTCGAAAACAGAACAACCCTTGCCTTAACTTCAATGAGAAAAAAGATTATAGTAAATTTATCGGGAGGCGAAGAAGATATCTTGGCAAAGGCGTGGATCTCATCATTGATAAGCCTTGCAGCACATAAGGGGGCTTAACCGGCAGAAGTGGTGTGCTTTCTTCGACTTCTCTAAGAATTAAATGGGTTTACAAAAGCAGCTTAAGAATTCATAATAAGGAGCACTCATCCCCCGATTGGCCGACCGTCGGGTTGAAGTTCTCTTGGTCACTTTACGCTGAAGAATTTTGCTGATAACACAGTTCAGCAGCTGAATGACTTCAGCTCTTGAGATATAAATTTTTCAAGAAAGGGGGGTATGACATGCTCAAAAGAATCGCAAAGAAGCTCTTTGGTGAAGGTTCCTCCGTGCAGTCCCCAGAGGGTTTCTTTCTGAACGTTCGCTGTGAGGCATGCGGCGAGGTATTCAACCTTTTTATCAACAAATCGACGGACCTTGCCCAGAATTTTGATGAAAGGGGCAATATGACTTACTCATTGAATAAGGAGATTATCGGCGGTAGCTGTAGAAATTTGATCCATGTGAAGATGGAATTCGATGGGGGTAAGAATCTGGTATCAAAACACATTGAGAACGGAGAGTTTATCAAAGACGAGCAGATCCATTAGTCCCCCCGGTGTCAGAAAATTGAGGAATCGAATTGACCATGATTTTGTCCAAACCTGACATATCCCTCCTCCTCCACCATGGTTAATGGAACTCCTGTTCATTCCGGAGTTCCGTGAGTCTTTTTGTTGTAAGTCATTCATTGTATTTAATATTCGATATTCCCATTGTGGGCTCCTTTGTCCCCTCGCTTCAATACCCCTGAAACACCGAAGCAAAAGGGCAGGGGGTGGCTTATGAAAAAGAGAATTTGGTATAGTATCAATATCGTTTACAAGAATACTCCCTAAAAAAATCGGGAAACTTCAGATATCCTCTGAATGGTAGCCGGGAGGAGTAGACTTCGGTTTTTATTGGCGTGAATCAGCGTTCTTGCTAACATACAATACACCAGTTGCTGAAAGCCTTCACCCTTCGCAACTCTCTGTTTTTCAACAAATCAATCGTAAAGGAGGAAAGGGAATGAAATTCAAGCCCGAAGAAGTCAACCTTCACCGGGAGGAATACCAGGCCTTCCTGGCTGAGATGCGTCCAAAAGATTATGCGCCCATGACGGAGAAAGAAGTTCTGGGGAGGGTGGATCTCCGCCACCGTCGACCCAACGCCTATACAAGGGAAGGGAAGGCACTGGTCTCCTTTGTCGTCACGGACAAGGATGTCAAGAACGACACTCAAAAGGCCGTGGATCTGCTGGGCGGGTTTGATAGATCCCTGAAATCCCAGGATCGCATTCTTTTGAAGCCCAATTTCAACAGCGATGACCCACCCCCGGGCTCAACGGCCTTAGATTTTTTGGTCGCGGTCATCGACCTTCTCCGGGAACATGGTTACACCAGTATCTCCGTGGGCGACGGGTCAGGGCGGCCCTGGGTGCCGACCGAAAAGACTTTTCAGAAAACGGGCCTCTCCCTCAAGATGGCCCAAATGAAAATTCCCCTCCTGGATTTTGATCGATCCCAGTACTTGGATGTGCCCGTTAATGGAGAATTCCTTGATCTCATCGCCTACCCCAAGGACCTGGAAAGCTTCGATAAGATCGTCTACCTGCCCGTGATGAAAACCCATTTCCTGGCAGGTTTTTCCATGAGTCTGAAGCTCACCGTGGGGTTTGTCCACCTTGCGGATCGAACTATCCTTCATGGAGACAACAACCTGTTCGTTTCTCAGCGCGCGGCAGAGATGAACATTCCCATCAAGCCCGACCTAATTATCATGGATGGACGGATTTCTTTCGTAAGCGGCGGGCCAGCCATTGGATTGGCCGTACATCCTGGGGTTATCCTGGCCTCTGGCGATCCAGTCGCCCTGGACGTGCAGGGCGTCCGTCTCCTCCAGAATTACGCTGCAGTCAACCACCTTGTCGGCGATGCCTGGGACCTGCTCCAGATCAAGACCGCGGTGAAACATGGGCTGGGGATCCAAAATGACGGCGAGCTGCTTTTGGTCCGTTGAGAAGGATGGAAGGACGGGACGTTGAGAGTTATTGGTTACTTTTTCCTACTCACTCCTCACTTTTTACATAACTGAGGACCTGGTCAATATGCTGATGTCCTGACCCGTCTATCCATGCAAGAGACGATACCTTGTGGGTGAACCGTTCAATTGTCATCAAAGGGGTACTGGCTTTATCTCTCGTGTTGTTTCTCTTTCTCTGTGAGTATTCACAGGATATCGTAACTCTGTTCCATCCAGACCGGATTCAAGAAATCCTGGTTAAAGCTGGCAGCCTCGCTCCATTCCTCTATATGATCATCATGGCTCTGGCCGTGGTAATCAGCCCTATTCCCAGTGTGCCCCTCGACGTTGCCGCCGGGGTTTTCTTTGGTCCTCTCCTTGGAACGACCTACTCTGCCTTTGGTGCTTTGGGAGGGGCGGTCGCCAGCTTTCTCATCGCGAGATTTCTCGGGCGGGAGGTGATTGAGCGATTTCTCGGTGGACATATCAATTTTTGCACCACATGCTCCGATCGGCTGCTGACGAAAGTGATATTTCTTTCCCGGCTTCTTCCCATCGTCTCCTTCGACATCGTCAGTTACGGTGCCGGCCTGACCAAGATATCCCTGAAGGCATTCAGTGTTTCAACATTCTTGGGGATGTTTCCCCTAACCTTTGTTTACAATTACTTCGGATCTGTTCTGATGGTCGGCAGAGGACTTGCCTTGATACTTGGGGTCATTATGGTCCTCTTCTTTTTTGTGTTTCCCGAGTTAATTGAGCGGTACGATCTCTTTTCACTGCGCGGGTTCTTTCGACACGCCGGGCAAAACCACGCTTCTCGTGAGAAAACAGAACCCCCGGGGACCAAGACCTTAAAAAGCAAAGGGGCAAGTAATGAAATATATAAATGTCGTAACTATCTGGAGTTCTTAAGTAACCACAACGGTGAGGTCATTTGGGGCGTTTTTCGACTATCACAAAAGAGGAAGTAATTCATTGACGGAAAGGATTGAGTTATGGAAAAGAATGTCTCTCGACGTATATTGTTTGATGATTTAAAGGGTTTTTGTAGAGAGGTTTACGAGAAAGCAGGAGTGCCTGATGAAGAGGCGGATATTGTGGCAGACCTTCTGGCCAGGTCTGATCTTCGCGGGGTTGAAACTCACGGTGTAACAAGACTTCCCATATATATTCAAAGGATTCAGAAAGGGTATGTTCGAGCCGTGAGCAAAATGACACTTATAAAAGAGAAAGGCCCTACAACCTTTGCTGAAGCTCATGGTTCTCTGGGACACGTTGTGGCTTTTAATGCTATGGAAATGGCTATCAAGAAGGCAGAGGAATATGGAATTGGGTGGGTTTCCGTAAAAGATAGCGGCCATTTTGGCGTGGCAGGGCTTTTTTCCATGATGGCGCTTGAAAAAGATTTTATTGGCTATATCACTACAAACTCTGCACCGATGATGGCGCCATATGGTGGCCGTGAGCGAATTATTGGAAACAATCCTTTGTCCTACGCTTTTCCCGCTCAAAACTATCTGCCAGTGGTTGTGGATTTCTCTTGTAGTGTTGTGTCATCAGGCAAACTGATACTATGCCGGAAGCGGGGCGAGAAAATACCCCTTGGTTGGGCCTACGACAAAGACGGGTTACCTACGGAAGATCCATATGAGGGATATGAGGGGGGAGGCTCCCTGGCTCCAATGGGAGGACATAAAGGGTATGGATTGGCTTTAGCCCATGAGGTACTCACAGCCATTTTGACGGGAGGCAAATGGACCCGGAACATAAAGAGCCTTTATGAAGAGGACAAAACCGGCATTCAGGGAACCTGCCATTCCTTCATGGCCTTGGATCCAGACTGTTTTATTGGCAAGGAAAATTTTAGGAAAAGCATGGATAGCTACATCAGAAGTATTAAGGAGAGTGGGAAAGCAGAAAATAAAACAGAAATTTTGATGCCTGGAGAACCCGAATATCGGACCGAGTCTGAGCGCTTGAAGCAGGGCATCCCGCTGTCGTCAAACACGGTGAAAGAGTTGATGGTTCTTGGTGAATCATTCGGCCTTTCCCTTCCATCCATGGATTGAGGAAAGCCATGAAGGAGAGGATGAAAGGGGATCGGCGCTTGAACATCTTGCCCATGGCACCATCTCGCAATATGTTCGCTTCTTGAGCGTGCTCAGTTCCTTCGGAAAATTCACGATTTCATTTGACTAACGTATATTCCGCGGCTATCCTCATCCAAAGTCTCCATTTTTATTAACACGTCATCACCATTTAGCTACAGATGCGCACACATAGAATAGCTGTCATACCGGGGGATGGAATCGGCATCGAAGTGATAAGGGCAGGGCTCAAAGTCTTGCAGGTTCTTCAGGATTGCGAGCCGAAGCTCAGGCTTCAATGTGAAACATTTCCCTGGGGCTGTAATTACTACCATGAGCACGGTCGAATGATGGCCCAAGATGGCCTCGAAACATTGCGCACATTCGACACCATCTATTTCGGAGCAGTCGGGGATCCGGCCGTCCCTGACCATATCTCCTTATGGGGGCTTAGGTTGCCTATCTGCCATGGGTTCGATCAGTACGCCAATGTCCGACCGGCGCGCATCCTGCCCGGGATTTTGAGCCCACTGCGGGAGTGCCAACGTGGCGACCTTGATTGGGTTATCGTGCGGGAAAACACGGAAGGAGAGTATTGCGGTTTTGGCGGTCGGAGCCACCGTGGTATGCCCGAAGAGGTTGCCATGGATGCCGGGGTATTCACTCGCGCCGGGGTGACCAGGATCATGCGTTTCGCCTTCAAGCTGGCGGCCGCACGACCGCGCCGCCACTTGACCCTTGTGACCAAATCTAATGCCCAGCGTTACGGTATGGTCTTGTGGGATGAAATTTTCAACGAAGTCGCTGAGGATTACCCTGGTGTTACGATTGACAAGGAATTGGTTGATGCTATCACAACCCGCATGGTTCTCAAGCCCAAGACTCTGGACGTTCTGGTGGCGACCAACCTGCACGCCGATATCCTGAGCGATCTGGCGGCGGCTCTATCCGGCAGTCTCGGCACCGCACCGTCCGCTAACCTCAATCCCGAGGGCACCTTCCCCTCGATGTTCGAACCAATTCACGGGTCAGCCCCCGACATAGCGGGTAAAGGTATTGCTAACCCAATCGCCGCATTCTTGACGGCAGCGATGATGTTAGAGAATCTCGGCGAAGCTGATGCAACAGCCAGACTCTTGGGGGCGATAGAACGCGTGACATCGGCTGGCGACGTGCTTACACCGGATCTGGGCGGAACCGCAACCACTGGGCAGGTGACGGATGCAGTGTGTGAAGCCCTCGTTACTACCAAGGGGTAGAAGAAATTTTTATAGATAGAGAGTGTGCACGGATATCTGAACCCTCATCGGTTATTCATGGTGAGCGCGATAGGAAGATCGAAACCAAAAAAATTGCCGAGGATTTCCATAACGGGGGATACCGGCTTTGGGGTTTTCTCTGTCTTTCAGCGGTTTAAAAAACTTTTTACCTCGTCTCTCAATACCTTCCCCATTCTATTTTTGGGTAACTCTTCAAGAAAGACGATTTCCTTGGGACACTTCCAGTTGTGGAGATGCTCCTTACAGAACTCTTGAATCTCCTGCGGTTTGACCCTGGAGCCAGGTTTCGTGACAACGGCCGCAACCACCTTTTCTCCCCATTTCTCATCCGGGATACCTACCACAGAGGATTCAACCACACCATCAAACTGGTTGATAACCGCCTCTACCTCCTTTGGGGAGATATTTTCGCCTCCCGAGATGATAATATTCTTTAAGCGGTCCGTCAGATAATAGTATCCGTCCTCATCGGTTCTCCCAAGATCACCAGTCCTAAACCAGCCGTTTTCAAATGCCTTGGCCGTCTCTTCCTGCTTACGCCAGTAACCCGGGGTGATGGCGGGACCCTTTAGCCAGATTTCGCCAGTTTGACCCGGAACCACATCTACAAATTTCTCAGGGTCTACAATCCTCACCTGAAGATCTGGCAGAGGTAACCCGATGGACCCAGGTTTTCTCACCCCCCTTAGCGGATTAGAAAAATTCATCCCGGTCTCCGACATGCCCTCCCTTTCCACGGGCTCCTTGCCGAATATCCGCTTTATCTTCTCAAAATCCCTGGGAAGAAGCGCCGCAGATCCGGACGTCCATAAGCGGATATGCTCGAAGTCCATGATCTTTTCTTGGACATAGTCCATCATCTTCCCATACATAGAAGGGACGCCCATAAAGAGCGTACATACATATTCCCCCTCTTTTTTCGTCAGCACGTTGATAACCGTTTCCGGAGAAAATTGATCGAGCATGACCACATGGGATCCAGCAATTAATGCGGTATGGAGCGCAAAACAGAGTCCGTGGACATGAAACAGGGGAAGCGCATGACACAGTACGTCAGATTCTCCTATCTCCCATATCTTTATTATATTTCTTGCATCATAGAAGAGATTCTTCTGGGTAAGGATAGCCCCTTTGGGTTTTCCCGTTGTTCCTGATGTATAGATAATGAGTCCCATATCCTCCGGTCCGATTTCTATTTTGGGCATAGTATCCGGGGAGGAACGAAAGAAATCGAGATCCTGGTAAGGCCTTTCAATGGCAATTACAACGGTGGCTAGCCGGGGGTTTATTTCCTTTACTATGGCCTCCTGTTCAGATCCTGATACCACCAATTTTGGCTCTGTATCCTCGAGGAGATATACCATTTCCGATTTCTTAAACCCCGGATTCAAGGGGACTCCAATAGCTCCTATCTTTTGAAGTCCAAGATGGGCAACGATAAAAACGAGGGATTTCCGGAGATAGAGGAGTACCCTGTCCCCTTTTCTCACTCCTAAATTGAGGAAAGTATTGGCCATTCGGTTAGAATCCTGATTCAATGCTCGATAGGAAATCTCAGTCTCCAGCATGCCTTTACGGAGGAAACTTATCGCTTTCCTTTTCCCTCGTATTAAGAAGCTATCCAATAAACAATCATTGAGGGATTCGCTGCCCATATCAGACCTCAATCATTCTCTATGGGGACAAGGCCCCCCCAGTCTAGATGCTTTTCCTTTTTGAAATATTTTAGAGTATCTCTCCTTTTTCCACAATTCAATAAAATCTAATTTTTTTGAGTTTCTGGGGGACTCCGTTGTCCCTGAGCGTAATCTGTTTGAGAACTGGGGTACCCATCGAGGGTGAGCAGAGCTTGTCCTGAGCGAAGTCGAAGGGCTTCGTCCTGAGTCTTCGACCCTGAGCCTTTCGGCAGTGAGCGACTCGACATGAGCCTTCGACCCGAGCTCAGGCCGAGGGGCTCGTCGACATGTCTCAAGGCCGAGGGCAGACCGAAGGGCTCAGCCGAA
>JBGVTJ010000149.1:0-14063 GCA_041862515.1 Thermodesulfobacteriota bacterium | reverse complement strand
GACTCCTCGAATGCGGGGTTCATGGTTGCGGATTCCACGAACTCCTCGGCTTTCACCCTGATGTCCGCGAACTTCAAGAACCAGTCGATCTTTTCGCGAATCTCGTTCTTGGAGCGCTCGATAGTGTCTCTGGTGTCAATCTCGAGGGCGTAACAACGTTCCTGATCGCTGACCAGCACCGGCTTGCCGAAGACGTCCTGATTCAGGAGGTTGCTCAGGCTGTGGACGGGATTGGTGGAGGCCAGAAGCGTTTTTTTCCCTTGTTGAGCAAACCAGAGGGCCGCCGCTCCGGCCATGATCGTCTTCCCGACCCCTCCCTTTCCCCCAAAAAAGACGTACTTGAGGTCCAGATTAGCTTCTACAAATTGCCTCGTGCTCTGCGTGATCGTGCCCATTTTTTACCTCCCGTCGCCGAACATGGCCTGGGCCACCTTCTCGATCATGGGCAATCCGGTGATGTCCCGCTCCATCTCCGGGACGAAGGCCAAAATTTCTTGGCCGAAAGTCCGTTGGATAACGTCCAGATACTTCTCCTGCATCTCGATGCGGTGAAGGAGATACGCGGGAATCTCTTCTCCTTTCAACTCGGGGGGAATAACGCGATTGACGATATACCCGCTCAACGGAACGTCGAACTTGGCGAAGAGATGGGCTGCCTGCTGGGTGTCCTTAATGATCATCTCCTCTGCCACCAGGACGAAGAAGAAGGCAGTCTTCTCCTTGTCCGTCAGGATACTGGAGGACCTGTTGATCCGGTCCTTGATGTACAGGAGCTCCTTGAGGATCCGATCTTCGTCCAATTCTTTCTCCCGTCTCGCGATTGCGGCCACCTGATCGTATTCCCGCATCTCCTCTCGAAGTTGGGTGATCTTGTCGATCCAGACGTCGTATACCGAGGCCATGCTCAGATAGTAGAGGGCGTGGCCCAGGGGAACGAGATCGTAGATGTAGTAATCGTAACCCCCTTTGACGACGATATCGACCACCTGATCGAATATCGCGCTTTCCTCCATGGCCGGCTCGGCAGCCGCGGCCTGGATATAGCTCTCGATCTCGTCCGGGATCGTGGGCAGACCATACATGTCGAAGATCTTCTGCCGGATCTCTTCCTGGTATTCTTTGATCCTTCGGTCAGCGTCGATCTCCTGGGCATAAAGGTTTGGCATGATCTCCACAGCCCCCTTGCCGAAGATGTCGCGCTCGAAGATATCGGTCAGGGAAGCCTGGGGGTCCACGGAAAAAACAAGCACGCGATGCCCCTGCTTGGCCAGATGATAGGCCGTAGCCGCAGAGAAAGTGGTCTTCCCTAGGCCTCCTTTCCCTCCAAACATGATGTACCGTCGGTCAGGGTATTTGGTGAAAATGTCGGTGAGTGAAATAGTAAACCTCCTTTCTAGGGGTGACTCAAGTGGTTACCGGTATGAGTTAATTGCTATACCCGAGCGAATTCGCGTTTCTTATGCAAGTGCATCCGTGAGGTCCCTTTCCCGGAGCATCCTGCGCTTCCAGGTCTTTACCTGAGGAACCACGTAGGGAAGAAGGCGTAAGGAATAATAGGGAGGCAGGATCGGCACTCCCAGGAGATCACCCATGGTGATCAAGATGAACAGATGCTCCATGCTCCCGCGGGTCTTTAGGGCAAGTCGGGCGGTGTCGTGGGCGGCCATCCCGTACATGACCTCCCTGGCAGCCGTTGTAAATCTCTTCAAAATTCCTTCTTTTTTCTCTTTCTGTTCGGTCATGGTCAATCTCCTTTATTGGGAACCGGTGTCGTAAGTTCAACCGTTCCACCGTGATTCGATCTTCGCCCCGCTACCACTTTTTCAGGTTACAGTATAGTAAAAGTGAAAATAATGTCAAACAAAAAATCGAAAAATAGACGTATCAGCCTATGACATAATATTTGCCGGGCCTATTCACGCGATTTTGGTAACCCTCACCCCCGTTTTCGGAAAAGGAGACGCTGAGATCATGCCAAAAGTCAGGCCCAAGAAATCGATGCCGAATCACAGAATCAAGGGATATCAGAAAGAGATCCACCAGAAGACATGGTGATCAAGAATACCCTCAAGGCTGCCGGTCTACCTGCCTGATTTAACCTACTTTGGCCAGCTATCTGATCACTCTCGTCACCTCCATTTTCAACTGAATCGCCAGAAAGGAATTCGTCCAGCCCCTTGACGATGTCTGTGGTGAGATCCCCCTCTTTGAAAGGGAGGTAAAAGGCCTTCCCATGATCACGGGGGTAACCGAGACCCTCTCCGCCCGAGTTCCCCCTAGCATTTACCCGACTCCATCACCTGTGCATGCTTGAGCAACCCAGGTTTTCCCCTTTACTGCCAATACTCATCGTTGTCGATTCGCTCCTTCAGGTTCACCTTGTAGTAATCCTGGATGGGCATCAAGATCTCCTTATTTCTCTCGTAGACGGCCTTGATGGCCCCCCGGACTGCTTCCATCCCCTTCGGTGTCATCTTTCCCAACGGGGGCCGGCACGGCCCCGAGGGCAGACCTAAACCCCTCATCAGCGTCTTGATGGGCACGGGATTCCTAAATTTGCAGGGAACGGTAAACCCCTCATACTCTTCCACGGTCTTCACCGTGACGATCTTAAAGAGGGGGTCCAATGCCTCCTTTAACTGCGTCGCCTTATCCTCTTCGCCCCCCAGGATGGCCCTCGTCATCTCACTTATGGCCCCGGGTACGATGTTGGAAATCACCGAGACAACCCCCGATGCCGATATGTCATGGCGCGTCATCATCTCAAAGGTCATATCGTCATCCCCGGAGAGAATGTCGAAATCGTTTCCCAAGAGAACCCTCGTCTTGGCCATTCTCTCCAGATCTCCCGTTGCCTCCTTTACGGCGCGTACGTTTTTGAACTGTCTATGGAGGATTGCTACATCCTCCACTTCCATTTGGGTTCCGGTGCGACCGGGAATAATATAGGGAGTAACGAACAGGTCGGGAAATTCCTTGGCGATGACCCCATGATACTGAGTCCGAAGCTCCAGAGATGAGGGCCCGTTATAGTAGCAATCGACCAGCAAAACGGCATCAGCGCCGACCTCCTGGGCATGTCTCGTCGCCCTCAAGGCCTCTTTCGTTGAATTGCTGCCCGTCCCCCCCATGATGAAGGTCTCACCCTTTGCCAGCCTCACTACCTCCGCGATGACGGTATCGTGCCCTTTCCAGTCCAGTGTGGGGGATTCTCCCGTTGTTCCTGTCGGGACCAATTTGGCTCCTTGACTTATCTGAAAACGTACATTCGTTCTCAATCCCTCCAGATCAAGCCTCCCCGATTCATCGAACGGTGTGACCATTGCTGTCCAACAACCTTCAAACTTTTGCAACTTCATAGCTTCCGTCCTCCCATAAGAACGATCTTTCACGAGAGGAATTTCCTCTCGTGATTGTTTCCTCCGTCCGGGGTTTTATCCTACTATTTCTTGAGAAAAAATCAAAGCATATCTTCAAATCCATCTGATTTTTTATCCCCAGGGATGTACTGAGGGAGGGAGTCCAACAATGTCTCGAGCATCTGACCTCTCCTCACCCCCTCAACCACCGTATCAACTATTTCCCCGATATCGATTTCGACCCCTCCCCCTGGATAGAGGCCGTGTAATCGGCAAAGGACCTGAGTCCTCAGGTCATAGAGGTTCACCCTCTGGCCCTGGGGACCTATTTCCACATCTGCGTTATAGAGCTTCACCTTTTCAATAAATTCCCTTACCTGTGCCGGCACGAGCCGACCGAAGGGTTTCCCCTCCATTACCCTTTGGCGCACTCGGTTTGACGAGATTCGGGCCAGATGATTGGGTATTTCGAAGAAATGAACCCTCTCCTCAAACCTTCTGTTCTCCACCGAAGCCATTAACCGCCGGATGGCTTCCCTCCCGTTATCTCCCCGATTGGCCACCATAAAAGTAACGGATGCGAAGAGCCGATCCAATGCCCCTTCCCGATCTTCATAGTATTTTGAGTCAAACACCCTTGCCAGTGTGTCATAACCCACTATGAAGGTTATATCCGTTCCCTTCGGGTACATCTCCCTCAATACCGCCACCTTCGCCAAAAAAAGGCCTCGATTGCTCACTCCAATGGAGAATCCGGGGCGATCTTCGAAGAGGACCCGCAACATCAAGAGCCTATCCGCCAGGATAGCCCCCAAAATCTCCTTGTCCATCGCCTGAGTATCCAAAACCAGCATAATCTCCTGAAAGGCCCTGATCTTAGGTGCCTCCCGGAGAATCGCCACATGTCCTTTGGTGATGGGGTTGAAGGAGGAGGGAAAAACCCCAACCGCTTTTGCCGTCCTTTCCGCTACCTCTCTGGATCTCGAGACAAGGTGTATCCTCGGATGAGGGTCTCCCCGTATCTCCTCGATCATAGCATGACAGCGAGAAAGCAGTTGGAAATCGTGGATACGTTCGATCATCGTGAGAAAGGAATTGTAATAAGGATTATCTGTAGCGTGTCAAATAGGTGCGCTTAATTCAAACAGATAGTAAATCCTAAACGTTTTGGTCATTTGATCATTAGTGCTTTGTATTTGTTTAGGGTTTAGTACTTTGTGTTTAGCATTTCCCTTTAGGGATTGGGGCATTTGAATTGGTTTAGAGTTTGGAATTTAGTATTTGCTCGTATTCTTTCCCATGAGATGGTCCATGAGCATCTCGAGGCCTTTCTGGGAGGCCTTTTCCTTAATCTACTTTCGATCACCCTCAAAATGGAATTGCCTGACTTCCGTTCCCCCTTCGTGATCTAGGCCGATAAAGACGGTTCCCACTGGCGTCGCAGGACTACCCCCAAGGGGGCCGGCGATTCCTGTGATAGCCAAACCAATGTCCGTTTTAGCCTTTAAACGAATACCCTGAGCCATCTTTTCCGCCACCGGATAACTCACTGCTCCATAAAGATCGATATCTTTCTCGGGGACGCCTAAAAGCTCCACTTTGCTCCGATTGGTATAGCTCACAATTCCCATCTCAAAATAATCTGAACTCCCCGATACGTTGGTTATTCGATGGGCGATCAATCCCCCTGTACACGATTCAGCCACCGAGAAGGTAGCTTTTCTCTGCCTTAAGAGAGCGCCGATTTTCTCCTCCGGCCTCCAGTCTTCCTTCATTGCCCTATCCCCCTTTGAGTATCCCAAAGAGGAGAAGATGAATGATGAGATTGGTGTAAATACCTGCGACAATATCGTCCAGGACCACTCCATATCCCCCCCTCACCCTCTCCTCGAGGGCCCTTATGGGGAAGGGCTTGATTATATCGAAGGCACGGAACAGGAAAAAACCCAGCAGGATATTCTTCACCGAGGAGGGAATCATGAACATGGCCACGAGAAACCCAACCATCTCATCAATGACGATATGTCTGCAATCCCTGGATTGAAGGAACACCTCAGCACGATCCGATGCCCATATTGCAACATATATCGAACCTAACACGATAACCACGTAGTAAAGGGGAGAGAGACGGGAGAGGAAAAAATAGAGAGGAATCGCCGCCAGTGTTCCTGCTGTTCCCGGGGCTAATGGAGCGTAGCCGGCAAAACACCCAGTAGCCAAGAAGATGACTGTCCTTTTCAATATCGCCCCTTACGGGGATCCGTTGCTTTCCGAAGGCACTTCGCCCCGTGACAGCGCTAAAGCCTCCCTGAGACGAACACCGCCTGAATAGAGGGCCTTTCCTATGATCACACCTGCCACTCCGAGCGGCTCCATTTTTATCAGCGCCTCAATGTCCCTTAGATCCGAGATTCCCCCCGCTGCAATCACGCGAATATCTACGGATTCAGCAAGTCTTCGTATCTGTTTGAGATTAACCCCCCTTTCGGTCCCATCCCGTCCAATATCCGTAAACACAATGGCCTCAACACCTTCCCCCTCTAAACGATGGGCCAAGGGAATTACCTCAACTGATGTTATTTCCCTCCATCCCTCAACAGCCACCCTCCCATTTTTTGCATCGATACTGGCAATAATCTTCGACGAAAATGCGGAGCAGGCTTGCCTCACAAAATCCGGGAATCGTTGGGCGATGGTCCCCAAGACAATACGATCCACCCCTATGGAAAAATACCGCTCCATCGCCTCCAAGGTTCTCACCCCTCCTCCTATCTGTATGGGGATGCCTACCGATGTTACGATCCGTTCGATTTCCCTCTCATGGATCGGCTTCCCGAAAAAGGCCCCGTCCAAATCTACCACATGTAACCTCCCTGCTCCTTCATCTTCCCATCTTCGGGCTACCTCCCAAGGCCGATCCGAAAAAACTGTCCCCCGATCCGGTCTCCCCTGAAAAAGGCGAACACATTTACCCCCCTTAAGATCGATGGCCGGAATGATGTCCATTATTCCCTCTCTCCTTCCGGCATTTCTCTCGAGGCCGGAAAGGAAACCAATACTTCATCCATCCCCACGCTGGCCAAACCTTTCGCCTTTCGCCAAGTTCCCCTCCTGCGCAAAAAGGATACGAACCTCCGTATGTCTTCACTTAAGGGCTGCTGGGTCTCCTGAAATCGACCACTCCAAAGAACAGAGCCCTCTTTTACGCTAACTAAATGAATGACAAAGGAAACCGAGGCAGGACGTTGCACGGAAAAGGCGCCCCCAATTCGCTCCTCGTATCGAAACCCCCATCCCAATACAACCCCGTCTACCCCAAGTGCTTCCCCTATCTTCAGCGCTGAGGCCATGGGATCCCTTTCAAAATCCTCCCTTTTCATTGCCTTATTTACTTCATTTAAGGGGACGATCTCAAGTTGGGAGAAGTCCCCCAATTTCCGGTATATGAGATCCGTCAGGTCCCTCCGCGCATTGGGGGCAATTTCACCGGCCACAAACGAGCGACCACTGATGGGGTCTCGGATAAATTTTTCCCCCTCTCCCGAGGGGATCCCTATGAAGAATGGAATCACCGCGACCGATCGGACGAGCCTTTCAACCAGTAATGCGTACTTCGTGCACCCTGAGGACAAGCAGAGGGAGAGAAAAATCCATGCGATTGCTCTTAGGCCCTTCCTTCCTCCCATATCTTATCCCTTTCCCTAAAACCTCCCTTTTGTCGACATCACTCCCGTTGCCCTTTGATCGAGCGAACTGGCCATATCTAAAGCCCTTCCGACCCCTTTGAAAATCGCCTCGATAATGTGGTGACTATTCTTCCCATACATGGTGTTTATGTGGAGGGTGATGCCACCGTGGTTTGTAAAGGCCCTATAGAATTCCTCGATCAAATCCAAATCGAACAAGCCCACCCTCCTTTTCCTCACACCCGGGTTATAGACCAAGTGGGGCCTCCTTGACAAATCCAGTGCCACGGAGACCAAGGTTTCGTCCATGGGAATGATAGCCATCCCGTACCTTCGCATTCCCTTCCCATCACCTATGGCTTCTTTTAATCCATCCCCCAGGCATATCCCGACATCCTCCACGGTGTGGTGAAAATCAACCCCAATATCGCCTTCGGCTTCGATGTGAAGGTCGAAAAACCCATGCATGGCCAATAAGCTCAGCATATGGTCGAAAAAGGGAATCCCCGTAGAGATGAAATACTCGCCCGAGCCATCGAGGTCAAGCCTGAGGGTGATCCTCGTCTCCTCAGTTTTCCTGGTAATCTCTCCCTTCCTGCCCATCCCTCCTCCTTAATCGGCTTCTTGCCCGAATCTTCCCTCTCGTCTTACCGCTTTTTCTCCAAAAATCTCATCTCCACGGCCCTTGCATGGGCATCCAACCCCTCCATGGCTGCCATTTTGAGAAGATGTGTCTTGAAATCCAATAATGCCTCTTTGGTGAAGGAAATGATATTAGATTTTTTCAAGAAATCCTCGACACCTAAGGGAGAAGAAAAGCGTGATGTCCCTCCGGTCGGCAGAACATGATTTGTCCCCGCCAGGTAATCCCCTACCGTCTCAGGGGTGAAGGAACCTAAAAATATTGCCCCCGCATTGCGAACTCTGCCCAACAGATCCCATGGAGTCTCCACCATGACCTCAAGGTGTTCGGGGGCTACTTCATTGATGAGGTCGATGGCTTCATCAAAATTCCGCGCGATCACGATGGCACCATGACTACTCAATGATCGTTCCACCACCTCCTTGTTCTTCAATCCCCCCAACTGTTTCTCAACCTCAGTACTGACAGCGCGAGCATAAGCCTCCGATAGGACAATCAAAACCAAAAGTGCCCTCTCATCGTGCTCCCCTTGGGAAAGCAGGTCTGCGGCCACACAGGAAGGGGCAGTACGTCCGTCCGAAAAAATACAGATTTCGCTTGGCCCCGCTACCATATCTATTCCCACTTCACCAAAGACCATCTTCTTGGCCGTGGCTACATAGACATTTCCCGGCCCCACTATCTTGTCTACCTTTGGGATGGATTCCGTACCATAGGCAAGGGCCCCCACACCCTGGGCCCCTCCGATCCTGAAGATTGAGGTAGCCCCAGCTAATCTCGCTGCCGCTAATACATGGGCACTTCCTCTGCCTCCATAGATTGGAGAAGTCACAATCAATTCGCTAACGCCCGCTATTTTTGCGGGAATGAGAGTCATTAATACGGTGGAAGGATAGGGATTTTCTCCTCCCGGGATGTAAGCCCCTATTCGTTTAAGAGGGGTTACGAGCTGGCCCAGTACTACGCCATCTGCTGTTGATTCAAACCAAGAGTTCACTAACTGCCTTCGGTGGAAGGATGCAATGCGTTCTGAGGCCAGTTTCAGCGCGTCTAAATCATCCTTTGGAATCTTCTCATAGGCCTCTTCGATCTCCTCTCGGGAGACCTGGAGCTGGGAAGACGAAAGATCCATGCCATCAAAACGCCTCGTATATTCGAGAACCGCCTCATCCCCTTTTGCCTTCACCCTTTGTAGAATGCTGCCGACTAATCGTTCCACCCCCTCGAGGTCTTCCCTCCCCCGACTGATCAGCATTTCGAACTGGTTCTCGAAGTTCTTGTTACCAACCCGGAGTATCCTCATTTATGCCTTAACCCTCCTGATATGAGCCCCTAGGCTTGCTAGTTTCTCCTCCAACTTCTCATACCCCCTATCTAAGTGGTAAACGCGGGAAACCTCTGTTTTCCCCTCGGCTGCCAAACCGGCCAGGACTAATGAAGCACTTGCCCTCAAGTCAGTGGCCATCACTGGGGCACCGCTAAGGCCCTTAACCCCGTTGATGATAGCCCTGTTTCGCTCAACCTTGATGTCCGCCCCCATTCTCTTGAGTTCACTCACGTGGATGAATCGGTTCTCGAAAATTGTTTCGGAGATCACGCTCAATCCCTTAGCTAATGTCATAAGGACCATAATCTGGGCCTGCATATCTGTGGGAAAACCCGGGTAGGGGAGGGTTTTAATATCGACGCTCTTAACCCTTTTATTTCCAATCGCCCTCGTCCCATCATCCTCTCGAAGGATTTCCATGCCGGCTTCTCTCAATTTATTGGCTACGGCTTCCATATGGTCCAGGTTGCAGTTTCGGATATGGATATTCCCTTTGGTAACCCCGGCAGCTATCATAAACGTTCCCGCTTCAATTCGATCAGGGATGACAATGTGTTCCGTTGCCGTCAACCTTTTTACACCCCTTATCCTTATGATATTTGATCCAGCCCCTGAAATCTTGGCGCCCATCTTATTGAGCACCTTGGCCAATTCTACTACCTCCGGTTCCGCGGCGCAATTTTCGATCACGGTTTCCCCCTTAGCCAGGGCGGCTGCCATCATCAGATTCTCCGTTCCCGTTACCGTTGGAACGTCGAGGTAAATGTTCGCACCCCTCAATCCCTTTGTCTTTGCCTCAATATACCCATGTCTCAATTGAATTTCCGCCCCCAGTTTTTGCAAGCCCTTTAGATGGAGGTTGACGGGCCGGGCTCCGATAGCACACCCTCCGGGCAGCGATATAACAGCTCTTTTCGCCCTGGCGACCAATGGGCCCAGTACCAGTATTGAGGCCCTCATAGTCCTAACCAGGTTGTAGGGGGCTTCGTGTCCTGCGAGCTGCGTACCATCGAGGAGATAAGTCCCTCTCTGGTCTCGCCCAATTTTCACCCCCAAATTTTTGAGAACTTGGCATATGGTCTTAACGTCCCTGAGATCAGGGACCCCGTGAAATTGACTCTCCCCCTCTGCGAGTAGACTCGATGCAAAAATGGGTAAGACTGCATTCTTGGATCCGCTTACGATTACCTCTCCTACTAATCTCTCCCCACCCTCAATGACGATCTTATCCAAAACCTAACCCCCCTTTAATCACGCCTCCTTCATCCCTTGCGAGCCCGAATAACCCTATCCACTCCCGAGTGATCCTTAATGATGTTAGGGGGCGCGAAATACCCGGCATTCCGAATCATCCCCGCAACAGCTTCGCCTTGCCCTTCACCAAATTCCAACATCAGCCATCCCCCATCCTTGAGAAATGATCCAGATCCCGTGACTATTCTCCTGAAGAATTCGAGTCCATCGAGACCACCATCCAACGCGATCCTGGGTTCGAATTCCGCTATCTCTCTGGGTAAGGTTCCTATCTGTGAGCTTGGGACATAGGGTGGGTTGGATAGGATCAAATCGAAAAGGGATCTGCCCTCCTTGAGGGGAGGAAAAAGATCCCCAACCAAAAAACGGATATTCTCCGAGACCCTCTGAATCCTGGCATTCTCCTTCGCAACGAGAATCGCTCTCCAAGATATATCTTCTGCCAAGATAAAACACCCCTGTAGCTCTTTTGCCAAAGCAATGGCAATCGCCCCACTTCCTGTCCCCACCTCCATGAAACGGAGTGTGAGGTTTCTCTCATCTCTGAATATCTTCAGGGTCTCCTCCACCAGTAACTCCGTTTCAGGCCTCGGGATGAGGACCTCAGGTGTTATTCTCAGGTCTAACGACCAGAATTCTCGACTACCGAGAATATACTGGACCGGTTCACCCTTGATTCTCTTATTGATCAGGGACTTATAGGAAGTGAACTGGCGCTGCGTTAAGATCCGATCGGAGCAAAGATATACCTGCACCTGATCGATCTCCAGGACTTTTCTCAAGAGAAGCTCTGCATTCAGTCGGGGGCTTTCGATGCCTCTCTCCCTGAGCACCCAGGTTCCCCAATCCAATGCCCCTGAAATAGTCGGCTCGATTTCTGACATGATGGGAACGTGTTTATCAATAAATGAGGGGGGTAATCTGAAGGTCTCAGATTTTGAAATCGGTTACCTCTCCGCCTGGTGACCCCGAAGGGCTTCCGCTTGGTAGTGCGCGTTGAGAGATCCTATCAGTTCCTGGAGATGACCTTCCATGATCTCTTCCAGCTTGTACAAGGTTAACCCAATCCGATGATCCGTCACCCTTCCCTGGGGAAAGTTATACGTCCTGATACGCTCGGATCGATCGCCACTTCCCACGAGGCTCCTCCTCTTCTCCGATATTTCCTTGCGCTGTTCCCTCTCGAGCTTATCGAGGAGTTTAGCCCTTAACACCTTCATCGCCTTGGCCTTATTCTTGTGTTGCGATTTCTCGTCTTGACACGTTACCACCACCCCGGTGGGAATATGGGTTATCCGAACCGCCGAGTCCGTTGTGTTGACGCTCTGTCCTCCGGGACCAGAAGAGCGAAATACATCTACCCTCAAGTCATCCGGATCAATCTCAACCTCGATCTCCTCGGCTTCTGGTAAGACAGCAACTGTAACCGCTGAGGTATGTATCCTCCCCTGGGATTCCGTCTCAGGAATCCTCTGCACGCGATGGACACCGCTTTCGAACTTCAGCTTACTATAGACCCCATGTCCTTCAATCAAGGCAATAATCTCCTTGAATCCTCCGACTCCGGTAAAATTTCGGCTGAGGATATCAACTCTCCACCCGTTAATCTCAGCAAATTTACCATACATGCGAAACATATCGGCGGCGAATAGGCCAGCCTCATTTCCTCCTGTTCCCGCGCGAATCTCGAGAAGTATATTCTTCTCATCAGTGGGGTCCTTCGGTATCAGGGAGTTCTTTAATTCCCGCTCCACCCTCTCCCTCTCCTGGGCCAGGTAGTTGATCTCCTCCTTTGCCAATTTCCTGATCTCTTCATCCTCTTCAGAGAGTAGGTGTCTGTTCTCCTCGATCTCTGCCTCCAGTCTCTTCAATTTCCGATAGAGATCTACCACCTTCCTCAGATCGGCGTGTTCTTTCGCGATCTTATGAAGCGTTTTCTGGTCCTTGGTAATCTCTGGGTCGCCTAACATCCGATCCAATTCAGCAAAACGTTGCTCGACCTCTTCAAGCATTTGTTCCATTATTTCCGCTCCATCGCAAGGACATTTCACCATCGGGTTGTGTACCGCAATGGTAAGGTCTGCCCTTTATCGGGATATTGCCCTCCGCCGACGAATCGATTCTGAAGCGTTTCAGAAAAGAATCGAGCAGGTGGATTATCCAACCCCCTTCTTCAAGATAAAACTTATCCGCTCTTCCTCGGTTTTTTCTCCCGTGCATTTGCATATTTCTTCTCGAACTTCTCGATCCTCCCCGCGGAATCCAGGAATTTCTGCTTCCCCGTAAAGAAAGGATTGCATTGGGAACAGATCTCGACCCTAATCTTCTCCTTGGTACTCATAGTTTCAAAGGTAGCTCCGCACGCGCAGCGTATACTGGTCTTGAATAAATTTGGGTGAATCTCCTTCTTCATCCTCATCCTCCATATGGAAATGAAATACCCTTAACCTATCACATGTGTCGCTTATTTCAACCCTTTCCGCGACTCAACGCCCTATTGGTTCATGGAATCAAGAAACTCCCTATTGCTCCGAGTATCCCTCATCTTCTCCTGCAGAAACTCCATGCTCTCCACGGTATTCATCGGTTGAAGCACCTTTCGCAAAAGCCAAATTCTATTCAGATCGTTTTCATCTAGGAGCAGCTCTTCCTTCCTCGTTCCCGAGCGTTGAATGTCGATGGCAGGAAAAACCCGCCGGTCAACCAATCGCCTGTCCAGGTTGATCTCCATATTACCCGTTCCCTTAAACTCCTCAAAGATAACCTCATCCATCCGGCTTCCCGTATCGATTAGGGCAGTCGCAATAATCGTCAAACTGCCGCCTTCCTCGATATTTCTTGCAGCTCCAAAGAAACGCTTCGGCCGGTGAAGGGCATTGGAATCAACTCCACCAGAAAGGACCTTCCCGCTGGGGGGAACAACGGCATTATGTGCCCTTGCCAATCTCGTTATACTATCCAAGAGGATTACCACATCCTTATGATGTTCAACCAATCTCTTTCCCTTCTCAATGACCATATCCGCCACTTGGACATGTCTCTGGGCCGGTTCATCGAAAGTCGAGCTAATCACCTCACCTTTCACCGATCGCTCCATATCGGTCACTTCCTCTGGTCTCTCATCGATAAGCAACACGATCAAGATGATCTCGGGATGATTCGTGGTAATGCTGTTGGCAATACTCTGCAAGAGCATCGTTTTCCCCGTCCTCGGCGGCGCAACAATTAATCCCCGTTGCCCTTTGCCAATTGGGGTAAGCAGGTCCATTACCCTCGCCGAAAGGTTTTCCGGGTCATTCACCTCCTGTTGAATCCTCTCTTCAGGATATAGGGGGGTCAAATTGTCGAAAATAATCTTCTCCCTCGCCACCTCTGGATTTTCGAAATTGACACCCTCAACCTTGAGCATTGCAAAATATCTTTCCGTGTCCTTTGGCGGTCTAATCTGTCCCGATACCGTGTCGCCCGTTCTCAGGTTGAATCGACGTATCTGGGAAGGCGAAATATAGATATCATCAGGGCCAGGTAAATAGCTATAGTCGGGGGCCCGTAAAAACCCAAACCCATCGGGAAGAATTTCCAGTACTCCCTCTCCGTAAATCAAACCGTTTTTTGCCGTTTGAGCCTGCAAAAGCGAGAAAATGAGTTCCTGCTTCACCATACCGCTAGCACCTTCTACCTTGAGCTCTTTGGCGATTTCGGTGAGTTCTCCGATCTTTTTCTTTTTTAACTCATTCAAATTCATCTATTGCTCCTTTTTCCTTAGTCTTTCGTGGTTCCTTTTTGGGACAAGA